>JAJZUC010000014.1 GCA_021847245.1 Deltaproteobacteria bacterium | reverse complement strand
CGGGATGGCGCTGCAGTCGGCGGCGCGTACGGCAAAGCCGTCCATGGCCGAGTTGTCGCACAGGGGCATGTCCCACGGCGCGACGATCTCCTCGGCGATGACGCGCCCCAGGGATTCGAGCACCCCGACCCGTTCGACCCCCAGGGGGGAGACGCGGTCGAGGATGATGCGGCGGGCTTCTTCAAAGGTTGGCACGGCTTGCGGACTCCTTTGTCGGTGATTGTTGCGGTGGCCGGCGAACCGGCCGGTCAGGCAAGTTTCCCGGCGACCAGGCGGATCTGCTCCCCCCCGAGCCGGTGGGGCTGCTCCGGGTCGTGGGTGGTCATGATGACCGTGGTCCCGTTGCCGGGGAGCGAGACGATGACCTGTTCGAGGTGCTCGCAGGTCGCCCGGTCGACGTTGGCGAGGGGCTCGTCGAGGAGGAGCACCTTCGGTTCCAGGACCAGGGCGCGGGCCATGGCGACCCGCTGGGACTCGCCGCCGGAGAGCTCCCGGGCGCGGCGATGGCCGAACCCCGGCAGCCCCACCTGTTCCAGGGAGCGCTCCACCCGGCGCCGTTTCTCCTCTCCCCTGATCCCCCGCATCTTCAGGCCGAAGGCGACGTTGGCAAAGACGCTGCCGTTGAAGAGGTACGGCGACTGGTGCAGCAGCGTCACCTGCCGGCGCAGGGAGAGAAGGGCGGCGTTGGTCCAGCGGACCGGCTCCCCGCCGTAGCGGAGTTCCCCCGATGAGGGGGGGGCGAGGAAGGCGAGGAGGGTGAGGAGGGTGGTCTTCCCCGAACCGTTGGCCCCGGTAAGAGTGTAGAGGTTTCCGGCGGCGAGCGCAAGGTCGTCGATGACGAGGACCGTCCGCTCGCCGTAGCATTTCCGGATTGATGCCAGGTGGTAGAGCTCGTTCACGGCGGCTTACCTCTGCTGAAGGATGTTGAGAAAGAGGTTCACCAGGAGCGCCACCCCCATCAGGATGAGCCCCAGGGCCAGCCCCAGGGCGAATTCGCCCTTCCCGGTCTCCATGGCGATGGCGGTGGTCATGGTCCGGGTGTAGCCGCGGATGTTGCCGCCCAGCATCATCGCCACCCCTACCTCGGCCACCACCCGGCCGAAGCCGGCGATGACCGCGGCCATGATCCCGAAGCGGAGCTCCTGCACCAGCTGGCGGATGCTCTGGAAGGGACCCGCCCCCAGGGTGAGGGCGGTCGGGACGATGCGGGGGTCGGCCCCCTTGACGGTCCCCAGGGTGTAGTTGGCCACAATCGGGATGGCGAGGATGGTCTGACCGACGACCATCGCCTTGGGGGTGAAGAGGAGCCCCAGTTCCCCGAGGGGACCCTGGCGGCTGATGATGCCGTAGACCGCCAGCCCCACCACCACCGTCGGCAGCGCCATGAGGGTGTTGAGAAGGGTGATCACCGCGCGCTTTCCGGTGAATTCGGTGACCGCCACGGCCACCCCGGCCGGCACGCCGGCCAGGGTGGCGAAGAGGATCGACCAGAGGGCGACCCCCAGCGATGTCGAAACGGCATTGACCACATCCGGGTCGAAGGAGGCAATAAGGTCGAGGGCGGTGCGGAACGTATCGGCGAGAAACCCCATCCGCGATTCCTATTTCTTGTAGATGAAGAAGACCGGCTCGCCGTGGGCCTTGTAACCGGCGATGATCTTCTGTCCCTCGGGGCCGGTGACGTAGTCGATGAATTTCATGGCCAGGTCATACTTCACGTGGGGAAACTTCTTCGGGTTCACGGCGATCACCCCGTAGGCGTTGAAAAGCCCCTTCTCTCCCTGGAAGTTGATCACCAGGTCGGTCTTCTTCCCCTTGTAGGCGTTGTAGGTCCCGCGGTCGGTGAGCGTGTACGCCTGGCGCTCGGTCGCCATGGTGATGACCGGTCCCATTCCCTGGCCCGCCTCGATGTACCAGCTTCCCTTCGGCTCGATGCCGGCGGCCTGCCACAGCTCCTTCTCCTTCACGTGGGTCCCCGACTTGTCACCCCGGGAGATGAAGGTGGCCCCCCTGGCGGCAATCATCGTCAGCGCCTCGGCCGCGGTCTTCGCGCGGGCGATGCCGGCCGGGTCGCTCTTCGGGCCGATGATGACGAAGTCGTTGTACATGACGTCCCGGCGGTTCACCCCGAAGCCGTTGGCCACGAACTTATCCTCCAGTTTGCGGGCGTGGACGAAGACCACGTCCACGTCCCCCGCCTCGCCGATCTTCAGGGCCTGGCCGGTGCCGACGGCGATCACGTCGACCTTGCAGTGATACTTCTGCTCGAACGGGGGGAGGAGAACCCTCAGGAGCCCCGAGTCCTGGGTGGAGGTGGTGGTGGACATCTTGAGCCGTTCTTCGGCCGAGGCCGCGCTGCAGAGGAGCACAAGGGCGATGAGGGCAAGGAATATGCCGCGTAACGATTTCATAATGCCTCCGTTTTTTGATCTTCTTATCCGCGCTGTTCGTCTTTTTTGATCGTCGTCATCTTCTTCAGGCGGGCGATGCCGTGCTGGCACGCCTCGAAGGCGTCGGAGCTGTTGGGGGAACTGGTCGCCACCAGGGAGATGATGTCCCCCACCCGGAGCCGGCCGGTCCGCCGGACCAGGAGAACGTCCTCAAGGGTCCACTTCTCCTGCAGCTCGGCGGCGATTGCCGCCAGCTCCCCCTCGGTGTCGCCGCTGGCCTGGTAGTCGATGCAGGTGGTCGGCCGGTCGCCGTTCGCTTCCTTGACCACGGCGTAATGAAACACCACCGACCCGGAACTGTTCTTTGCGATGGCTTCGTAGAGCTCCGACGGATTGATGGGGGTAGGTGTTACGTGGACCATGGCGTTGTCTCCCGTACTATACCACTGTTTGTCGTTTCGTGAAGCTCCCTGGCCGGCACGGCGTGCCGCGGAGAGGCATAACCTTCTCCGCGGCGGCGGGCGCCTAGAAGATGATCTGTGCCTGGAGCCGGTACTGCTTGTCGTCGGTCTTCCCCTTCGACTGGTCGTGGGTGTTGGTGACGTCGGCCTGGAGCTTCAGGTTGTGCTTGCTGAAGTAGTACGAAACCGCCCCCTGGGTGTCGGTGATGAGATCGTTGGCCTTGTCGCGGTTGGGGTCGACGTAGGAGTAGCGGAACGCCACCTCCAGGGTCTTCGGGATGATGCAGTAGCCCGCCTGGGCGTAGAAGCCGTGGGCCCGCAGGGTGTTGCTGCTGCTCTGGCCGTCGGCCTGACCCACGAGGTATTCGGCCTGGGCCGAGGCGCCGAGCCACTTGAAGGCGGCATCCACGCCCCAGGTGTTGACGTCGATCTTCTCGGTGGTGGCGAAGGTGCTAAGCCCCTTGCCGAGCCAGCCGCTGGTCCCCGCCAGGGTGATGTTGTTTGATTCGAGGGTGGTGGCGCCCGTCTTGTTCAGGGTGTTCCGGTAGTAGTTGGCGCCGACGGAGAGGAGCGGTTTCGGGCTGTTGTCCAGGTCGCTCTCGGAGTAGGCCATCTTGCCGAAGGGGTTGATGGTGGCCCGGGCGGCGATGGCGTTGTCGTTGGAGCTGCGGACGGTGCTCTTGCCGGCGCCGCCGTAGACGCCGAACTCATAGGTGGCGAGCCCCTTCATGATGTCACCGCCGAGCTTCGCCCCCACGTCGTAGCCCGGTTGGAACATGTCGGATGCGGTGGAGCGGTCGACGAACTGCTGGTACCCGGAGACGTTCAGCCACTGGCGGCCGAAGGGGACCTTGGCCTGGCCGGCAAGGAGTTGAACCTCGTCGATGAACCGGTAGTTCAGATAGGCATAGTCGAGCATCTTGGAGGAGCCGCTTTGGGCGAAATCCACCTGGTACAGGTAGGTCAGGTCCTTGGTGTAGGCGTGACCCTTCAGCCAGAACTTTACCCGCCTTGCCTCCCACTTGCTCGTGTCGGGTTTCGTGGCGCTGTTCTCTTCCAGGTCGGTGAAGGTGTAGCGGGTCTGGAGCCGGCCGCCGAGAGTGAGCTGGAACTTCTCGTCCGGCGAGGTGAGGGTGAAGCCGTTGCCGAGCTTGTAGTCGAACGGTTTGCTCTTGGTCACTTCCTTGTAGTCGGCTTCGGTGATGACACCCTTCTCCTTGAGGATATCCTCCAGGGTCTTGGCCTCCGCGCTGCCGCAGACGGCAAGGGCGGCGAGAACGGCCGGTACTGCTGCAATCTTCTTTCTGTTCACGTCTTCCTCCTGATGGGTAGATAACGATGAGAACCTCACCGAAACGACCGCCGGCATGGCAAGCCGCCTGCCGACGGTCGCTGATAACAAAAGGGCCTCTTCCCAAAATGGAAAGAGGCCCCATACCCACGCAGGCGTATAAAGCGTTCTCCTTTCCAAAAGGGAGGCGACGCCGTTTCCCGCGAAGCCCGTTGGCCGTTCACCGTGAGGCTGATGCCTTTTAGGTGTGACGGCTCGGAGAAGATGTTTTCGTATGTCGATTTCAGCTTATGCAGTGTTTGATGCGGTTTGTCAATACCTTAGTGAAAATGAAACCCGCTGTCATAACTCAGCCCGAAAAAATGTCATAACTCGCCGCGCAAAAACGCTTGATGGTTTCAATTTTGTTTTAACAACTACCAGTTTCTCACGGTCATTTCCTGTCGACCTTGACCTTTTCCTACCCCTCCGACGGTGTAGTTGATCTTCACAATTTCCACCCTGAATCCTCCGAATATCTCCTGCATGGTCGGATGATCATTTATAGTCAGAATTGCCTTGCCTTTCATCCTTCCCATGACCTCGGCAAGTTCGTGGTAACGTTCCAGGCCGAATTCTACGCCGTATCCTTCTGTCTCCCAGTATGGTGGGTCCATAAAGAATAGTGTCGCTGTGCGGTCGTATTTTTCGACGCAGGTTCGCCAGTCTAAGTGTTCAATATATGCTCGAGCGAGTCTCAGGTGTGCTTGGCTCAGATCCTCCTCGATGCGGAGCAGGTTCAGTCGTGGTGCGCTGGTGGCTGCAATGCCAAAGGTGCGGCTGCTAACTTTGCCCCCAAACGAGAGCTTCTGGAGATAGTAGAACCTTGCAGCGCGCTGGATGTCGGTAAGGGTTTCCGGCGGGGTTCTCTTCAGCCATTCGAACATCCGGCGCGAGACCAGCGACCATTTGAAGTGGCGCACGAACTCTTCGAGGTGATGCTGGAGAACGCGATAAAGGGTAATGAGATCGTCGTTGCAGTCGTTGAGGACCTCGACATCGGACGGCGGTTTCAGGAAGAACATGGCAGCTGCGCCGCTGAACGGCTCGACATAGCAGGAGTGCTCAGGAAACAAAGGGAGAATGTGTTTGGCGAGGCGGCGCTTGCCGCCGATCCAGGGAATGATCGGGGAATGATTCATCGTGAGCCCTCCTTGATTTATCAAGTGTGGCTTGATAGACTCAAGCCGCCGCGTCGACGTGGCGGGAAGCCTAGGCCTGGCTCACTGGTATGGTCAGTGTGTTGGGCGGCCGGGGCATGTTCCAGCATGCTCCGGCCGCTTCCTCTTTTTTCCCCGGCAGTCCTTATGGCCCCCAGGTAAAACGATGCTCGAGTTTGAGTGAGGTGAACTTTTCCGTGTCACGCCAACCGTCGATCGCGTGTCGACTGTAGTGTTCTGCCACGACATAGAGGGTGTCGAGCAGACGAATGCGGACCCCTACCGTCCATTTTGCCGCAACTGGGTTGAATATTCCGTTACCGGCATGATCTCCGAAAAGGGTCTCGATCCCAAAATACGGAGCCACTCGACCGTAATTATTACGCGCTTGTACATCGAAAACGAACCGCGCGCGACCGCCGTAGGCAGAGGCCGCAACGTTGGTATCGACAAGCGGCCCGGCACCGAATATCAATTCCCCAGCGTGACTGTCCGTAGCCAGACACAACAGGATCGCAGCCCAAATCCCCCATTTCCTCATAATCAGAACCCCCATGACTGGTCTCATTCCAGCAACTCCATTACCGCCATAGTTTCGTTGGGGACCAACGTCAGATTACCGCCTGACGTCTGCATAGCCTGCACGTCAAAATAATCTCCAGAAGAAACAGGTAAAATTGGAGTAATAACCTCCACGGCAGTGTTGTAGCCGTTAACGGCGGCAACAGTTTTGCTCAGAAACGCAGCCCCGTTCTTTTTTATTAACACCTGTCTCACACCGGTCGCGTTAGAGGAAAAGACGATGTGAGCTGAGAGCCGCGCCTTTGAGCCCCCCGGCATCGTCCACCGGCCAATGATCCAGTTTGTCCCCATCATATTATCGGCGTCCCACGATATGCTGTTGATCGGGATTGTGCCGGCAACTCCAGTTGTCAAAGTTACCAAGTACGAACCGCCCGCGTTGACACCGCCAGAAATCTTTACCGCTGGTTTAGCTCCCCATGCAATTCGGCCATATATATCGCCGACCGGAATCACCCCGTTCCCCGGGGTAGTGCTCGCATGCTTGCCGTCAACGGTGTCGGCATTGCCTGCGCTGGTCGCATAACTCACGCTCTGGCTGCTGATGTTGCTGGTGGTGATGGCAGTGCTGGCCGGTTGGTAATAGCTGGCAGCCTGACCGTTAAGCTGTCCGGCGTTGGTCGCATAACTCACGCTCTGGCTGCCGATGTTGCTGGTGGTGATGGCAGTGCTGGCTGGCTGATAGTAACTGCCGTGCTGTCCGTCGAGGGTGTCGGCATTACCCGCGTTGGTTGCTACGGCCACAGAGAAGTTGCTCGGGTTATAGACATACATATTCGTGCCGTCCGAACCGCCCCATACCCAGGACGGCTGACCGGGCTGCCCGCTCCAGTACCACGTCCAGTTGTTGAGCTTGGTGGCGTTAGTGGCCGTAGTGGCGGTTGCCGCATTGCCGCTGATGCTGATTCCGTAAGTGTTGTTCGCGGCGAGATCACTCCAGGCGGATCCGGTCCACTTCTCGAACTTGTTGGTGCTGGCGTTCCAGCGTTTGCTCCCTGTCGGCAGGTTGGTAGGGACGGTGGAACCGCTGTCGAGCCACAAGGCCGAATCGGTGATCTTGGCGTTAAGGTAGGTAAGAAAGCTGGTGTAGGTATCGGTGAGGGTCGGCTTGTTCCAGTCGGCGGCAACGGCCGCAAGCACCAAGGTGTGGGACAGCAGTACAACGATCAGCAGCAGTCTTTTCATGGGTCACACTCCTGAGATGATGAAGTTGGCTTTATTGGATCCGGTGAGGGCGATACGGTTGCCGTTTTTGTCGTATGCCAGGCCTTTAAAGTAAGTGGGGTTGGGAACGTCGACAAAGTTCGCGATGACCCGCACAGGGTCGAGGCTGGTATTGTTCAGAAACGGAGCGCCAGGGGCTATAGCCTCTACATCGATAAAAGTGACGCCGTAGTCAGCGAAGTTGATCTGGTCGCCATCCCCCGTGGTGCTAGGGAGATTCACGGCGATACTGATGGTCTTCTTCTTGAGATCGAGGCGCAGCAACGAGTTGGAGATACACATAACTCCGCCGTCGCTGGTGGCAAAGTCGAGGGTCACCTTCACGTAGCGGAAGTTACCGGCATAAGCTTGGTACACTTCGGCGTAATCGGTCCAAGTGCTGCCGTCGGTCGATAATGACAGTTTCGGTATCAGGGTCACCGTTCCGGCGGCCGTCACGCGGGTCAGGTCAAGGGTGATTTTGCTGCTTGGGATCGTTGTGCCGTAATCGATGACTTCCACATACTGGCCACTGGTCATGCCGGGCTGGACAAACACGGAATACCCGGCAGTCACCTGATCCTGGGGTGATGTCCAGCTGCGGGAGGCAAAATGGTCCTGGAACGTCTCGGTGGCGTTTACTGGCACCACCAGAGAACCGTCGGCATCGACGACGCAGTTAGTTTTTGTGCCGGCAGCCCAGTTCAGCGGGCGCTGGTCGCGCAGTACGAAATCTGGGGGCTGGTTTACCGTGGCGTAAACCGACAAGGGTCCCATACTGAGTAGTTCTGCTGTGTCGATTGCCGTGACCCAATATTTATAGGTTCCAGCAGCGGTCTCAAAAATCGTGGTGAACGTGCCACGGATCTGGCCGATGATCTGGGCCGTGGCAAAATCGAGTCCTCGACGGACCTCATAGACGTCGACGGGGTACGACCCCACCGCCTCGGGCCATTTGAGCAGAACGTTATTATCTATGACCTGGGGAGTGATTACCGCTCCCGGTGCAAAGTTTGGCGGGGAGACTACCACCACCGGGGAGCCTGATGCGATCAACGATTCGATATTGCTCGTGTCGGTGGATTTCACCCAGAACTGGAGGTTGCCTGACGTGGTGGGCCGCCAGAGAAACGTGTTCTGGGGATGGCTGATGGTGCCGATATCAACTCCATCAGCCCATGACGCACCCACGCGGATACTATGGGACGCCAGATCCAGGTCAGCGGATGGGGTAATAGTGATCTTCACCAGATTATCGACGATCTGGGCGGCGATAGCGGCCGGAGGATTCGGCGGTGCGGTCTTACCCTCCAGCATGACACTGGTGGCGGTCCACGGCCCGGGGAGGCGCGACGCATTCACGCCGCGTACCCGAAACTGCAACGTGCCGGGCTTCGTGTCCTCCACCGTGTATGCCGCCCCCCCAACCTGCCCGAGGGGGACCCATCCGGTATCAGCCGGGCCCCACTGCTCAATCTCATAATACTCTATGTCGGAGTCGACCTCATCCCACGTGAACTTGGCGCGGCTCTTCACCACACTCGGCACGTTGGTTGTATAGAGATCTTCGCCCATATAGATGTGGACGATTGCCCTGGGGACTGTCACATCGATGGAGGTACTGGAGGCGTTTGCCGAGTAGTGCCGCGTCGTATCGATGGCCTTGATGAGGAAATCGAACCGACCGGCCCCGGACACCGGCAGATACAGCGTGGTGCCGGTATAGCCAGTAATCACCACGGTTGTGCCGACGGCGTCCCAAACAGATCCGAGTGTGCCCATCTGGATTTCGTAACCGGCCAGATCCGCGTCAGCGACGGCATCCCAGAAGAGCCGCATCTGCCCCCGGACAATCTCCACGCCGAAACCAGCCACATCGGCGGGTGGGGCCTGCTTGCCGAGGGTAGTGATCGTGGCTCGCGGCGCATTCTGGAGCGGCATTTTCTGTCCGACGGTGTTAACTGTCCGGACAGCCACTGTGTAGGTGCGCAGCTCCAGCACCGGGACAATCAATTCCCCCAGGGGCGAATCTCCAGCGTAGACCCAGCCCCCTCCGACGTCATACCAGACCTCGGCCTTACCATAGGTAGATGCGGCCGGGATCTTCCAGGAGACCGCAAGAAGCGTATTGATAACCCCGTCGGGAGACTTTACGAGTCGCTCCTCCAGATGCAGATCGGTGACCGCTGGCATCACGTCCAGGGCCGAGACATTTACGGTGGGGATAACCGGCTCGCCGTAATCGGCGGCGTCGATCGACTCGTTGTAGTCGGTGCCGACGAGGATCCTCTTGAGATCGCCCGCAGGCTCCACCCCCACGAGTCGCAGCTCCTTAACCACCTTCCCCACTTCCCCGAAAGTGTAAACGTCATAGGGCTGCGGCACGGTCGAGAACGGCGCCGAAACCGTCAGGGTATCGTACGTGCCGGCAGAATTGGCGATTCCCCGCTCCACTACCGTATCGTCCGAGAGCCGCACCATCACCGAATAGCTCTTTCCCGCCGCCAACGTGATTTCCTTATCAAGGGTCACCGTGTTGGTGGAGGCGGCTACCAGCCGTCCCCCTTCGCCCCACTGCGGCACATCGTGCTGCACCCTGACCACATCCCCCACGGTGCAGGCAATGGCATCGATGTCCACCCCCCACCGGACCAGGCGGGTCAGGAGCTTGTTGCAGTTCAACCGGTACTGGCCGGCCCGCCATGCCTGGGACGGCTTATTGCACCCGATCAGCTGCAAGCTTACCCGGTTGGTCTTGTTGCTGCTGGTCGGGTCGATCACGGTCAGCTTGTCACGGACAGGTCCCTTCTCCGAGTTGATGAAATCGATCTCGATCTCCGAGGCGCGGTCCGCCATCGGCAGGAATGTCTCCTCGAAGGAATCGATCTCGATGTTCCCCACGGTGAAAAGCTGCACCGCGGCGCTCGGCTTGTCGATGGCGAGCGTCAGATGGATGCCGTTCCAGATCGGCACGGCCCGCCCCATCTGGCAGACCTGCATCACCGCATCCCACAGCGAATATTCCGAGTCGAAGCCGCCGTTGAAAGTGATCCGCTTCTCCTGGCCACCGGCACCGTCCGGGACCAGCGTTGCGGTATAGTCGCGCCACTCCTTCCACTTGGCGAGGTCGAGACGGGCCGGGTCCATCCCGTCGTAGCGGACCACGTTCAGGTTATTGTCGAACACCGGCTGCGTGAACTGGTCCCAGGTGACCCATGCCGGGTCATCGGAGACATCCACCGTCCAGGCCGCACCGTCCCAGATCCGCACCAGAGCGCAGTCGGCCATGCAGGAAAAGCGGAGACTCCCCGACAACTGGTCGGTGGCCAGCGCCCTGATGCCGACCAGCACCTGGCGCGGATATTCGAAATCGTCTGACAGGACCTCCCGCACCGCCGTCAGATACATGTCGTCGCCATAGCGCGTCGTCGTCTGGTCGGCGGTCAGGTTCGTGATCCGGATATCGTACCTTCCGGCAGAAAGACCGCCGACCTTGAAGGTGCGGCGGATCGCGGCGGTCTTGGAGCCCGTGATCGTCACGTAGTCAACGGTCTGGGAAACGGTCTCCGTGACGGTCTCCGTGATCCAGCGCCAATAGGGGCCGTATTCGCCGTAATACCCTTCATCGGGTGGGGGGTACGGCTCACCGTCATAATGGGCCTGCGGATCACTGCCCCCATCCGCCAACGACAACCAGACGGCGGGAACCAACGACGAGTCATCCGAGACCCAGCAACCGGCACTCCAGCGCCCGGTCAGCACCTGCTGCTGGGTCTGGATCACCTGGGAGGTCAGCGCCTTCCACGTCGCATCTCCCTGCCGTTTCACCTCGATCCGCACATCCACCGACACGGGTGAAAGCCCCCCCTGGTCGTTGGCGTACCAAAGCCCCTGGGGAAACGTCACATCCACCTCCAGACCGTCAAAGCTGCTGCCGACCGTGGTGTAGACGTAGGGCGAGTCGTTAACGATCTTCACGCCAACGGCGTATTCGGTTTTCGTGTCGTTGAAGTTGGGGATCATCGGGGTCTGGTCGAGATGGCCGAGTCGGGTGTGGATCTCCACCCCTTTCAGATTGTCGACCGGCTGGTCGTTGATCTGAAAATCGTAGAGCCGTTTGTACGGCCCCATTCCCAGGGAGATGAGGACGTTCAGATACTGTTTCTCGCCATCGGACTCCAGATAGCTGGCGATGATGTTGCCGTACAGGCGGTTCGTGCCGTACCACCGGGGAATGACCAGCCCCTGCTGCTGCGTGTTCTGGGGGTTCCAGGCATAGGTGGCCGACGTGTCGTAGCCCGCCGAGTCGATGGAGGGGATCGTGGCCTTTGGTGGAGGGAGCACGGCGTTGGCGACGAACCCGCCAATCATCCCGCCGATCCCCGCGCCGATCGCTGCACCAATGGTGCCGGCAGTGGCCGCACTGACGGCCCCGCCCATCATGCTTCCGATCAGCGGGCCGAGGTAGTACTGTCCGAGTACCGCTCCGACCACCGTCGCGACGATCACAATCACCGCCCGGAGGATGCTCTTCCCGGTATCTCCCCCCTGCACCTCCGGCATGATCACGATCTGGTCGCCGGCGGCCGGATAGGTCACCACCCACTCATTACGCGGCACCATCCGGCCGTTCAGGCTCACCACCACCGGCAGGTCGGCGGGGATGTGCTGCCGGACGAGCTCCGCCAGCGGCAGGCAGCGCCGGACCGTGACCGTGGAGATGTCCCGGTCGCGCCGGTCGAAGGGGTTCTTGATGGTGATGAGCTGGAGTCTTTCCATTAGCCGCGAAACCTGTAGAAACCGCGTACCCGCCGCCGCCACGCGAGCCCGTCGATCCGCTCGATGGTCACGCGGGTGCGCTCCATGATATGAATGAAACGCCCCCCATCGAGCATCACCCCGCAGTGGGAGACGTACGGCGGCCGCACCATGAGAAGCACGATACAGAAAGGCTGCGGACCGGCAAGCTCCTCGAAGAACTCCTTGCCCGCCTCAAAACCGTCTTGAATCAGTACCGGTTCGCAGACCGACCGCCACTCAGGGAGGTCTATCCCCGCGCGCCGGCAGACCTCCATCGCCAGACCGTAGCAGTCGTAAGCGTCCGGGCCGCGGCCGCCGTAGGCAAACGGCCGGCCGAGCAGATCCGTGCAATCGACCTCAGACAAGGCGGACACCTCCCCCGGAAAGCCCCGGCTCGCCCCCGAACCGACGGCTGTTACCATGCGCCCGGCAGTCGTCGAGGGTTCCCTTGCAGTCCGGCAACGGCCCGGAGTATTTGCACTCGGCCCCCTTGTAATCCTGGACCCACTTGCAATGCATGGCGATGTAGCGGTAGAGGGGAAATCGCTTCTGCAGCGGACTCGGCGCCCCCAGGGTAAACGATACCCACTGGGCGTTGCATTTTGCGGCCAGCACCTCGAATTCCATCTCCAACTCGGCATAGTCCTCGGCCAGATAGGCGGCATTGACGATCCGCATCACAACCCCGCTGCCGATGGCGCCGTCGAGGGCCTCCAGATATCCCTGGATCACCCGGGTCACGTTGCAGACCTCCAGGGTCACGGTGGGGATTTCCCCCTTGCTGCTTTCCTTGGGGGGGATCAGGTTGAACGGCATGGCCGTATAGGTGCGCCCCTGGAACTGGATATCCTCAGTATTGGCCACTAGGGAGAACTTCGTCACCCCATCCGTCAGGGTGATGTCGAGCAGCACCAACCACGGGTTTTCCGTGGCGATGCGGTTCTTTTCGATGGTGAGGGTCGAGCTGATCGACTTCATACCTGCTCCAGGATAAGCCGGGCCTGCCAGAGGAGCGTGGTCCCCTCGGGGGCGAACTCGATCGGTTCCCGCAGCCGCACGTTATAGGTCACGTTGTCGAGGGGATTGAGCCATGTGAACATGTTCGAGCCGACCTTGACCGTCGTCTCGAACGCCTCCAGGGTCGCCTTGTCCGCTGCCGGCAGGGCGTTACCCGCCTTGTAGGCGATCTCCCACCGTTTGGGGATGCGAGTGAAGCGGGGGCGGGTCTGGACATAGCCCCCTTCGGTCTGGGTGCGCAGGGTCGGGTCCAGGGCCTTCTTTTCCTTCCAGGCGCTGACCGCCGGGACAACCGAAAGGGCGGGGAAGGCGGGGGTCGGCATCAACGCACCCCCTTCATGGCGTGGTAGAGGTCGCCGTAGCCGTTGATGCTGTCAAGCACCACGTCGATCACGAACCGGCGGCCGTCGAAGCGCATCCCCCCGGTCTTGGCCTCCAGCGGCTGGCCGCTCTTGTTCTCCAGGTTGATGCTGACGTTTACCCCGGCCGGATTATCGGCCTTGTTCACGAACTTCTCGAACAGCGCGTTCTGCTCCCGCGAGAGGACCCGCTCCCGTGTCTGCAGGATCGCCGGCACCTCGTCGGAGGCGAGCCCCCCAAAGTGAAGGCGGGGGACAAGCCCGCCGGCGTGGAGAATCAGCCCCCCCTGGTGGGCCACTTTCGTCTGCGGACCGGCGTCGATGAACTCCAGATCGCCGGAACCGTTGAACAGGTTCATGAAGAAGGAACCGAACTTTTTGATCAGACCTTCGGTAGCCAGCTGCGCCAACACGTTGGCGATGGAGCGCTGAATCGCCGACAGGAATCTCACGAACACCTCGCCGAGGTTTTTGAATTTCCCTTGCATCATGTCGAAGAAGAAATCGCTAAACGCCTGGTTCATCGCCTGCGCCGTCTCCCGGGCCATATCAGCACCCAGGGTGAACGTCTGCCGGGCCTTGTCGGCGAAGGCCTTCATCCCCTTGGCGAAGCCGGCAAAGAAATCGCCGTAGGGAAGGGTATCCGCCGTCCCCCGGACCGCCAGTCCCTCCAACTGTCTCCGGAGCGTCTCGACTTCCGCGGCCTTGGCCGCCTTCTCCGCATCGGTGAGCGACTGCTGCCGGTCGATCTCAAGTTTGCGGATCTTCGCCTGCAGAAGCTGCCGGTCAAGCGCGAGTTCCCGCTCTTTCAGCTCCAGGGGAGAAATCGTCCCCTCCTCGGCCAGGAGCTCATTCTTCTGCTTCTGGAGGCCGATCTCCTCCTCCAGCACCTTCAGGACGCCGTCCCGCTCGGTCTGGGTGAGCTTGCGCGAGTAGTCGATCTCGTCGATACGGCCCTTGACGCCGATGGTTGCCAGCTCCTCGCGTTTTTTGGCGATTTCCGCATCGATCTTCTTGATCTCGGCGGCCACATCACCCGCGGCCTTGATCCTTTCACGCCCCTCGTCACTGAAGAAAAGCCCCTTGCGTTTTTCCCACGAAGCCCGCTGGGCAACCTCCTGTTCCCGGAGGAGAGCGATTTCGTTATTGATCCCTTCCTCCTGGAGCTGACGCTTCCACTCCTGGAACTCCCGCTCGGAGATGACACCGCTCTTGTAGTACTCCTCAACCTCGGCCTCGCGGCGCTTCAGGACGGCGGACTGTTGCTCCTGGGACGCCTTGTACCCTTCCAACTCTACCTTGAGCCGGGACTCTTCCGCCGCCCGGGCCTCCTGCAGCTGCTCCTTGGTGAGAGGTGCCGCCGGCAATGTCGGCGTGGCGGCACTCTTTTTCGATGCGTTGATCTTTTTCTGGTATTCGTCGTATCGCCGCCCCATCTCGCCAAAGGGGTCTTTCAGCGCCTGCCACTCCTCGCCGGCGGCGAGCATGGCACCCTTGATCACGGCCGCATCATCCTTCAACCGCTCGACGAACGCCCCGGCAAACATCCCGCCGAGGGTCTTCTGGGCCTCGTCAAAATCACCGGTCAGGGCCTGCCACGCCGCCTTGCCGATCTTGGCGATCGCCTCTCCCACGGCACCCACCGAATCGAGCATGATCATCCCGAAGGCATACCCCACGTTCACAATGGCGTTCAGAAGCGACAAGAGATGGGAAAACCGGTCGGCCAGGGGCGGCAGCACCACGTAGAGGAGCATTCCCCAGTCATCGAAGATCTTCGCCACCAGACCGGCAATCCTCTTGAGCAATACCCATTGGGTATCGAGGAGCGACTTAACCGTTTCCAGAGTTCCTTTGACGGCCAGCCATGCCTTCCGGATCACCCCCTGAATGTCACTCTTGTGTTCCTTCAGGTAGTCGCCCATCCGTTGCAGAGACCCGACGATGGCGCCAAAAGCCTGGGTGAATCCACCCCGCAGGATCTGGTTGGCGATGGTGCTCATGGTGCTTTTGATGGTGCTCCAGAGGGACTGGATATCGCCCGACGCGGCAGCATAGCCGACGAGGAGCCCGCCAATGTTCTCGACGAGGGTCCCTTCCTGTTTCCAGAGCGCCACCTTCTGCTTGAGCCCGCCGCCGACCATCGCGTTGACCTGTGAGGCCAACTGGCTCTGAGCATCCACCTGCCCGAGCATCAACGCCCGGACCTCCTGACGGATCTGGATCTCCTTGGCCCCGGCCCCCTGGGTAACTGTCGCTACCGCGTTCGCGATATTCACGAACCCGTCAACCTGTTTCTGGCTGTTGATATCCAGCAGCACCCGCTGTTTCAGCATCTCCTCGGTGATGAGCGACAGGTCTTGGGCGCTTGCTATGGTCTTGACGTCGACCTCCTCCAGCTTGCTCTGCAGCGCCTCGGCATAATCGTGGGCCTTGCGGTAATTCTCGGAGATGTCTCCCTTGTTCCCCTGAAACGAGGTAATCATGGCTGCCGTTTTCACGACCGACGCCTGGAAATTCTCCACCGCATCGATCCCCGGCTGGAGAGCTGCCGCAATGCCGTTGAATACCGTCTCCACCGCCATCTTGACCGCCGTGAACTCGGCCGACACCAGCGCGACCCGCCCCCGCAGCGTCCCAAGTTCGGCGCCCAGAACACCGAAGGTGTTGCTGAAGCGGTTGATCGCTTCAAAGATCACTTGAACATGGTTAGGTGTCATAGTAGAATTCCCGTATGGAACTCGTGATCGTACTCATCGCACTGGCCGTGATGGTATTCGGCGGAAAAGCAGTCCCGAAGGCATTCCGGGAATCGCCTACGGTACACTTTATTCAGGAAGCACCGCGGCGTTTCGGGATCGGGCGGGTAATCGCGGCAGGCGTACTGGTCGTGATCATTCTCTACCACCTCACCAACTAGTCCGGACACGTGGCGCAGACCCGCGCCAGTCCCTCACCGAACATCCCCCGGCATTCCTCCACGTCTTTCCCCCTACAGAACTCTCCAACTGTCTGTTCTTTCCGCGCACTCTGTTTTGCCGCCGGGCCGCCGGCCCCCAGGAACGCGATGACCGCCTCCCGGAACGTCAGCTCCCGGCTTCGGTGTCTGAGATAGGGTCGGCACTCTCCGGGGGTGAATCCCCAAAAAACAGCGTCCCGGCGGGTAATGTCTCCGTCGGTGAGGATGCAGACGAGGGACTCGACCCAATCTTCTGCGGCAGCTTCGCTACTATTTTCACCATCGCCCCCGAAAGCTTCTCCAACAGCGAGGCTATCGGGTTGCAGTCGAAAAAATCCTCCACCACGACAAAGACCTGCTCCGGAGAGATTCCGAATTCGATCTCTTCGGCCAAAGCCTGCAGATCCTTGTCGCGCACCGAGGTGCCCTCGGGAGTCAGAACCACCGCCAGGGCTTTGGGCATTTTATCTCCCAGCGCGCCGATCAATTGCATGGCATCGGATTGGGGGTGGATCGCCACCCCCTCCAGTATCGGCATCAACTGTCGGATCTGGCCCAGAACCAGCGGCCGCTGGAGATACACCTTCCCGTCAATTTCATACCTCTTTTCCATCACGCCCCCCCCTTACAGGAATTCGATCGAGATCTCGTCGTCGCCAGTGTTCATGGCCAGCTGGAAGTCTGTGTTGGCCAGTTCGATCCCTTCGCGGTCCCCCTCGGCCACCTTGACGTAGGCGAGTTTCGGGGCGGTGATCTGTACCTTGTTGTACTGGGCGCTCCCGATGGCCCCGATGTTCAGCGCACCGGAGGTGCCGGCCAGCCAACGGCCGTACCAGTCGTGGGTGGCGATCGCCTCCATCTCCGGGTCGAACTTGCCGCGGGGATCCCGGTCGGAGAGCATGAAGCTCTTGTAGCCGCTGGCGCTGTTCATGTTCTCCCGCGGGGCGAGTTTGTTCCCCATGTCGATCTCGAAGCTCTTGAGCGTCGGCGAAAACGCACCCACGGTGAAATTGGCACCCGTGAGCCGGGGCGGCAGGTGGCTCGGGAAGGTGGGTGAGAGCATGGCGCCGGCCACTGGAGCGATGTACGCACCGAGGAAGTCGAACTCGGCCCAGATCTGCTCGCCGACGTTACCCGTGAACTTCACTGTCCCCCGCGCGCCGGCAATCTTCTTAATGACGCCGTCGGAGTAGAGTCCTATGGTGAGCGACGGCAGCCCCGTGGAGGCCGGGGCATAGGTGACGGTCTCCGCGGACGGGGTGGTGACCAGCGTCTCGGCGAAGCCGCAGGCCCGCAGAAACGGCGATACGTACGGGAGATTGCCGGCCGCAAACGCGGCAGTGCGCCCCATCAACTCGGTCTTGAACTGAATGCGGGACAGAGCTAGGCCGGGGATGTCCTGGAGCTTGGAGAGCGTGGGGATCGCCGCGGCGCGGGAGAGCATCTTGATGTCCGGCGTCCATTTGGCGTCGATGGCGATGATGCCGCCGTCTCCCGCCACCAGGGCCTCCGGCGTCCCCTCCACGGTCTCGATCTTGGCGACTACTACTCTGCGTTTGGTGAGCATTACTTCTTCCCTCCCTTCGGGGCGGCGGGTTCAGCCGGGTCGGCCGTGGGCTGGGCCGCCGTTGCGACCGGCTCGCCGGAGATGACTTTCGTCTCGCTGGCGTCATTGGTGGTGACCTTGAAATCACTCATGGCAATCTCCTCTCTCTAAACTACGATGCGCTCGGTGACACTCAGGGCAATCTCGGCGCAGTGGCAGAGCACGCCGCCGAACATCCGGTCATTGATGATCTCAATCTGTGCGGGAGCGCGGTCGGGCTCGTCGCCGTTTCGGTACTCCCACCCGGCGCCGGCCGGGGCGTTGCGGAACATTGCACAGACCTCTTCACACAGGGCTTGGAACACCTTGGAGCTGCCGGCAGCGTCCTGCAGCCCCATGTACCCCTTGAGTACAAACTGGTGGTGGCGCAGATAGACGCCGGCCTGGTGCTCGGCGGCGGCGCGGCGGGTGATCTCCCAGCCGAGGATCTTTCCGGTGCCGGGATCCTTGAACAGCCCGATAAAATTGGACCAGTCGGCGGACTGGCGCTCGTAGTCGTGGACCGTGCCGACGCCGGGCACGGCGGCCAGGATCGTCTTGATGTCGGCCAGGATGGCGGCGTAACGGTTAGCCATTGAGGTCCCTCGCTATCTCCAGCCCGGCGGTCCGGGCCATCGTCACCAGCACCGGCCAGGCGTCATCCAGCCCCTTGTCGAACATGTGCGCCCCTTCAAAACCCTTTCGACTGATTTTGCGACGCACCACATATTCCAGCCGTTTGGCGGTTTTGGCGTCGACGCCGAATTTCACCTCGATCCAGCGCTCCAGCGTCCCCGCCGGAGGCATCCCCTTGCCGGGTGATCTGCCTTTATCGACCACATCGCCGTAAGGTTTCGAGTGGAACACTTCGCCCTTGACGAGCATCGTCCCCTTACCGCTGATCTCCGTCCCGACACTGGCAATCAGGCCTCCTTGGTACCCATAAACGCCTTGGGGAGTGTGTTTCTGAACTTCGCGGGCCACCAGAAGGGTGGCCGACGTAATGAACCGCTCAATCCGCCGCTGCACGTCTCCCTGGGCCGAGCCGTCGAACAGCGGTCCAGCAACCTGTATCTCTGCCACACCTACCTCCTCCAGTGCGTCAACCGCACGCGTTTGGAGTCGGGCCGGGGGGCGGTGACGCTGGCAGGGGCGGTGTCGGTCTTGGTGCCGATGCCGAGATGGGCGTTGGCGGCCTCTTCGTAGGCCTGGGCCAGCCGGCGGAACTCGTCGGTCTTGCTGCGGTAGTTGACCACGTCAGCGCCGATGGTTGGGTCGCTGGTCTGGCCGTAGCGGGCGGCCATCTGGCGTAGACAGACGGCGGCGGCGAGGTTGGCCACGGCCTCCTCGTCGGCCACGGGCAGGGTGGCCTCGGTGTGGAGCCCGCCGTAGAGAACCCGCACCTGCTCGGTCGACGCCGGCGTTATGGTGGCGAAGCGGATGAAGATGCCGGATGGGGCCCGGTAGAAGCGCCAGTCCCGGCTGTCGATGAGTGACTCGGGCACCTTACCGATCGGGTACTCAATGAGCTCAATGGTGGAGATCCCCTCCGCCCAGTCGTCGGGGCGCGGGATGTCTGCGCCGTCCTGACCAGGGATGTCTGCGCAGAGAGGAAGGGGCCGGTGCTTGGAGTAGCACTTCAGGGCCTCGGTGAGAGCGGCTAGAAGGTCGCTCTCCTTGAGCTCGCCGGAGGCGTCGCGAATCTTGGCTGTTATGAGTGCGGTAAACGCTGCGGAATCCATCATTCACCAACCAGTTGCGACACTTCCTCCACCGTAAACCCCAGCCGGAAGATAGTCGCATTCGGATCTTCCCGATACTCTTCCTGGATGCGCTCGATCATGGTCTGGCTGGCCTCGTCGAGCAGCTCGACCACCCGGTGGGTGTCGTCGGTCACTCCCGGCTCGCCCTCGGCCAGCGGCCCAACCGGCAGCCATGCAAACCGCTCGTCCAGGAGCGCCTGGAACCGGGGCCGCCACACCTCGGGCGGGAATTCGTTGCGGATGGTCAGGTAGTCCTGCTTCGTGTTCAGATGTCTGGGAATGCCGCGCATG
The DNA here is from genome assembly GCA_021847245.1 of Deltaproteobacteria bacterium. Taxonomy (GTDB): domain Bacteria; phylum Desulfobacterota; class Desulfuromonadia; order Geobacterales; family Geobacteraceae; genus Geobacter. The sequence continues at coordinate 26,176 of JAJZUC010000014.1, read as the reverse complement.
TCTCCTCCTCAGGTGAGGGTGTAATATCGGTCGATCTTCTTGATGGTGGCCAGAAACGGGATCCGGTCGCCGTATTTCTCCATCTGTTCGATTAGGACGTCGCTGCCGGTGAAGAGCACCCGGCGGGTTCCGTCCAGTTCGAACTGGAGGGTGAGGAACTTGCCGCTGTTATTCTTGTCATAGCGGCTGCGCTTGATGGCGTAGCCGATGACGGTGATCTCTCTATTGACGATGGCGTCGAGTTTGACCTTTTCCCCATCGAGCGGGATGCGGTCCGCGACGAACTCGGCAAAACGCTTCGGGGTATCAGGCCGCACATCTCGCCTCCAGGGCGTCGAGCCGCAGGGTGATGGCCAGGTTGTGGGTGTTGGCCCATTTGAGCCAGCCCCGGGTGGAGGAGAGCGACGAGCGGTACTGCTCCGCCGTGATCTTGCCGGTCGCCAGGAGTTTGGGGAGGGCGGCCAGCCGGCGCCGCACCCGGGTAGCGGTGCTCTTGCGCAGGAGGATGTGGCTTCGGAAGTGGCGGTAGCCGAGAAAATCGACCCCCTGGGAGACGGGGAACAACTCGGCCCGGCTGAAGGTGAGCTTGAGCCGGGTGGCCAGGAACTCTCGGATGATCTCCTTCATCTCCCGCAGGAACGTCTTGTCGTCGTGGAAGAGGCAGAAGTCGTCGCAGTAGCGCAGATACCCCTTTATCTTGTAAGTGTGCTTCACCAGCCGGTCGAGCTCGTGCAGGTAGAGGTTACAGAACCACTGGCTGGTAAAGTTGCCGATGGGGGCGTTCTTCCCGCCCGGGACGGAGTAGATGATATCCTCCAGGAGCCGCAGGGTGTCAGGGCATTTGATCTTCTGCCGCACGATGCCGTAGAGGACATCGTGGTCGATGGAGGGGTAGAACTTGGCGATGTCGCACTTGAGGACATAGCGGTATCTGCGGACGAACTCCATCGTGCGCAGGCTCCCCCTGTGGATACCCTTCCCCTGTCGGCAGGCATAGGAATCATGGATGAACATGGCGTCACAGATCGGCTCCAGGACATTCATGATGGCGTGCTGGACGATCCGGTCGGGGGCGAAGGGGAGGACGTAGATGTCCCGCTCCTTCGGAACGAAGATCTTCTTCACTTGGTAGCGGGAGGTGGTAAAGCTCTTGTCCAGGAGGCTCTGCCGGATCCGGGCGAGGTTCCCCTCCACGTCGCGGTCGAAGCGCTGGACGTTACGCATCCGAGCCTTGCCGAGGCGGGCCTTTTCATAAGCGCGGCGCAGATTCTCCATGCTCGTTATCTGTTCAAACAATTGTCCGTGTCTCTTGGCCATAATCTTTAATCCGGGCGTGATGTTCGGTCTCCCTACTGGCCCCGCCCGCGCTCCGTTTCGTGTTTTGCCTTTCGGTTCTCACCTACCGGACAGGGTCATGGCGCCCAGCCAGGGAGTTTGACTCGTCTGTATCCGGGTGCACCCGCGCGTGCCGATATTCGTATTCGTATTCCAGCGAGCGTTATTCGCATTACGGCAGCGCGAACCGGCAGTCGTCCCATTATTCCAATTACCGCCGGCCAGCAGCCACTGGCGCCACAACCTGTTTTCCCTCGTTCACCGCCGGTTCGCGCGAAGAACGTGTCTCGCATTACTGGCTCCGGGCGCACCCGCGCGCGCCGATATCCGCACTCGTACGCCAGCGAGCGCTACTCGCAGCACGGCAGCGCGAACCGGCAGACGCCCCATTAATCCAAGAACCGCCGGCCAGCAGCTTGACGTCACCGTTGGTGCCTTGGCGGTACATCTGCCCCTTGCCGCCGGGGAGCGAATACCATGCAAACCCCTGGCTGTTGAGGGCGAGATCGGCGGAATCGTTGGCGGCGCTGGCGGTGTTGCATTCCAGGCGGTTGGAGGCACCGTCGTTGTAATAGAGCGCCCGACCGTTGCTGGCCGCTGCGGCGTCGTGTTTGATTTGCATGGCAAAGGCCGGGTTCTGCGTCGGGATAAATACGTCTTTGACGATGTTGGCGATGTTGCACAGGATCTTCGCCGGCGCTGTGCCTCCGGAGTTGTAGTACAACTGGCCAACTGCACCGGCTGAAGCGTTGGCCTCGTGCTTAATCACGACTTTATAATCGGCCGGGCCGATCTGTTTGTCCGCCAGGGCGGTAGCCATGTTGCAGGCCAGATAGTATTGGCCGTCCGAGCTCTGTTTCAGATAGATCGGGTTCCCGCCGGGAGCGGCCGCATAGGTGACCGTAAATGTTTTGCCCGCAGCCTGCACCGTGCCGTCGGGATCGCAGCGGAATGACTGATCCTGCAACCACTGGTGCATGACGCCGCAGCAGTCCTCCAGGCCGATGTTGGAGATCATGCGCCGGGCGGCGGTGTCGATGTGGCCGCCGGTAGTGACCGGATCGGCCGAGCCGGCGATGTTGGTCGCCTGGTTGCTTCCCTCGGCCGCCAACTGGAATTCGGTGTCGGAGAGCAGGCGCTTACCGACCGCGCCGAGGTCGTCGATGAAATCCATCCAGTTTCGGCTGTCGGTGATGGTGGCGCCGTAGGCGGAGCGGGTGGAGCTACCGGCGACGCTCTGCAGATAGATGTCCACCCATACGCCCGATTTTGCATCGTAGGCCATTCCCTCTGGGGAGCAGACCGGGCGGAACGAGATGTCCCAGATCGACTCGGGGAGGATGTCGCCGTCGACGAAACCGGCAAGGGGGTGGGCGGAGATGGCACCGACCGCCACGCAGAGGCAGTGGAACCCGGCCACCTTTCGACTGTTGTTAGCGGTGTAGCCGGTCGGCATGGTGGCGTTGGCCGAGCAGAGCAACAGCGGCGCCCCGGCCCCCTGCTGACAGGCGTAGACGTAGAAGTCCTTTCCGGCCCGGTTGGCGGCTACGGTGTAGTCGGTGGGGGCTGTGGCGTCCCACGTGGCGGCGAGAGAGAGATCGAGTACCGCCTGGACTGAGAGCGCATACCCCTGGCCGCCGACGTTGATGGTCAGGGCGGTGGGCGAGAGCAGGGTGTAGCGGTCCGCCGCTACCGTGCGCCCCTTGAGTGCCCAGGCTACGTCACGGGCGTAGTGGGCGGGAAGGGTGGCGAGAATTGTCGCTAAACCCGTTCGATTCGTACGAGGAGTATTCGTACGCATCAGCTCACCTTCCTTCCCAACAGCCGGGTTCTCCGGGCAGTCTCAGGCGCTACTCCACGGTTTTCGATTTCGATCTGGACATAGTCCGTCACCACCTCGACGGCGGCAAATGCCGAATTAATCGTGTCTCCGACGGCAAAATCCTGCTGCCAGATGTAATCGATGTTGGTCTGATCGCTGGAGAACCGCAGCGTCATTCTGGTGGGCTGGTCGGAGATATTGACCCCGGCAAGGGCAGAGAACGCGCGGCAATCAATCCACCCACTGGTCGATTTTGCGGCAGGGACCAACGCAACGGCATCAGGCACTATTTCCTCTGTCAACAGAAACTGCCCTGCGTAAAAGGGTTCGCGCGGACGGGATAAATCAGCGGAAAACATCCTAGCCTCCTTGTTTCGACCCGAGGATCAGATCGTAATTGATGCCGTAGAGCGTGTCGGTCACGAGCCGCACCGCCTCACCGCAGCAGCGGCAGAGCCGCACCTGCTGGTTCAGCCGGTCGCGGTACCAGGAGAGGCGGCCGTCGCCTACCATCCGGATGAGCTCATCGGTGGTGCGGAGCAGATGCTCCGGGCATTCCTTGTTGTGACACCCCATCTCGACATGCATACCGCCCTCCGTGGCAGTACTGCAGGGGGGGGCGGCAGCCCCCCCTTTGTTCAAACATTCCTTGATTCCGGCTACCGTCGTTTCAGGAACAGGAACAGTGTAATGTCCTTCCACCCCTGCCCGGACGAGTAGCTCCCCCCCTTGGCGAAGTCGACGCTGACGGTGCTCTCGTCGGCGATGTTGGGTGCCGTGCCCAGAACGGCGTCGGTGATGGTGCCGGCCGTAACGCTGATGGGCGAGGAGAACATGGAGGTAGCGCCGCTCTTGAGATCCACCGTGAGCGTGGGGCTGGTGCCGGTAACGGCCCGGGCGGTAGCCGAGGCGTGCACCACCCGGTAGCCGGCGGGCGCCTTCCACTTCACCACGCTCTGGTTGGAGCTGTAGGTCCCCATGATGGGGATCACCATCGGGGTGTAGCCCGGCGAGGCCGGCGACGGGTTGGCCGTGGCGGCGAAGAGCCCGGAGGCACCAAACGCCACAAACGCCACCAGGGTCATGAGAGACAAGAGACTGCACAGTTTCTTCATATCGCTTTCCTCCTGAAGGCGAGGCGGACAGGGCCGCCCCGCCTGTGTGGTTAATGGTTACGCCACCACGGCCTTGTAGGCGCCGCGGTAGTCGACCACTTCGGCGTTGTAATCGTGGGTGATCTTGTACTGCAGGCCGCCGTTTAGGAACATCTGGCCCTGGGTCGGGTTGTTGGCGATGAACATCTGCGGTTCCTGCTGGCCGTTGAGGAAGGCGAGCTCCACGATCTCGACCTCGTTTGGATCGGCGAACATCATCCAGTCATTGGCATCGGTCATGAAGATGTTCTGGTGGAGCCCCTCCGGCTTAAAGAAGCCGTACATGGAGTTGCCGTTTTCCACCGCCACGGCCTGGGGGGTGAAGTTGTTGACGTTGGAGACGATCCCGAACAGTTCCGCCGGGAAGCAGACGCATACCGGCCGCAGGCCCAGTCGCTCGCCGCTGTTGGGTTCGGTCTGCTGGAACATGGCGGTCTTTGCGGCCAGAGCCGAGGTGACGCCGTAGGCGGTGGAGCCGAGGTTGCCGTGGTCGGCGTGGAAGATCGCCTTATTGTCTCCCTTATACGTGGCGTTGTTGATGAAGGGGTTCCAGACCACCCGGGCCAGGCCCCGGCGGGCACCGCGGCCCAGGCGGCTGACGATCCGCTCGACCACGCGCAGGTCATCGTTGATGATGGTACGGCGCTTGATGGTGATGATGCCGCCCCGTTCCGCCAGGGCGTATTCCACCTGCTCGTCGGAGACCTCGCCCAGATCCGGATAATCCTGGGTGTCGGTGTCGACGGTGGGAAGATCGCTGTAGTAACCGATCCTGATGGTCTCCAGCTTACGGAAGTCCCGGGCGTTGCGGATGTTGCTCCCAACGACGATGGAGACGCCATAGTCGCTGTACTCCCGGTAGTCCTGGGCCACCCGGCGGTATAGGGTATTGCCCAGCACATAGGCGAAACTGGCGTCGCCGTAGGCCGCCTGAAGCCGGCGCGCGTTTTCGGGGGTGATAACCCCGGTCACGTCGGTGTCGCCAGTCATCTCCACATAGGCGGCGCGCAGCGAGGTGAACGGCCGGATCCCCCGCAGGTCGTCGGCGACCCGAACGCCGAGCATCTGGTCGAAGGCGGCCTGCAATTTGTCGCCGCTCTCGTAGCCCACCCGCACGTCACCGACGGCGATCACCCGGCCGGAAGCGGTGAGGGCATCGATGTCCTCCTTCTCGGCCTGGATGGCGGCCTGCAGCGTCGCCTCGTCGACCAGCTGGTCGGCAAACCGTTTCTTTAGTTTCGCCTGGGTGGACTCCGGCAATTTTGACGCCGCCAGGACGGTCGTGACCATGATCCGCGACGCCTGGAGCTGGGTCTCCCTGTTGAGCGGCTCGACGGCCGTGGCTACTGCGGCCTGAATGCGGGCGGCCAGGTCGGTCGGGTCGGCGGCCAGCAGATCGAGGATCTGCTCATCGGTTATGGTCCCACTGTCGATGCCCGCCTGGTGCGCGGCATAGACGTCCGGCCGCTTGCTTCTCAGGGCGGCCACGAGCTGTTCACGCTTCATCTCGTTTTCCTCCTCCTGGCTCTGCCTCGCAGCGGCCAGTTGCTGTAGAAATTCCCCTTTGCCAACCGGGTCGTAGACCACGTCCACCTGGACGGAGCCGATTTTGACGGGTGCGATCATCCGCTTGCCCGCGACCACGGATTCCCTTGTCGTCGCCCCCACGTCTACCGACAGGCCGTAGACATAGGGGATGTTGCGCGCCTCGCAAGCTTTCAGGTCTGCCTGCAGCCAAGCTGCCGAGGGGAGGATTACCAGGCTGGCGTAAATCCCGTCCGGGCAGACCTCGGGCTGGGAAAGTGCTCCCACCATCTCGCGGGATGATTTGCCGAACTTTTTCGCCTTGGCCGGGTCCATGTGCTGGGAGTCGTTGAGGGCGAAGACCTTGGCCCCGTCGAACAGGGGGAGCGCCGCCACCAGCGGTTCGCGCTGCCAGTCGATGCGGCCCTGCTTGTCCGGCCCCCAGCCGATCACCCGCACCCGCCAGACAGAGCCGGAGGAGTCCGCACCGGCGGCCGCCATGATCTCGGCGGCAGCCTTGATCGGCACGTACTCCACCTGCTTTTCGACCTCGACCGCCTCGCCCAGGGTCACCTCGCCGTCGGCAATGGCGTAGGAGCGCTGGTAGCATTTGCTCATCCCGTCCTTGCCCTGCGACTCGTAGACGACCGAGTCGGAGAACATCTCGACGATGTAGCAGGAGTAGTCGGCTCCCTCCTTGGCGCAGACGGCCATGCAGACCATGTCGCGGATCTCGCCGAAGCTCATCTGTCCCTTGTTCTTTCCCTTCACTGGTTACCTCCCTATTCCTTCGCTTTCTTGTCCACCGTGTGCTTCTGGCCGTCGGCGGTGACGATGGTGATGGTGGCGCCGTTGTCCTTCCAGTCGAGGACATCGGCCGGCTCCAGGTCGCGCTTGGTAGGGGCGTGGCGCGTCCCTTCCTCGGTCTTCTGGGGTTCGGAGCTACGGAAGACGAGCCCCTTGAGAAATTTCGCATCAATCGGTTTTGTTGCCATTGGTCATGCTCCTTTCCGGCTGTTCGCCGCCTTTTGTGCTTTGTCCCAGCTCGTCAGAAACTCTTTTTTCGATCCCCACTCGGCCATGTACGGCACATGGGTGCAGCCGCAGTTGATGACCTCGCTGGCCGGGGCCGTGGGGTCCCGGGGGTACATCATGCCGATGTTTCCCACGAGAAACCTCTCGGCGATGGGGACCGTAAGACCGTGGATGTTCAGGTGGTAGATCCGCGCCCGCTTGGGGTGGCCGGCGTGGAGCCACATCTTCTGCAGTTCCGGCAGCACGTCCGTGGACGCCTCCAGGCTTTTCTGGGTGGCCATGCTGTAGGCCCGTCCCATCTCGGTCTTGGTGATGGTCTCGGCCCGGGCCTCAATGCTCTTGAAGATCGACGGGCTCCCCAGCTCGCCGGCTACGGCGGCGGTCACCTCCTGTGGCGTCTTCTGGCCCAGGATCCCCAGGGTGACTTCGGCGCGGATCCGGGCGGAGGCGTCGGTGCGCACATGGGCGAAGCGCCCCAGGGCGAAATCCTTGAGCGCGTCGAGTTGGGCGGTGGAGATCCAGAACCGTCCCACCTGCATCCCGGCGGCCTCGGCCATTGCCGGCAGCAGTTCCTTGCCCGCCTCCCAGGAGGACTCGAGGAGCCCGGCCGCCTCGCTCCGCGTCCGGGTTTCCCACGTGGCCAGGTGGGCGTCGATGGCGGCCAGGGTCTGCTGCAGCCGGGCGGTGCCGAACGATCCGCCCGGGGCGGTGGCCAGTTCCACCAGCACCTGACGCTTGAGCTCGGCCATGATCTTCATGATCCGCTCGGCGCCCAGCAGCTCCCCCTTGATCTTGGAGGTGAGGAGCTGCTGGAGTGTGGCAGTGACCTTTGGCATCCCTCTTACCTCTGCAGTGAGCTACGCGCTTGCCCGAAATTGGGCCGCAATCGGTTTATAACAGGGTGTCAACGGCTCAACCCTACAACGACCCCGTTTTTTACCCTCGGCCGGCGAGAGGGGCCTTTTTCGCGTTTTCGGTTTTTCCCGGTCCTTGGTCCCCGGTTCCTGACCCCTGATCCTGGTAATCCTCATATCCGGGTTCGGCATCGAGGACGTCCTCGGGGTCGAGCTCGAAACCGACCAGCGCAATCACGAAAGCGAACATCTTCACGGCGTTCTCCCGATCGAGCCACCCCTGGGAGGCGGCGGTCACCATCGCGGTGACGATGTCGCGCACGGCGGTGGAGATCTTGGTGAGATCCCTGTTGGTGGCCTCGGGCTTGTTCACCGCGAAATCGAAGGCCTCTTCCTCGGAGACGTTCAGGTACCGGGCATCAAGGGCGCTTTGAATGACGTGGGTGAAGATGCTCTCGATAATGAACTTGATCAGGTTCTGCCGGCTGTCGACCAGGGCGAAGAACGGCTCATTCGACTCGCTGGCCGTGTTGCGGTTCACGTTGCCCCCGCCGCCGTACCAGTGCTCGGGTATGGACTTGTTGCCCAGGATGTGGTTGCGGAACACCGAGGCCGACTCCTTGAGTTCGATGGCCTGGAGGCTGGGAGCCACGGCGCTCCACTTCACCTTTTCGTTGTGGGCCCGCAGCTCGCCATCACCTTTCACTGCGTAGTCGTTGGCGAATTTCTGACAGGTGGCATCGTCGCCCCCCTGGATTTCCACGTCCCAGATGTAGGCGTTCTGCTTGCGGGCCTTGTTGGAGTAGTTGTAGACGAACTCCTCGTACTCATCGAGCCAGTCGGCCAGGACGAAGATGTCGGAGGTGCCGTAGGGGTCGTTGGAGACGCGGTTGATGGCGTGCAGGAGACACTCGCCGTCGGTCCACCCCTCGCGCAGCCGCCGGGCGTCGTCGGAAAGGACCGTCTCGGCCTCGCCGGGAAGGATGGTGCGGTAGGTCAGAGTGAGGGCCGAGTGGAGGTTCCGCACCTTGACGCCGATCAGGATTTTGGCGTTCTGGGGATCGGCGTAGATCTCGACGATCTGGGCCGGATCGATCATCCCCAGCCGCACCCTGCCGGTCTGCTCCCCCCGGAACGACGGCCAGCACTGGACCCCGAAGAGGAAGAGCTCGCGCACCATCTGCTCCAGGTTGATGTCGAGCCGGTTGACCGGGTCGAACCAGAAGCCGTCGAGGAGCTTCTTTACCTCGTCGTTCTTGGCGGTGTAGGTGAACCCCTTGCCGGCCGTGAAGGTGGTGAGGGTCTCGATGATCCAGTTGGCGAGCGGATTGGTCTTCCAGAGCCAGTAGCAGACCTCCACCTGACGCTGCCACGTGGCCACGGGGAGCTCGCGGGGAGAGTCGCCGGAGAGCCGGCGCCACTGGATGTCGGAGGCATTGCCGGCGCTGGCGGCGGGGAGACGCTCGGCCACCTTCTGCTCAATCACCGCACCGAAGAGCTTTTCGGCTATGTAGGTCTTGATGCTCATGCGGCTCTCCGTCTCTCGAATATCCTGCCCAGCCGGCTCATAGTGCCCATGAGGCTCTCGCGTTTCCCCCCGGTTTCCTCGGCGGCGGGCTTGGCGCAGGTGGCCTGAACCAGCCCCCCCTCGCAGAGTGCCAGCAGCATCTCCAGGGCATCCGGTCCGTCGTCATGCCCCCCGCGCCCTTTGGGCCGGTAGTAGATCAACTGGCGCTTGAGCTCGCGGTGCTCGGGACAGAACCTGATCCAGCCGTTCTTGATCCAGGGCTGGAGGCGAATGATCCGGAGATCCTTATCCACGTTGGGGGTCACGGTCTCCAGGTTGATGGTGAGCCCCTTTTCGTGGGCCTCTTTCTCGAACTGCCGGGCGAAGAACTCCTGGAACTGCACCGCCTCCATCGCGAACTTATCGAAGCGGTCGCGCTCGTGGTAGGCGAGGATGTCGGTCATGATCCGGTCCGGGGCGCGCTTTTCGATATCGGCGATGTCGAGGTAGAGGATCCGGTTCTTCATCCGGCCCCCCAGAATGGCCGAGGGGTCGTTGCGCTTGTTCTTTTTTCCCAGGGACGGGTCGCAGGCGCCGGCGTGGGGGAGTCCCGCCAGATCAACCTCGCCCTCCTCCCAGTCCTGAAACCACTCTTCGAGAAAGACCTGGTCCTCGGGGTTGAGGGGTTCGTTCTGCTTTTCGCTCTCGAAGAAGGCGGGGCCGTCGGAGACCCGCATCTTCATCAGGTAGTAGTAGGGCTCCATCTCCGGCCAGAGCACTTCGGTATGCCGGAGCATCTCCTCCCGATGGGTCTCGAAGTAGTTGTCCGCCGCAGCCTCGGCCGCTTCCTTCCCCACGCTGAGGTCGGAGAAGATCCGTTCCCACTCCTCCCAGCGCCTGGTGGCGCCGGACCACCGCATGACGGCCCGGAACTTCTGCCCCTTCCAGCCCGGTTTCTCCAGGAGGCGGGAGAGGAGCGAGTCGTAGTGGAGGATGGTGCCGACCACGATGTAGACGGTGTCGGGCTGGCCGATCTTCATCAGCGCCTTAAAGAACCAGTTCTCCAGCTTCTTGCGCTGCTCGGGGCTCTCCACCGATTCGTCGTTTTCCAGATCGTCGCCGACGACGAGATCCGGCCGGCAGCTGCCGTGGCGCAGGCCCCGCAGTTTCTGCCCCGCCCCGGCGGCTTGAATCTTGACGCCGTTGCGGGTGATGATCTGGTCGGACCGCCAGACGGGTCCTTCGCCCACCAGCTCGGGGAAGTCCTGCTGCAGCCGTTCGTTGCTCTCCAGCTCCAGCTTGATGAAGGAGAGAAAGCTCTCGGCCTGCCCCCGGGTCTCGGAGACAATGAGCGGGTAGCGGCGCTTGCGGTACGCGGTGGCCCAGAGGATCAGACCGAAGGTGGTCCAGGTGCTCTTGGCGTTGCCCCGGGGGGCGGCGTCGGCCTCTTTGTCTCCCTGGCCAGTCTCCAGCGCCCGCTCGATCATGGCCGGGTAGCGCTTGGCGAAGTAGCGGTGCAGGTTGGACGCGGGCTTGGCGAAGTAGTGCGGGAAGTAGGTGCGGCAGAAGAACTCCAAGTCGCGGGAAGCCCTGCTCTTCCGTTCCTTCTGGGCCTTCCTGTCATCGGGGAACGGCCGGGCCGCCGCCTGGATCTGCTGGCGGAGCGCCTCGACCTCGCGGTCCCAGATGCGCTGCTTTACCTGGCTAAGTGCCGGCATACTTCTCCCTGCCCCATGAAATCAGCTCGTCGAAATTCCCCTCGATGGCGCCCACAAGATCCTGGTCGTGGGTGCGGCCGAATTCGATCAGGTCCTTCACCACGGAGAGGAACATCTCTCCCTTCTGCCGGGCGATGGCGTCGGCCGCTTCGCGGGCGGCCTTGGTGCGGCGGTCGAGGATGGCCTCGATCTTCGACAGAGAGTCGAGATGGGCGCTCGCCTGCAGCGGCGCCTCGGTGATCCGCTCCATGATCTCGTCGCGGACCTGGACCAGCTGCGCCTCGTAGTTGTCCCTGGCAGCCTTCGCCTTGTCCCAGCCGCCACGGTCGCGCCATTCAGCCAGGGTCTGGCGGGAAACCTCCAGGGTCTCCTCGATGGCGGTGAGGCTGCGGCCGTCAACGTACATTTGACGGGCCACGGGTTCCAGCCGCGCCCTGTCTCCCTTGACGGCCATCAGCGCAGCTCCCGCTCCAGCCGGGCGATGTCGGAAAGGACCTTCTGCAGCTCGGCCCAGTCCATCACCAAGCCGTCCATCTGCTCGGCCAACTGCGGCACCTCCAGCTCTTCCACCGGAGTGAGCGCGGTGTTCAGCCCCTGGCGGAGCGCCCGGGCGGCGGCTTCGATGCGGAGATTCAGTTTCTTGCGCTGATCCTGAAGGCCGGCCAGACGACCGCGCATGGCCTCACGCTCCACATTCATGGCCGTTTCCTTTCAGGTCGATGCAGCGGTTGCGCTGTCTCAGCCACGAGAGCAGGTTGCTCTGGGCTTCGGTGTTGAGCCGCAGCAGATCGATCAGCACCTCCTCGCGGCGGTCGCTCTGCTTGTGCATTTTCTGGTAATCGTCCACCAGCACCACGTTCGACTTGTACATCTCCACCACTTCGGCATGGCGGCGTTCCTGAGCGCGGTTCAGGAAAAACACGGCGATCCAGGGGCCGATCACGACCAGTACGGCGATGGTGATCAGGGGCCACGTACCGATTTTTTCGAAGAGAGCGACCAGGGCGGTCAGGGCGGCAATGTCTTGTGGTGTCAAGCGGGCCTCCAGATATCAAATAAGCATTGATGCATCACCAGCGGTATTCGAGGGCCGCCTGGACCTTGGCCCCCCCCTCGGAGTTGACCTCGCCGTAGGCGCCGAGGTGGACGGCGCCGACCCGCAACGCGGACCATCTGCCGTACAGCGTCCCCTCGGTGCGCAGGTGCTCGTTGATCCCATAGCGGATCCCGAGCGCCCCGGAGTTCTCGATTTCCACAAAGGGGGGCTCTTTCTCGCGCACCAGTATCCGGCTCTCGCCGGTATCTGTATCGAGTACGGTGACGGCGCTGGCCCCCCCTTTGGTGGCAGGGATGTCGGCGTTGGCGATCACCTGCCGGTTCTGCGCGGAGATCTCGGGGGCCAGGGCCGGCAGCTTCTTCGCCACGGCCTTTTTGTCGTAGGCCACCACCCGCTGCACCGGCACCGGGGTGCGGGGGATGTCGACCACCTTTCGTTCGGGCACCGGGGCGCTGTAGCCGGCGGTGGAGAGTGGCGCAGGCCGGGTGCGCCAGGTGTGGATGGCGGCGGCCACGGCCAGGGCTGCGACGGCACCGACGACGATCAGTACCCTGCGCCAGTTGACGGCCCAAAGCCGCGGGGCGATCCGCGCCCAGAGGGCGGCGGCCCTATTGCGCAGGCTGCTGAGGTCCACCCTTGCCTCCACCGAACACGGAGATGGTGGCGCCGGCCTTGGAGATGCCGAAAGGGGCCAGGGCCAGCCAGAGCCAGTTTTCGGGCACGTCGGGGATGGTGCCGGCCTTCACGGCGATGACCCCCGCGTAGGCGAGCAGACACACCACGATCAGGGCGGTGCAGCAGCGCCCCAGGGAAAGTTTCCCGTCGGGTTCGGCGAATATGGTGAGCGGGTTCATGGATGTCCCTCCTATGCGGTGAGCAGGTGTGCCGCCTCGGCCACCATGCCTGCGGCGCGCCAGGTGTCGACGTCGAACCCGGGGCACTCCTTGTGAACATTAGGGAGGTCGCGGTGGCCGCAGACGGTGGTCTGTTTGCCGCCGTGTTCGATGAGCAGGTCGTTGACGAGATTGCGCAGGGCATCCCATTGGGCGGCGGTGTAACGGCTCTGGCCGAGGAGGCAGATGCCGAGACTGTCGTGGTTGTGCCCCACGGCATGGGCGCCCACCTCGTCGGGGTGGCGGCCGGTATGGACGGTGCCGTCGACGTAGATGACATAGTGATAGCCGATGGAGGTGAGACTCGGGTTGAATGCCGTCTTGAACCGGGGCGAGCGGTGAAAGCCACGAGCGCGATGCCAGGCGTCGATGTCGGCCACGGTCTGGGGGCGGCCGTCGGGGGTGTCGGCGCAGTGGACGACGATAAGGTTGATTTCGCGGGCCATTGGGTTACCTCCAGCGCCGCCCGAGCCGCAGCAGCAGGCGCCCCAGCCAGCGCGGTACCATGATGGTGGCGCGGCGGCCGTGACAGCCCTCTTCGGGGGCGTTTTTCTCGCAGATGATGATGACCATTTTCTTCTCCGCAATCGCCCTCTTCGTGGTAAAAGGCGCCGCGGGGTCGGCGGTCCCCGCGGCAAGAACAAAGAAGGAGGTGTACGCAGGAGGGACAATACGCGATTTTTCGGGGGGTTGCGCGGAGGTCTTACGGCGATTTGCAGGGGGTGCGGGGGTGCCGATCATTTTGCTGGCGGCAACAAAACGATCAGGGGGAGGGGAGGGATCAGTCGAAGAGGTGCATCTGGTCGGGGTGGATGGCGTTCTGCCGTTGCCAGGTCTGGTTGCGGCAGAGGTAGTCGGTGAGCTCGGCGTAGGTCACGCGGCGGTTGCTGCTGAGCATGAAGGAATCGAGGCAGTCGGGGCGGCGCAGCGCTCCGCGCTCGTCGCGTTCGTAACGCTGGATGAGACTCCAGAACGTGCGATCGCCGATGCCGAGGATGGCGCAGACCTCGCCCGGGCGGTAGCTCCCCCGGACGGGGAGCCCGGCTGCGGCGAGCATCTCTCTCAGGAGTTTTTCGGCGGTCTCGCGGGTCATAGTCTCTCTCGCAGGGCGCGCAGATGGGCGCGCCCCTCGGCCAGCTGCTCGTCGGTGGGACGGATGGAGGGGAGTTTTGCCCGCTCGGGGCGGGGAGGGAGGAGCTCGATCAGCTGCTTCGGCTGGGGCCACTCGGTGAGGGTAGGGAAGAGGAGGCCGAAGGCCTGGGAAAGTCGGGGAGTGTCCACCTGTTCGACGGTCAGTTTCGTCTTGAGGGTGGCGTGCCAGATGTCGGCCGAGAGCGTCACGGTGTCGACAGCCGGGGCGCCCTTGAGGTTGAGGGCCACAATGGCCTGGAGCCCCTGGGCGATGCCGGCGCGGAGCCAGTCGGATCCGCCCCACTCTTCGAGGGCGGCCAGGGCGGCGGCGCGCTTGCCCCGGGGAGCGACACCCGGGGTGGTTTCCACGGCGAAACCCGCCGGCCGGCGCAGGGCGCAGGATTTCAAAACGCTCTTGAGATAGTTGTGGTCCTTCAGGGGGCGCTTGTCGCCCTGGTCGCGCTTGGCGCGCAGGGCCTCGACGGTATCGGCTAGGGCGGCTTCGAGCACGGCGTGGTCGGCGGTCAGCTCCATCGTCTCCCGGGCGATCCGGAGCGCCCGGCTCCAGGCAAGGGCGCGGGATTCGGCCCGGAAAAGGCCCATATAGGCGACGAGCAGCGGCCAGATCCGCGCGGAGACCTCGACCCCCTTCAGGGCGAGGAGATCGCGGGCGGATTCGTCCTCGACGGAGATCTCGAGGCTGTAACGGGCATGGCAGGAGGGACAGGTGAGGATCACGCGGCCCTCCGGAGGGTATCGAGCGGGCTAGGCACGTCAGACTGCTGTTTGATGCAGTGTAGATAGATCATGGTGGTTTTCGGGCTGCTGTGACCCAGGAGCCGCTGCAGGCGGATGATGGCCACCTCCTGGGCACTGCCGGCGCTCTCCAGCCAGTGGGTGGCGAAGCTGTGGCGGAAGGTGTGACAGCCGGCCTTCTTGGTGATGCCGGCGGCGCGGATGGCCCGGCCGATGCGCTTCTGGACTGCGGTGTCATGGACGTGCCAGAGCTTGCCGATCCAGCGGGGATCTACGAAGCGATCGGTGCGTTTCTTTACCGGCTCATTGGCCGGGAACACCCAGAACCAGCCCCACTCGAATGGAGCATTGGGATATTTCCGGTCCAGCCGATCGGGCATGGCAACCGGCACCCGGCGCCGGGCGTAATTCTCGTAAACCGGCTGCAGTCGACGCAGATGCTTGGCGATCGGATCAACGAGGCGATCAGGCAATGGAACGGTGCGGTCCTTGTTCCCCTTAGCCTGACGGACGGTGATCTGTCTGCGATCGAGATCGATGTCCTTGACCCGCAGGCCGCAGACCTCGCCGAGGCGCAGTCCGCAGCCGTACATGATCTCGCCCCAGAGTGCGCCGATGCCGTCCAGATGATCGAGGACGCGCCCCACCTCCTCACGGCTGAACACAGCCGGAATGTATTGATACTTGGTGGCGCGTGTAAACTCGGAGATGTCGCCGAGATCCTTTTTGATGGCTCGTTTGTAGAGGTAGACTACGGCACAGAGCGCTTGTTTCTGTGTACTGGCGGAAACATGCTCATTGACTGCCAGGCGGGTGAGGAAGGCGATCACGTTCTCCTCGCGGGAACGGCCGGCCGGGGCGTCGTGGAGGAATGCGACGAACTTGGCGGCCCAGTGCAGATAGGTCTTGATGGTATTGCGGCTTTTGTGCTGCAACATCATGACTTCACGCATGATCTTCAAAGCTTCACCTGCTTTCATGGCACACCTCCTGTCAGGTTATACCGCCATTGTGGCGGGGTAAGATATGTTATCCCTAATCCTGTTTCGGAACTCCCGGATGACGCGGGACGCCGTGCAGGTGCCTCCACCATTGTCCGTTCCACTCAATGTCATCACCACAACTGGCGCATACTGAGCGATCACCCATCAGGGGACGCGGTTTGCTCTCAGGGTAGACACATACCTCTACAACGTACATTTTCTCATTCCAGAGGTAAGCGATAGTCCTACCATCAACGCTTTCCGAAATGATCATCTTGCCATGTTTCTTTGCCTCCTCGACTTCCTCAACAGAGGCAACACACTTTGCCAACATTTCCCGCGAAAATAATGTTTCCAATTTGCTCCCCTTTCCGCGTTGGCACCCGAAAGGGATAACCAACGCTGTGCACCCGCCGGAGCGGGTGACGCTTGATCGTCGTCAAAAGAAACCCAACTGACTCGGCCGCCGCAGTTGTTGGACGCCGAACAGGACCGAGCGGTGCTGGCCATCGAGCAGCACCGACACGGTGCCGCCGCTATAGACGTGGGTGACGGTGCCAAGCTTGCCGGCGTGCTCGCCGGCGGCGATCTCGACCCGGTCGCCCTTATCCCAGACGGACCTCACAGCGTCACCCCTGCCTGCTGCAGGATGTGCCGCACGGCGTAATCTTCGGCGCCAAAAGTCTTGATGGCGGCAAGGGCGTTCTCCGCCCGGCCGGCGCGGAGGGTGAGCAGCCTCACCTGTTCCGCCAGCGCGTCACGCCGGCTGAGGAGTTCGCGGTTTTCCTTCATCACGTTCGCCACGGTGGCGAGCAGGGTGTCGCGGTCATCCACCCTCATGACTGCAAGTCCGTGGGCCGCCAGTCTTTTTGCCAGTTCATTTTTGCGGTCTTCTGTCATGGTTTCTCCTTTCGTAACCGTTCAAGGAGGGGCCGGAGGCGACTCCGGCCCTACCTTCAGCGGTTACGCCGCATCCCGCTCGCCGTCGTCTCCGGCCGCCTCTTTGAGCATGGCTGTAACGAGCTTGTCGACCTCGCTGTCGACGGCCTTGACGAGCACCACGTCGCTGGTCCCCTCCAGGGTGACGCCGAGTTTCTTCAGGAGAGCGGCGTCGAGTGTTTCGAGTGGCGTCTTCCGCACCTTCTCGGTGGTCTTGATGTAGAGCTCCCACTCCTTCTCGGGGAAATGCTTCTTGATGAGCTTGATGACGAGACCCTCGTCCTCGAACTCGACGGAACCGCTCCCCTTCTTGAGCCCCACCTTGATGCCGCTGATAATGAGGGACTTGGGTTTGACGAAGAGGTGCCGGCTGTCGTCGATCAGGGATTCCAGGGCGGCCTTGGCGTTAGCGGTATCGGCGGCGGCGGTCTTGATCTCGGGCAGATAGCGGCGCTTGATCTCCTCGATCTCGTCGTTGAGGGCCGAGACCCGGAGCTTGAGCAGCTCGCGGTGGTCGGCGTAATGCTTGGTGGCTTGTTCGATTTCGGCCAGGGTTCCCATCACTTCTCCTTTCTCTGCCTGCTGTAGATTTTTATCCGCGCCACTTCAGCCTCAAGGGCCCGGGCGCTGGTATGGTAGTAATCCCGCTCGGCGAGGGAGCGGTCGGCCATTGCCACGAGGGCCATGTCCTGGGCCATGTGCATTCGCAAAACGATGCCGAGGCAGGCTCCGACGATCAGGGCTATGAAGGAAAGGCCGAGGGCATGTCTCGTTTTCATGCGTTTGTCACCTCCGCGGCGAGTTTGAGCTGGCCGAGGAGCTCGGGCAGGGCGATATTGCGCAGTCGGGAGATCTGCACGAGGCTCGTCATGGCCCGGGTGTGCAGATACTCGCAGGTGTGCTCGATGTCCTCGGCGGTTTTGGCCAGGTAGTAGCCGGTGGAGGGATGGCCGCAGATCCGGACGCCGTGCATGCGCAGGTCGGCAATGTGGCTCCGCAGTTTCCGCTCGGCGCCGGGGTTCGGCGTGGGCTCGCCGGTAATCTTCATGGCAAGCTTCTCGGCGCTGATGCCGTTCTCCGCGCCAAGGTGATCTTCCAATGCGTTGAGGATCTGTTTCGGTTCCATCCATCCACCCCCTTCCGTCAGTGGGCGCCGGTGAGGGCGCTGCGGTGCCCCGGGCGAGACAGGGCTCCGGTTATGGCCAGGGCGACGGCGGTGCTTGCCGCCCGGGCCGCCTGCTCACGGCGCAGTTGCTGATAATGGCGGCGGGCCTTGATAGCCAAGATGATGCCTTTAAACATGGGCGTACCTCCTGCCGCAGGGAGATTTGCCGAGCTCGCGCTCGACGTCTGCGGCGATCTTCTCCATGAGGGAACGGTAGGTGCAGTCCGGGGCGTGATGGGCCTCGTGCAGGCTGGTGCCGCCGCAGGTGCAGTAATCCCGGATCAGTTTGTCCAGCTCTTGAGACGTTGCCATTGTGATTACTCGTGCCATTGCGCTCCTCCCGTCGGCCGACGCCTCACTGTGCGCGTCCGACTGACTGTGTTTGGCGGCACCGCAGAAAGCCGCAAGGGCTAATCCGGCCGCCAGACCGACGTATAACGTCACGATGGACCACCACCACGCGATCATTGTGCGCTCTCCTTGTGGTGGGGGATGCCGGGAGCGTTCTGCCGCTCGCGCCGGCTGGGACTGCGACGGCGGAATTCCCGGTAAACCCGCTCGCCGCAGGTGATGCAGGCGACCGCCTCCACCCTGCCGGTAAAGATCGAGCGCTCGGGCCGCAATGCCGTGCTGCGGCACTTGGGACAGCGGGGCCGGCCGCTGTCGGTTTGCTGCTGTGCTGTCATGTCACACCTCCTTGTTGTTGAACTTCATGGCCTCGATGGCCGCAATGACTTTCTGCACCTGCCAGCCCCGGAGAAACCGGAAGTGATCGACTCCGACGATCCGCCGCAGGAAACTCCACAGTGCCCGCTCCCGCTCTTCGTCGCCGGACATCCGGGAAACCTCGGCCCACATGGCGGCAATTTTCCGGCACTGGGCACCGCTAGCCATGCCGGGCCGGCCGTCGAGTTCTGACCACCGGGACCGGGGGGCGGAGGCCGGGGACCGGGAAAACCCCTTCCCGTTGAGCGAGTCGAGCAGCTCCTCCGCCTGGCGCCAGGTAAGGTCTTTGCAGCTTCCGACGTGGTAGCGGTCTTGCAGCATCGCGCGGTAGGTATCGTCGTCGAGCCCGAGTTTGCCGATAGTGGCGTGTATGGCCTTGATCTGCCGGGGGGCGATGCCCCCCTTGGCGTACGGTCTGCCTATGGATTTACCCACTCCCGTATTCATGGTCAGATCGCCTCCACAACTTCGGCGGTGACGCGCGCTTCACCCATCTCGTAGGTGAGGTTCATGGCCCGGGCGGTGTGGTTGTTGACGAGCAGCGGATAGGCGTGGCTCACCTTGGTCTTGCCGTCGCGGTCGGTGGCGGTGAGGCGGCGCGAGAGGGCCTCGAAGGCATCATCTGCGAAGATTTCGTCGACGTTTTTGCCGAGCCGCTTGAACTTGGTGACGAGGTAGTCGCGGAGATGCCCGTTCAGCCCCTTGATCTCGGCCACCTGGACGCGGCGGATCACCTCGCGCATGTCGACGTTCTGGGCTTCGTTGAACATGTGCTTGAGCTCGGTCTGACCGATGAGGACGATGCCGAGGAGCTTACGGTAGCCGTCCTCAAGCTCGTAGAAGCGCTTGAGGTATTTCAGGGTCTGGACGTTAAGGTCGTGGGCCTCTTCGATGATGAGGCAGGCGCGGTAGCCGGATTTCGCCCGGTCGAGCAGGAGCCGCTGGACCTGCCGGGTCTTGTCTTCGAGCTTGGCCTTGCACTTCTCGGAGCTGACGTCCTGGATGATGGCGTCACAGATGCTTCCGGCAGAGAGGCGCCCTTTGTCGATCATCTGGGGATAGATGACGAGGACGTCGCCGTCTTTGCGCAACTGCTCGACGATCTTGCGGCGCATGACGGATTTGCCGGAGCCGACTTCGCCGATGACGGCCAGAAAGCCACCGTGGCGGGCGGCATCGAGCATGGCGGCTTCGATGTAGCGGTGCTCGTCGCTCATGTAGATGTCGCCATCCTTTTGGATGTCGTCGATGAAGGGGTTGCGGAACAGTTTGAAGTGCCTGAGTGCTTCCTGCGAGATCATTTCTACCTCCCATTGAATAGTGATTACATCGGGGTTGCCGGGGATGAGAGCCGAGCGTTTCCGGCCGGCGATGCTGCGCTTGCCGTGGTCGGCGGGCTTGTGCTTGCGGCGCTCGTCCCCCAGGGGTGTCCAGATGTCGCCGACGGAGAGCTCGTGGTCGAGCAGCCACTGCAAGGCGGCGGGGTTGGCGCGGATGACGTCCTCGACCGCCGGTTTGAAGCGGTCGATGGTGAGGGGGATATACCCCCGGTTGATGCAGAGGTTGATGGTGGGGCGGGAAATGTCCTGCCCGATGATTTCGGCGACGGCCCGTGCCAGTTCCGCCTGGCTGATGCCGCAGGCGTGGACCAGTCCCTTCAGGGTGATGGGTTCGAACTCCATCTGGTACGCTTTTGCTGTCACGTCACACCTCCAAGTGCATGGTTACAGCGCGTGGCGCTGGGCTTCGTGGGCCTGCCAATCGGCCCCGCTGGTGATGGCTGCAATAACTTCCTCTGCCCTCCGGATGTCGACCGAGTCGCCGAACTCGGCCCGCAACTCCCGGTTGAGGGCGGGGGTGATGGTGGCGCCCACTTCCTGCATTGCACTCCGCAGACGCTTGAGAAACTCCATGAACGGGATCCGCGCCGGTTCGGCCGGGCGGGCGATCTCGATGGGGATACCGCGCTTGGGGATGGTGGCGAGATTGTCCACCTTCTCGGCGAAGCCTTCGAAGGCGTTGAGACCGAAGAAGGGGGTTTCCTTCTTGCGGTTGGGCTCAGAGCTGCCGTAGGCAAGTTCGTCCATGCGCTTGGCGGCCTTCTGTGTGGCGGTTTCGGGCTGGGCCTTGTACTCCTGCCCGATGACGGCGGCGTTAGCGGAGAACCCGCCGAGCTCGGCGGGGAGTTTCTCGATCTCGCGCGCCTCGAAGCGGTTATTCTCATAACCGACGATGACGATCCCCTCGCGCCACTTGTAGAGGTTCTTGATAACGGTCACCTTGGCGCCGTGGGGGATGCCGAGACCGCGCAGGGAGAATTCCTTCCCCTGGAAGGGGATGCGGCCACTGACGACGGTGCGCTCTTCCTCAGGCTTATTGAGGAGGTCGTGGAGCTCGGTGCGGTCGGGGAGTTCGCGCAGCTCTCCGGCCTTGATGTTCAGCCACATGGAGAGCCGCGTGAAGCCGTGGCGGCTGTGTTTCTTGGTGGCGTTGTACCAGAGGCAGAAGCCGAACGCCTTGCGGTTCAAGTCCTCCAGGGAGGTGGCCGGGTCGATCCGCAGCCGCGTCTCGAACCACTCTTCCCAGATGCAGTGGGTGACCTCGACGGAGCCCTGGCGGCGGGAGTTGCCCGGGGTGCCGGCGAGGATGTCGATGCCGAGGCCGTCCCAGAAGGCAAGTCCGAGGGCCTTGGCCTTGGCGCGGGCCCCTCCGTCCATGAGCATGAGGAGCGGGGCGCCGCGGAAGGGGAAACGGCCGTCCCCCTTCGCCTCCCAGGCGCTGCAGACGAAGTCGAACAGGTTCTCGGCGGTCTCGCCTGCGGCCAGGTAGTACTTGACAAAGAAGAAGCCCGAGAAGTGGTCGGTGAGGATGTAGCGCTGCAGCGGGGTCTTGATCTTCTTGAAGTTCTCGACCTTGTTCTTGTAGAACTCGTCCTCGCGCATGACCGACATCCCCCCCTTGTCCAGGTAGTACTGGATGCAGGTGGAGACGTCGACGCAGTGGACGTGGTTGGGATGCAGGCTGCGCATCTCGGTGTGGGGCGTGGGACTGTTCTGGCTGGCGGCGTTCATCTGGTGCTCCCTCAAGAGCCGCTGCATGGTGCCGACCGTGACCTGTCCGCGGGTGATGAAACCGTTGTCGATGCAGAATTCGAGGGCGTTTTCCACCGGGGAGATGGCGCCCTTGTTCTCCCGGCGTGTGACCCGCAGGAATGTGCCTACGGCGTCCATCTGGTCGGGGGTGATAACGCTTTCGCCCTTGTCGCTGCGGGTATTGCGGCCGCTGTCGAAGCCGTGCTTCTTGGCGATGCGCAGCATGTGCTCGTATGTATAGCCGTACTGGCCCTGGTAACGCTTGATGATCGCCCGCCGTTCGGCCGGCCGTGCCTCGCGCAGTTCAAACACCATGTTCCGTTGCCACATATCGCCCTCGCTGGGAGAAAATTGCATTCCACATTTTCATACTGATGAGAACGGACGGAACGGAGTTACCCGGCCTGCTTGAATCCGTTTTCCTCTTCCCATCGGCTGAAATCTTCCAGGAGCTCCGGGTTCATGGCGGGGTCGCCGATCTCGGTGACGACGGTGTCGTAGAGGGCGAGGACCTGCATTTTCAGGTTATGCACGGTACTGATCACCGCGGCACGCATGCGGGGGGTGAGGTCTGCGGGGAATTCGGTGCGGATCTCGGCCGGCTCCAGGGCGATGAGGGAACCCTGGGCCATCTTCTGATAGGCGCCGATTCGCTGGATGAAGGCGTCTTCGTCGTCGGTGAGGCCCTTGGCCTCGGCCTGCTTGGTGAACCGGTCCACCTGCTTCTGCAGCTTGACGATTTCCTTGTGGTTGGCTTCCTGGACGCGGTTGTGGGCCTTCTTCTGGGCGTCGAGCTCCTCTTTCACCCGGGCCTGCTCTTCGATGATCTGCTCGATGGCGGTTTGGAGGTCTTCCCGGTGATCGGGGTCGAGGGGAATGCGCTCGCCGGAGATCTCGACGGCGTCGGCGTCGATGGTGATGGCGCCGTCGTGGGTGAGTTGGCGGAGTTTGCGGAGGTCGCGGTAGCCCAGAGAAAAACTGCCGACCGTCGTCAGAAATTCTTCGCCAAACATGGCAAGATTTATCAGGTCTTCATCTACCTTTTGGCGTGAAAAACCTATGTAATTACAGAACTCTTCCCATGTTCCAATATTGGGAAGGTCCCGGTAGGTCTTGGCGTCCTTGATCTTTTTCAGTTGGACCAAAGTGCCGACCGTCGTCACTTTTTCGATAAAATTGAGGCCCTGAATCCGCCCTATAACCTCGTGGGCTTCGGCGATCCGCCGCTCCCGCTCTTCCTGCTGCTCTTCCTTAATCCGCTCCATATTGCGCTCTTCCTGAGCTACCATCAGTGCGGTCTCGCTGTCGACGTCGCTGCGTTTTCTGTGTGCCATTTATTTCCCCTCCTCAAGTGTCTGGATGTTCTTACTGATCCGGTCCCGCTGCCCCTCCAGGAGCGCCTTCTTCCGCGCCCAGATGGTGGCGGCGCCCATGCCGAGCTCGAACCCGCCGCCCACCTGGCGCACGAAGTTCTTGTCCTGCAGCGTGACGAGGTGACACATGACCGTCGCCGTAGGGAGCTGAACCGCCCGGGCGATGTCCGGCCCGGTGATTGGCTCTTTCTGTGTGGCCAGAAATTCAAGCACCTCTAGTGCCTTCGTGACCGCCTCGATCCGTCTGTAGCTATCTCCCGCCATCGTTAAACCTCCTATTTGATGCCGCGCTTGGCGCGGATCGCCATGATCCTGGCGTCGATCTTCTTCTGCTCCTCCAGCAGCCGGGCGAGCTCCAGGAGGTCTCGATCCTCGGGGTTCACCACGTCGGCGCCCAGGGGATCGACCATCTGCCGCACCGTATCCATCTGCCGGGTGACGTGACAGAATGCCGGGATGATCTCGGCGCGGATCCCGTAGGAGAGATCCGAGCTGGTGTACTTGTCGAGCATGTCCTTGGAAAGGTTCGACTGGGTGAGCCGGCTGATCTCGGCGGCAATGTGATAACGGTTCATCCCGCAGGCGGTAATCGCCCTGGCCAACCCCTGGCGAAAGCCCAAGGAGATGTCGAGCGCCCCCTCGGACAGCCCCGTATCAAAGAGGCCCTGCTGTGCGGACATTGGTCCATCAATCGATCGATTCCGTTTTGACATTGCCGACCCTCGTACCCCGTGGTAAAGTTCATCCCAAATTCGGGATTACGCCGCTTCGGGCAAGTCCGAATCATCCTCGGGCCAGAGTTCCCCGTAGGCAACGCCACACTCCTCGGCGATGGCCTTGCGTATGCGGTACCCCTTGCGCCGGCCGGTGATGACATAGGTGACATAGTTGTCGGTCACCTTCTCCCGTTCGGCGATGTGGGCGACCTTTACCCCGTGCAACATCATGGTTGCGCGAATTTTTCGGTGCTGAGCTTCGGTTATCATGGCGAGGCCCCCTTTTTTTGTGCTCACCTGACAAGATTGTTTCGCGTCAAGATGTAATTACCCTAGCCGAGTATCTTACATATGTCAACTCAAAAAATTACAAATAAAATCTTTTTGGCAGTTATCAGTAGACTTATGCAAGCTCTTGGTCTGACCAAAGAGTACGAGCTTGCGAATTTACTGGGGTTCAAGAAAGATACCTTTGCCGCCAGAAAGAGCCGCGGGGCACTTCCGGTTGACAAAATTAAACTTCTTTGCGCCGATAAATTGATAAATTTCAACTGGGTGATGACCGGCGAAGGGGAGATGCGGGAGACCGTAAAAGAGGAGTTGCTTCCCAGGGCAAAGCATGTGCTCAACTGGGAAACCGTGCGGCCGGAGATGCGGGAGGAACTGAAGCGGATACTCTATTTCCCGGAGATTTGGGAACGGGTGCAAGAAGTGACGCGTTACAGCAAGCCGGAAGATCTGTCCTGGATAGTGACCGCCACTGCCGAGGAAATAAATTCTGCAGAGAACGAATCGATTTTCCCCCTCGCATGGGTGACCGAGATTGCCGATCGGTACAATGTGCTCCTCGACTGGTTGCTGACGGGGAAAGGCCCGATGAGACGGAAATCGAATGACCTAGCCAAGGAGCATGGCCAAATCTATTCACACGTAAATATTCAGAACCTTACCGACCCGATCGAGCTGGCATTTCTGAATGATTGGAGGGAACTCACCGAGGTAGGGAAAATGCGAATTTGGACACTACTGAAGGAAGAAAAAGAGCGGGAAAAGGCGAGATAAATATGCAACAATTGACTTTTTCGCTAGAAGGAATGATTGTTCAGGAGTTCGAGCAAAACCTCGACACCGTGAGTTCCCTTGATGACCCTCACAAAGCGACTCAAATAATTGCGTACCTCGTCCAAAAGCACAACATCAAGTGCATTGAGATTGATGAATACATCAAAAAATTCAAACCACGGTACATTAAAGCCCTCGACGCCGAAATTCAAAGATCATCTGATTTCGCAAGGGCCAAAGGTCGTCAGAAGGATCAACTATTACATAAGCTCAAATTGAAGGCCATAAAAACTCTGGAGATCAACTTAGGGGCGTTCACATATAACTTGTTTTGTCCGGATGCCAACGGCAGGATCGATCCGTGGACAATAGCATATTTAATTTATGGCACCTACTCCCGCAATAAAGCAGTGCTTCGCGAACGAGCGCAACTACTTGATCTCGACCTGCAGGACATCAGGGGCTATGAAATCATAAATAGCGAAAATTGTTGTCCGTGCTGCCAAAAACTAGCAAAAAAACGATACAATAAATATAATTTCCCGGAGTTGCCGTTTCATATCGGCTGCTGCTGCTCGATAGCTCCTGTATTTACGTATTGACCGGGAAATTGCACCAGTGGAGGGGATATGCTTAGAGGGTTTCTATTATTACTGGTGTTCTTGGCGGGTTGTGCGACACCTGCATATAAAATGCAGGAATCGGATCTGGTCTGGGAAGAGAAGGTAATCCAAGCTCCTTATCAAGTGGTTTACAACAGGATCCTCTCCAGTTTTCGTGGCGACGAATATGCCAGAGCTGAAGGATTTATGTATTCCGATAATAAAGAAGCAATAATAGATATTTATCTTCGCAATGACGGCCCATTCAATCTTTCACCTTGGACGATAGGCATCATCAAACTTACTGCCATTTCCGATATAGAAACAAACGTCCGAGCCGGGGTGAACGAAGGAAACCTGTATTTTTCAGGCAAGGGGCATCTGCGGCAGGAGTGGTTGAAGGCTGCAGGCGAATGAGGGGCAATCCCCGCCCCTCAGAAAATCAAAATCACCCCTATCGATCAGGGTCGCCGGCGGCCGATTTTCTCACCTCGCCGCCGCGCGGCCGACGGCATCAAAACCATTTTGATTTTGGGCCGATTTTTCTCCTCATGTAAGCCTTCCGCCAACCATCGCCAACCTCATTATGACATTTTTCCCTCACTTATTATGACATCCCCCTTCAATCCCGCGTCAATAAGAGCAAAAACTCAGGCACGACACGGACTTCCCCGTATTTTCTCTTGCCTGCCGGCCGTTTTCGTGTATGGTAGCTGTTGCACCAATTTCGAC
>JAJZUC010000093.1 GCA_021847245.1 Deltaproteobacteria bacterium | reverse complement strand
TGGGACAGCAGTGGGCCTCAAACAACCCATTGCCAACAGGATAACCTTCTCTGCTGTATCTACGCATTTGAGCTGCAATGGTCCATAACCAGTCATGCGAATAGTGCGCGCATGCCGCTGCTTCAGCAAAAATACAATCCCTAAGCAGATGCCTATAGATAAAAATATTTTCTGGTGCGTTCAAAAGCCTGTAAAACAATTCATACAAGTCCCCAACGATCTGAATATTCCCATCTAGATATACGGTAACATCATAATCCGGCAAGAATTCATGGGGATGCATCTTGATGTAACGGTTCTGGTCCTTTGGCGTAAGCCCCTTCAAGTCAATGGGACGGTACTCCCATGGCGACATCACAATATCTGGAGTATCCGTAAAACAAAAATATGCAAGACGCTCGTCTACCGAAAGCGGGATTTTTAACGAATCGTACCCTCGCGTAATACATGTATAGACTGCAATTTTACATGACTTTATATCAGTAGTGTTGCCCATGGTTTAATTGCCATAACCGGTCGATTCTGTTCGAAAGCAATTCGTGCATTTACTAACAATATTCTGCACAATGCGTTTGAAGAAAATGATCCCACATTTGAGCCAAACGTATGGATGGACAAGTATTCTCAAGACAACCAATGTATTCAATATCGGAAATCCATAACGCAGATATTTAAAGGCATCTAAAAAAGCGCCTCCTTTAAGTATCAGCGAAAGGTCACGGAAAGCTATTGGTAGAAGAGTGGCATTTCGCGCGCTCCCAAGGGCTTTCTGCGGAATTCCCGTTACGCTGGCAGCTTGGAAAATTGACTCCCAAATCATGAGATTATCAACCAAATCTCGCCAGCAGCCATTAAGGCTGGCATTGCCTCCGTGTAAATTCCAACACCCGACGATACGGCCCAGATATGCGACTTTGCCTTTAAGCGCCAGGCGCAGCAAGGATTCCCAGTCGGAACTGATGACATCCATTCTATAGAAGTCGCAGTCTAACGCACTGGGACGGTGGTACAAGGTTGCCAGATGTGAAAAGTGATAGCGTTGATCATTGTATCGCAATATGACTTC
Source organism: Deltaproteobacteria bacterium (assembly GCA_021847245.1). Taxonomy (GTDB): domain Bacteria; phylum Desulfobacterota; class Desulfuromonadia; order Geobacterales; family Geobacteraceae; genus Geobacter. The sequence continues at coordinate 8,324 of JAJZUC010000093.1, read as the reverse complement.
TTTGCCGGATAGTATGGTCGTTTCCAGGAGCAAAGGTTCACGCGTACCCGTTGCCGTTACCACATTTCGACGAGCCGAAACGATTACGATTCCGGGTTCACTGGACGCGAGTTCCATCGCCTTACTGATGAAATCTGGGTCAATATAGAAATCGTCTCCGTCAAGATTGACAACCCACTCTCCCGTAGCCAACTCATACAAAGCACGACGGTAATTCTTCACACGACCGAGATTTTGTTCATTGCGCACATAGCGCAACCTGGGATCGCGAAATCCGGCAACCTTCTCCGCAGTCTGATCCGGAGAAGCGTCATCAACTACGATCACTTCCAGGTTTGGATAACTTTGAGCCAACGCGCTTGAAATCGCACATGATATGAAATCCTGCTGCCCGTAAGTCGGGATCAATATTGTGACCTTGGGAAGTGCATTCATCAGCATGCTCGTTTTCTCGCCCAGATTGTCATACGGCCGGTCTGACCAAACGCACTGAGCACCCGGGCCAGCGGATATAGCGCATAGTGCCATTTGCCGGCCTGCTTCGGAAAATCAAAGAGTTTCTGCCCCGGGCCGGTAAAGCCCCTCTCCCTTAATACGTAGCCGATGCTTGCGATCAGGTTGTTCAACACGCGCTGGTTGTGGACCTTCTCCAGCGTCCAACCACCAGCCTGCAGAACCCGCCCAATGGTTTGGGGGGTAAAATGGTAGAGATGATTGGGCAAGTGCAGTGCGTATAATTTCTCTTTGAAAAGGCGAAACTCCAGAGAACCGGCATTGGGCACGGACAGCACCAGCCAGGCGCCGGGCTTGGCCCATTCACAAAGCTTCTGAAGACCGGCGATCGGATCGTGCAAATGTTCCAGCACCATCCAGCCGACGATGAGATCAAAAGGCTGATGGGGCTCTGGAGCCGTTTCCAGCGGGCCGGCATAAACGCGATAGCCAAGCCGGGTTGCAGCAAGTGCAGCCGTCTCGGAAAACTCGATCCCCTCCACCTGCCATCCTTGCCCCGCCATCCGATGCAGAAAGGCCCCGGAGGCACATCCCACTTCCAGCAATCGCCCCGGAGAAAGCAGCGGCAATGTCTCGGTGTTGAAGTTGAAGAGTCGTCTGATTGCAGGTTTTAGCAGTTTTTTAATACCTGAAGTTTGTGTGGGCTTAGCCTGCTGCACGCGAGTGCCCAGATATGGGCCATAGTCATCGGGGTAATAGAAACCGATTGTTTCCGGCGTCGGACGGGGATTGGTTCGCATCAGGCTGCAGGTACGGCATTTCACGATGGAGAAAGTACCTGGCAGGTCGTGGAGCAAATCGCGTCCGACGAGGACTGTTTCATCGCTTTTCGGACAACCAAGAGGGCATGAGACATCTTCAAGCATGACTTTATCTGGTATATTCATAAGTGCATTCATGTACAGTCTTTTTCTTTAGTAGGTAAATCAGTAAGGTTTGATTTGTTATATAGTAAATACTGGTTGCTATTGCTAAGCCAGCCACACCCCAGAAATAAAAGAATAACGCTTTGCAAGGAATATATACCGTATAGGTTAGCATTGACATACGAGTTGGCGTTGTAGTATCTCCAATCGAATAGAAGGTTGAGGATGCTATCTGCCCCACAGCGCCGCCAACAAACATACCTCCCAAACAGACCATGATCCACCATAACTCCTTGACATTGTCGGCGCTGATGTTTCCGTGGCCAATCAGCAAATCGAGCAAGGGATGACCAAATAAACCTAAAACCACAAGGCCAGCAATTGTGAGGGCGCCTACTTGCAGCAATTTCCGATGATAGCAGCATTGGTGGCCGGCCTTGTCTCCCGCTTTGTGGAGTCGACTCAGCGCCGGAACCAATGGAGCGGCGAAGGCCTTGTTGCACACCTGACTGACCGCACCATAAATCTGCTGTGCCAGATAATATAACGACAGGCTCCCACTGCCGGCAGTTGAAAGCAGAAGACGGTCCACAAGCGGATCGGTCTTGTAATAGGCTGTACCCAGCAGCAATGGTTTGATGCGCTGCCAGGCTTTTCGGACAGAAGGAGACTTGAGTCCGGGGCGAACCGGGCGCCCCATACCGGGGGCAAGCAGTAGGGTTTGCAAACCCATGCGCAGGGTGCTGATCCAGGCAGCCGCGATAACCCCAAAACGGGGAAGCGCCCACACCAACAGCAGCAAGGCGAAGGCACCGGCCAGGATCGGAGTGAATTCAGCCCACAAAAACTGTTGTCTGGCGTGGTAGGCGGCCCACTGTACTCCATTGATTGCAGTAAATACCATCCCAACAAGTTGAATGCGGGTAAGTGTTATCGTGAGAGCCTGGCCTGATTCTTTGAATCCTGGCACTGTAACCGGAACCCACCACGGTGCGGTCACATGAAATAGAACCGCCAGCAGTGTAAAAACCCCTCCCACAAAAACAAAAAATCCCCAGGCATCGTGCCGGAGACGATCTTCATCCTCGCCAGAAAGAAGCGGCACGAGGACGTGCATGAGGGAGCTGCTAATGACGGTCAGCACAAGTTGAGGGATCGTCATCCCTGCAAATAGCGCATCCGTTTCGCCTCCTGGACCCAATCGAGTCAAAACGTACCATTGAAAAACAAAAGCGAGACCTATGTTAACAGCAGAAAGAACTCCAAGTTGAATCGAAAGCTTCATAACCCACCATTACCATTCCTACCGGCGCTACTTCTGTATACTATCTTTAACCAGCACATACGCACAGGAACTTGCCAACGCCAGAGTGAACGCAATTGCTACGAATTTACTTCTCACCGGCTTACTCCGTCTCTCCGGCACCTTTGCCTTCTGCAGCACCTGGAAAGGAGCGACATCCCTGGACTCGGAAAGCTTGGCCACCTCGTATTGGCTGGTAAGGAGCCCGACCAACGTTTCCTGCGTCTTGAATTCCCGCACCAATCGCAGGTACTCCTTGCCAATCTCGGGGACATTTCCAATGGAGGGAATCGAGCTGCTGGCGCCACCACCCGCCTCCATCCTGCTGATCTGGGCTCTTAGATTCGAAACTGCCGTTTTGGCTGTCTTAACCTCTTGGCTTGCATCGGTGAACTGTGCTCGGAGCGTGTTCAACGACACCTCCTGAGCAGCAAGCTGTGCCCGAAGACCGGCGATGCCCTCGATGGAAGCCTTTGCCTGATCGGTGATAGAGATGGCCTTGTTTCTTGCTTGGAACGCTTTAAGTGCGTCCTCCGCCCTTGCCAAGTCGCCACGGGCGGCAGAAAGTCGCTCCTCCAGATATTCACGGTTACTTCCTGCTGAATTCATGTTAAGCCTGGCGGCAAGCTTTCCCAGTTCCTCGACATAGGCGTTGGCGATATCCGCTGACCGCTTGGGGTTCTTGTCATCCACGGCAATGGTGATAACACCGTCCTTTTTGCCCGCTTTGATAGTGACATTCTTATCAAGCGATTTATAAACATCAGTCCGAAACTTTGTCTCGTACAAGTTCATTAACTTGAAGCGGTCAATTATCGGATCCATGAGCGTCTCACTCTTGAGCATTGTCACGTACAAATCGCTTTTTGTCGGTCTCAGTCCCGCACCGGCAATGCCGGCGATGCCGTTTATGCCACCCAGCTGCGCCATCATTGCCCCCATGACTCCCTTGTCCTCCTCAGAGGGGATAATCATGGCCTTTGCCGTATAGATGCTGGGAAGCAGCAGTACAACGATTATACTGATCACGGTACTGGCCAGGGTTACGCCGGCGATCAGCCGCCTGTGCTTGACTATCACGGCAACGTAGTCGTAGAGAGAAGGCGGAGGGGGTGCTGGAGAATCGTTTGTCATGTCAAAAGTGCCCTGTTTATGATTTCAGTTCGTTGGTCCGTTGATCAGTGTCACAGCCCCGCCGCCACAATCACCCCTGCGGCAAGAGCAAGCTGCCCGAGGATGGTGGCGATATCCTTGATGTCCCGCACCCACGCGACCTTCTCGAACCGCTGCGGCACGACGACCGTGTCGCCGGGGTCGAGCTTGATGGACATGAAGCCGTTGAAAAAGAGGCTTCTGAACATCGACACCTGCTGGCGGCTGACCACCGTGCCGTCGGCCCTGACCACGTAGATGTCGTCTTTCTCGGCGTCCCGGGTGGGGCCGCCGGCCTTGTCGAGATAGTAGGCCACATCTTCCTGTTCGACCGGAATGAGGCTCGTGGGGTTGTAGACCTGGCCCAGGACGTTGACGGCGTTGGGGATCTGGGGAACTTCGAGCACGTCGCCCCCCTGCACCTCGACGTCGTAGGGGCCGTTGCGGAAATCTGCCAGGTCGGCGAGATGGATGACGAGCCGCCCCTCCGCCTTGGCGCTCTTCAGCAGCTCAACGCTGTGCTTCAGGCTCTCCAGCGCCGCCCTGGTCGCTTCCAGCTCTTCCTTGGAGGCCGCAGCGGAGGTGATCTCCACTTCCTTTTTCAGGATCTCCTGCTCCGTCTTGGTGATCACCTCGTTCATCCGCTTCTGCTGAAGCTCCTGGATCGCCACCCGGGTGAACTTGGCCGCCTTGAGATACGCCCTGTCGGTGAAGCCCCCGGCCCGTTCGATGACGGTGCTCAGCTTCTCCCCCTTGTAGATGGGGTACTCGCCGGGGAACTTGAACTCCCCCTTGAGGGTGATGTGCCGCTCGGTCTCTTCGGCCCAGTTGGGAATCCTCCGGACGTAGAGCTCGTCGAACGGCTGCAGCACTATGTTGTCTTTCGGATTGTTGTGGAGCGCCTCGCCGAGGTTGAGCGTGATGGCGGAGGAGGTGACCGATTCGCCGCTGTGGGTGATCCGGTTGATGTCGGCCCGTTTCAGGTAGGCGGTGAGCTTGGGATTGCCCGCCATGATGACCAGGTCGCGGACGGTCATGTTCCGGAAGAGGCGGTATTCGCCGGGGCGCTGCACCTCGCCGTAGATCTTCACCCGCGGCATCTCTTCCATATCCCAGCGGGAGAAGATGTGCACGACGTCAAACTCCTTGAGCTCGATGTCGTTCTGGGGATCGCCGGCCAGGGCCTTGGCGGGGTTGAAGGCGAACTTCTCCGGCTGGTAGTCGGGGGGAAGGAGCCGGGTGATCCCCGCTGCTCCGTCGTAGTATTCGGGGAGGAGGCTGGCTTCGCCGAGGAGCTGGCTGACGCGCATGCCCGGCTTGAGGGCGTAATCGCCGGGACGCAGGACGTGCCCTTCGAGGCGGACGTAGCCGCGCAGCGTCGTGTCGATGGTGAAGATCCTCACGACATCCATGTCCTGGATCGGGACCCTGGCGGTCATTTCGTCGATGGATGCCCCACCCTTGCCGGGATCGATGCTGAAGTCGGCCACGACCTTCTTCTCGTGGGCGGCGACCCGGGAGATCTGCACCCGCTGGAGATAGCCGGTGGGGAGGAGCCCGTCGGCGAGGACGAGGAGGTCCTTGAGGGTTTTTTCGCCCTTCAGTTCGTAGATGGCAGGGCGCTTCACGTTGCCCGCCACCCCGACCACCGGCCCGATGACGGGGACGAACACCGTGTCTCCCGGCAGGAGACGGATATCGCGGCTCTTGTCGCCGGAGAGGAAGAAGTCGTAGAGGTCGACGGTTTCGGCGACTTTCCCCCCCCGCTTGACCTGGATGGTGCGGAGGCTCCCGGTCTTCGTCGGGCCGCCGGCGGCGGAGAGGGCGTTGATGACCGTGGAGAGGGAACTTACGTTGTAGTCGCCGGGGGACTGGACCTCGCCGACGATGTAGATCTTCATCAGCTTGAGCTTACCCATGTTGACGTTGATCTGGAAATCCCTGTAGACCCTGGCGAGGTGCCCCCTGATGTTCTCCTGGAGCTTGCCGAAGGGGAGCCCCCAGACCTTGACCGGCCCCACCTTGGGAAGGACCACTTCGCCGCTCCGGTTGACCTCCAGGGGGAAGGTCCCTTCGAGGCTCCCCCAGGCGTTGACGACGATGGTGTCGCCGGGGCCGACGACGTAGTCGGGGCCGACCGGGATGTCGGTAAGGGGAGAGAAGTCGGAGGCGTCGGGCCTGAAGAAGCTGTAGCCGAACTGCTCGATGGCATCAAGGGACGGGGCGGGTATTTCCGCCCCTTTGACAACTTCCCGGGCGTTGAGGGTCTTTTCGACCAGGGAATACTCGGGCTCGCCGATCCCCCTGCCGCGCGACGGGGCCGGCGCCTTCTCCTCGGTCACGGCCTCTTTGCGGGGCTTGGGGGCCCCTTCCGGCGCCTCCCCGGGGAGGTTCTTGCCGGCGGGAAGCTGCTGGGGGGGCAGTGCCGGTTGAAGGGACGGCTGACCCGGCGCCGACTGGACAGCGGTTCCCGTGACGGCGGCGGGTTTCCCGGCGGGTGATCCGGCAGCTCCGAAAACGGGCTGACCGTACGGCCTTCCCTGGGGTCCGGCCACCGGGGGGGCACCGGTTCCGCCATTGTAGCCAAAAGTACCGCCTCCCCCCTGGACGCCGGTGGTTCCGCCGTAGTACGGGATGCCGAAACCGGCACTTCCGCCTGGCGCAACGGCCTGCGGCGACGAAGGAGAAGGGATCTCTTCGGCGTTCACGGCAGTAAGCAGGAGGGGGAAAAGACATGCTACGACGACCAACCTGATTGCAATGGACTTCAAGCAACTCTCCTCGGTGTCATGGTATGACGGATATCATGGGTTGGCACACGGCACCCCGGCAGGCAAACCAGTGTAACAAATTTCTAACACCTTTCGAGTGAAAGTCAACGCAAGGCACGAACATTTTTGCACCTTCGACACATGAACTTACCCGCAGCAAATCCGTTGTCCCCCGGCACGATAATCGCTATACTTTCACGACTAACTTCCTCCCCCTCTTGAGCCAAGAGGGGGGTAACTCTCCTCTCCCTGGTTCAAGGGGAGGCCGGGAGACCCACACAGGAGCTCCATGACCGAGAAGACCCGCTGGCTGCTGCTTCTCTGCACGGCCCAACTCTTCATCATGCTCGTCTTCATCAACTACTCGGCCGTGCTGCCGCTGCTCAAGGCCGAATGGGGGATGAACAACACCATGGCGGGATCGGTCTTCTCGATCTACCAGCTCGGCTACATCGCCTCGGGGGTGATCCTCTCGGCCCTCACCGACCGCCTCAACACCCGCAACATCTTCATCGCCTCGGCCCTCTGGTCGGGGACCGCCAATCTCCTCTTCGCCCTCTTCGCCCACGACTACGTGTCGGCCCTGGTGCTGCGGGCCCTGACCGGCGTCGGGATGGGGGGGACGTACATGCCGGGGCTCAAGCTGGTGGCGGAGCGGTTCGAACCTTCCAGGCGGGGGCGCGCCGTCGGCATCTACGTCGGCTCCCTCGTCCTCGGTGCCTCCCTCTCCCTGGCGGTGACCGGCGCCATCGCCGCGATCGCCCCCTGGCGGACGGCGTTCGTCGCCTGCAGCGTGGGGGTGTACATCGGAGCGCTCCTCTCCCTCGCCGTCTTCCGCGGCTACCGCCCCCCGGTCCATCTCCTTCCGGAGCAGAGCTTCCGGAAGGAAATCGTGCGGAACCGGCCGGCGCTGCTGATGATCCTCGGCTACGGCGCCCACATGTGGGAGATGTACGGGATGCGGAGTTGGCTCGCCCCGTTCTTCGTCGCCCTCCTGGTGGGGCACGGGACCCCCCGGGGTGCGGCAACGGGCTGGGCCTCCACCGCCGCCGCCGTCATCATCGGCATCGGCGCCGTCGCCTCCCCCCTCACCGGAACCCTCTCCGACCGCCTCGGCCGGACCAGGACCGTCAGCCTGGTCATGACCGCCAGCGGCCTGATCTCCTTCGCCTTCGGCTGGCTGGTGAACGCCACCCCCGCCGTGGCCGTGGCGGTGGGGCTCGTCTACGGCTACCTGATCGTGGCCGAGTCGCCGGTCTTCTCCACCGGACTCACCGAGCTGGTGGCACCCGCCTACCTCGGTGCCGCCATGGGGCTCCAGTCCCTGGTCGGCTACTCCCTGGCGATGATCTCCCCCACGGTCTTCGGCTGGGCCCTGGACCTCTGCCGGGGGTGGGAGCCGTTTCCCGGCTTCAGCGGCGCATGGGGGGTCGGCTTCGCCACCGCGGGGCTCGGCGCCCTTGCCGGTCCCGTCTTCATGGCTTGCCTGCGGCGCTGTCCCGAGGCGGCGAAGATGGCGGGGGGACGAAAATGAGGCGCCTCTCCCTCTTCCGGAAGACCCTCGTGGCGATGCTCCTGCTGTCGCTGGTGCCGCTGCTCACCTCGTCCCTCATCCTGGCCACCAACCTGGGGCGGGTGCGGGAGGAGCTTGCCGGCCGGATCGCCGACTCCGCCGACCGGCAGGCGTCGGAAAGCCTGCGGCTGCGGGCCGAGCAGGTG
>JAJZUC010000001.1:47095-167367 GCA_021847245.1 Deltaproteobacteria bacterium | reverse complement strand
CCTTTTTCACCGAATCGGTGAAGACCACCGCCGAGCCGGTATCGAGCCCCCGGGTCTCGCCGTAGACCTGGATCAGCACCGTCGCGCCGTCGATCTTCAGCACCTCCCCCTCCATGACGGCGCCGTCCGGAAAGACGATCTCCACCACCTCGCCGCTCCGGACGCTGACCACCTCCTCCACGAAGAGGAGCGGCCCCCGGATGGAGGAGATGGTGCGGTAGACATGCTCGGCAAGCCTCATGGGGTCACCCCTTTGGCCGGCTCCTTCAGTACCTCGTCGAGGAACTCCCCCGCCGCCAGCCGCGCCGCGGCCCGGTCGTGGGCCGCCACGATCTCCGCGATCCTTGCCAGGGTCGCCTCGGGGGGAGAGAAGGCGTCGCCGGTGTAGGCGTTCTGGCTGAGAAATTCGAGCCTGATCCGCTCCGCCGTCTTCATCAGGAGGCGGTCGGCATCCTGCAGCCCCTCCACGCCGACGATCTCCGCCACCTCCCGCAGCGTCTCCTCCCGTTTCAGAAGCTCCCGGCAGCGCCGCTGCATCTCACCCCAGCGGGGGGAGAGGAGACGGTCGAAGTGCTCCGTCGCCCCCCGGCCGTAGAGGGAGTAGCTCTGGAACCAGTTGACGGCGGGGAAATGGCGCCGGTGGGCGAGTGAGGTGTCGAGCATGAAGAACGCCCCCGCCGCCCGCAGGCACGCCTGGGTGACCGGCTCGGTGAAGTCCCCGCCGGGGGGGGAGACGGAAACGACCATGCTGAGGGAGCCGATCGCCCCCCCCAGGGTCTCCACCACCCCGGCCCGCTCGAAGAAGCCGGCCAGCCGCGAGGCGAGATAGGTCGGGTACCCCTCCTCCCCCGGCATCTCCTCCAGCGACGAGGAGATCTCCCGCAGCGCCTCGGCCCAGCGGGAGATGCTGTCGGCCAGCAGCAGCACGTGGTACCCCATGTCCCGGTAGTATTCGGCCATGGAGACCGCGGTGTAGATGGAGGCCTCCCGCGCCGCCACCGGCATGTTGGAGGTGTTGACCACCACGATGGTCCGCTCCATCAGCGAGGCGCCGGTCCGCACGTCCGAGAGGGAGACGAAATCCTCCAGGAGCTCCGCCGTCTCGTTCCCCCGCTCGCCGCACCCGACGTAGACCACGATGTCCACGTCGGCGAACTTGGCGATCCCCTGCTCCAGGACCGTCTTCCCGGTGCCGAAGCCGCCGGGGAAGATGGCGGTCCCCCCCCGCGCCAGGGGGAAGAGGAAATCGATCACCCGCTGCCCGGTCACCAGCGACTCCCCCGGCGGAAGCTTGCGCCGGCAGGGGCGGGGCCGGCGCACCGGCCAGAAGCTGGTGGCCCGGATCTCCCGGCCGTCGGCGAAGGTCCCGAGAGGCTCGCCGAGGGAGAATTCCCCCCTGTCCAGACTGGCGACGCGGCCGGCGGCGGGGGCGGTGATGGGATGACTGAAGGAACCCTCCGCCACCCGGCCGAGGATGGCGCCGGCAGCCACCTCTTCCCCCTCCCCCACGGCGGGGGAGAAGCGCCAGCGGCGCTCCGGGTCCAGGTGGGAGACCCCCCCGCCGCCGCTTATGAAGGGGCCGGTCGTCTCCCGCAACCGGTCCAGGGGGCGCTGCAGGCCGTCGAACAGGGAGGAGAGGATCCCCGGCCCGAGCTCCACCGTGAGCGGCCGGGCGGTCCCCCGCGCCGGCTCGCCCACGGCAAGCCCCGCGGTGTTTTCGTACACCTGGACCACCGCCCGGTCCCGCTCCAGCCGCACCACCTCGCCGGTGAGCCCCGCCTCCCCCACGGAGACCATCTCGTAGAGCTTCAGCCCCCGGAGGTCGACGGTCACCGTCGGGCCGGCTATCCCGATGATGCGGCCGGTCACGGCCGGATCCTCACCTGGTAGCCGACCGCCCGCCGCATGAGGCGGTCGGCGTAGTCACCCTCCGCCTCCCCCGCCGCCGGGGCGGGGAGAACGAGGAGGATGCCGTACCAGCGCCGCTCCATCTCCCGGAAGAGCCGGTCGTCGATCCCGGCGATGAGCCGCTCGTCGATCACCACCACCCCGCTCTCCGGGTCGGCCATCACCCGCCGGAGGGTCGCCTCCGCCTCTTCCGGGGCGATGACGTGCTGGGCGAAGCCGCTCACGCTGAAGCCGTAGCGGGCGTCGGGTGGGGTTATGAAGACGATCCGTTTCACCGCACCACCTCCCTCCGGAGTGCCTCACGCTCCTGCGCCCCGGCATGTATGAGAAGGCTCAGGTTGCGGGCCTCCACGGCGCAGCGCCAGAGGTAGTCGAGGACCAGGGCGACCTCCGACTCCCGCCCGCGGCGCCGCAGCATCCGCGTGACCCCCGCCAGGAGGAGGTGCTCCACCGACCCCGCCTCCGGCCCGGCAACCCGGCCGGTGAGGCGCGCCACCAGCGGGAAGACCGCCGCCGGGTCCCCTTGTGCCGCCGCCTCCCGGAAAAGGTCGGGGCGAAGGCTCCCCCCCGCCACCAGCGGCGGTGGGGAGGCGATCCGCCACCGCAGGTGCTTGTGGAGGGCGACGATGTTGCGCCCGTCCACGAGACAGGTGAAAAACGCCTTGATCTCCGGGTGGCGTGCCTTGGCCCCTTCCGCCAGATGGCGGTCGGTGAGGGTCTCCTCGACCCCGGCCACCCCCCGCCGCCGGAACGCCTCGGCGAGCCGCCGGCGCCACGCCGCATTACCCCCCGTCTCCTCCGCCACGGCCGCGACGGCGGCGGCCAGATCGGCGCTCTCCAGCAGCCGGCGCAGGAGGCGCCGGGGAAGGAGCGAATCGGCCAGGAGCCGCCCCGCCCGCTCCCGCTCCCCTTTCCCCACGGCACGGAGGACGAGGGTCAGGGTCCGCAGCTCGGCACCGCCGAAGACCGGGGCAAAGAGCCGGCGCCACCCCTCGTCCATCTGCCGCCAGACCCAGCCGTACTCCCGCAGCAGCCCCGCCCAGACCCCCTCGTCGGTGGCGTCCACCAGCGGCCCACGGTAGGGGGAGGGGGGGAGCGCCGCCAGCGGCTCGGCCGCGGCCAGCACCCCCTCCCAGTCGGCCACGAGATACCCCCGCCGCCCCTTCAGCCGCGCCAGGAGGTAATCGGCGGGATACCCCCTACCTGCCGTTTCCCGCAGCAGCTCCATCGCCTCACCCCCCGCCACGGAGTTCCGCCACCAGCGCGGGGAGGAGTTCCGCCCACCCCCGCTCCAGCCGCTTCTCCAGGGTGTTCACCACCCGGAACCTCCCTTCCCCCCGCTCCGCCTCCAGGCCGCCGGAAACGGCCGGGTCGGCCGCGATGGCGGCGCCGGGGAAGAGGCGGCGCGCCGGCGCCTCGTCCGCCGGGTTCACCGTCACCCGCTCCCACTCCCCCGGGGGAAGCTCCCGGGCGAGGGCGGCGAAGAGCGCCTCCCCCCCCTCGGCCCGGACGGCGGGGAGAAGCTCCCGTGCCAGCCGCCGGAGGCGCTCCGCCAGGAGCTGCTCCGCGCGGAGTCCCGCCAGCCGCGCCGTCCGCTCCGCGGCGGCGCGGATCTCCGCTCTTGCCGCTTCAACCGCCGCCGCCTCCCGACGGGCGTACTCCTCCCGAACCTCTGCCATGGCCGCCGCGGCCTCACTCCGGATCCGCCCGCAGTCGGCCTCGGCCCCGCGGCGGATCGCCGCCGCCTTTTCTTCCGCCGCGGCGCGGAGCGCCTCTGCCAGTTCCCGGCTCCCCATGGAAGGCGCCTTTCACCGGTAGAGGATCATGGCGGCCACCACGAACCCGAGGATAACCATGGTTTCCGGGATCGCCAGCATGATGATCACGGTCGCGGTCAGCTCCGGCTTTTCGGCGATGGTCCCCGCCCCGGCCGAGCCGATCCGGGACTGGGCCCACGCCGTCGCCAGGGCGCTCAATCCGATGGCGAGCGCCGCCGCCAGTGCTATCAGTGCCTTTTCCATGACTCTTCCTCCCTGTCCGTGCGCGATTTTTTGAAGGGAGCGAACTCCCTCCCCCCATGCTCCAGGAACTTGCTGAAGAACTCGACGTAGTGGAGACGGAGGGACTGGATGGTGGGGGAGAAGACCCCCAGGACGAGATTGACGGTATGAAGCAGCCCCGCCACGATGATGCCGGTGACGATGTCGCCGGTCATCCCGGCGAGGGTGTTGGCCATGCTGGCGAGGAGGACCGAGGCGAGGCCGATGGCCATGATCCGGGCGTAGGAGAGGATGTTGCCGACGGTCCGCAGAAACTCCAGGGGGGCGATGAACCCTCCCGTCGCCAGGAGGAGCGGGACGAGCGCCACCAGGGCGACGACGGCCGGCCGGGCCAGGTTGCGGGGGAAGAGATGGAAGAGCGAGACGGCCAGCAGCGCCAGGCAGAGGATGGCGGCGATGGTCGTCAGCCGGAAGAGCGCCTCCTTGCCGGTGTGCCGGCGCACGGCCGAGAGGAAGCCAAGAAAGAGCCCGAGAATGACGTGGACCGTCCCCACCGCCAGGGAAAACCAGAGCATCGAGACGATGGCCGTGCGCCGCTCCACGATGAGCGGGCGCAGCCCGAAGAGGGTCTCCCCCAGCTCGCCGAAGAACTCGCCGTAGACGAAGCCGAAGACGATGGCGGAAAGGGAAGAGACGAGGAGGATCCGCGCCCCGTCACGGACGACGGGGCGCCCCGGCCAGAGCCGCAACGCCGCCAGGGACGCCAGCAGCAGCACCGTCCCGTGGCCGGCGTCGCCGAGAATCATCCCGAAGAAGAGGGGAAAGAAGACCCCGATGAACGGCGTCGGGTCGTAGGAGGTATAGCGCGGCAGCGGCAGCATGCGGGAGAAGAGCTCGAAGGGCCGGAAATAGGGGGGGTTCTTCAGTGCCACCGGGATCCGCTGCAGGTCCTGCTCCCGCAGCGCCTTCTCCTCCAGCACCACCCTGCCGCCGAAGCGCGCCGCCAGTTCCCCCTCCAGCCCCGGCACGCCGGCGGCCGGCATCCAGCCGTGGACGACGAAGCACATGAGCGTCTCGTGGACCCGGGCGGTGAGCCGGAGGAGGGAGAGACGGTTCTCCACCCATTCCCGGGCCCTGAGGTAGGCGCCCCCCCAGGTCCGGGCGAAATCCGCCAGCGCCCCTTCGATGGCCGCCATCTCCGCCGCCGCCTCGGCCAGCCTCCCCCGCAGGCGGCGGATCCGCTCGGGAAACGGAAGCCCGGCGAACGCCGCCGGCAGCTCCAGCTCCGGCAGCTGCTCGGCCCCCAAGAGCTCCCGCAGCCGCGCCCCCCGCTCCCGCACCGTGACGATCAGGCAGACCGTGGTCCCGTCGGCCGCCACCGCCGTCAGCAGCTCCGAGGCGCCTTCGGTACCATTGGCCACCAGCCACCGGAGACGCTCCAGCGCCGCCGGCTCCCGCAGCACCAGGCCGATGCAGTCGACCCCCTCCCCCGGCGAGACCCCGGCCAGGAGTCGATCCAGCGCCTCGACGATCACGGCGTGGCGCTGCAGCTCGTCCCGTTCCCGGCGCAGGGCGGCGAGCCGCTCCTCCTGCTCCCGGCACCAGGCGCCATGCCCCCCGACGGCGGCGGCAACCACCGCCAGGGCGGCCTGGGGGTCGAGGGGGCTCGTACCGACCGCCGACCGGGGGAGGGCCGCAAGGACCCCCGCGATCCCGCTTCCGAGGTTTTCGAGGAAGAGCCGCTCCGCCACCAGCTGCTCATCGGGGACCAGGGGCCGCACCTTCGCCTCGACCCCCGCCTCGACGAAGCCGCCGGGCTCCGGCTCCACCTGGAAAAGCCCCAGCTCCTGCACCAGGGCGAGAACGTCGAGGAGGAGCTCCTTCGGGCCGGCAATCTCGATCTTCGCCATCCGGACGATCATGGCCCCCCTCCCGGCAGGAGCGCGGCCAGACGGGCTCGGACCCTCTCCCGCAGGAAACCGTCGTCCAGGGCGGCCAGCCGCGCCCCCCGCGCCTCTGCCTCACGCTCCCGGGCCTGCGCCTCCCGGAGCGCCCCCTCCCGCGCCGCCGCCACCGCCCGGTCGAGCTCCTCCCGCAGCCGGGCCTCCTCCGCGGCGACCGCCCCATCCCGCTCCCGGCGGGCCTCCGCCACAAGCGCCGCGGCCCGCTGCCGCTCCCCTTCCAGCCGGCGGTGAATCTCCTCCTCCAGCCGGACGATGTCCGCCAGAATCCCCTTCCCCATCCCCGTTCTCCCGGTTCCCGTCCCCGTTGCGTATACGCGCTTGCAGAGGGACGGTTACTGAAATTATACTGAAAAAACGGGGAATTTATTGAGACTCGTGCAAAAGTCCCAAGAACTCCCCTCCCGTCAAGGGAGTGGGAAAAGACTTCGTGCAAGAGTCTCTATCGGAAACGGAAAGGAAAACGCTCAGAATATATGTGCAGGAAGGTTTTCATCGCCGCCACGGGGCAGCACTCGGGCAAGACCACCGTCAGCGTCTCGCTCATGCACCTGGCGCGGAAGAAGTACGGCAGGGTAGGATTCATCAAGGCCATCGGCCCCAAATGCCAGGATTTCAACGGCGTGACCGTCGACAAGGACGCCGCCCTCATGGCCCGCATCTACGGCCTCGAAGCGGACATCGCCCACATGTCGCCGGTGGTGCTGGGGCGGGGCTCCACCAAGAAGTTCATCGACGGCGAGATTACGGTCCGCCAGCCGGTGGAGCGGATCACCGAGGCGGTCCGGGCGCTGGAGGCGAAGAACGACTTCCTCATCATCGAAGGAGCCGGCCACGGCGGCGTCGGCTCGGTCATCGGCCTCAACAACGCCCGGGTGGCGAAGCTCGTCGATGCCCCGGTCATCATGGTCTCCGGCGGCGGGATCGGCAACGTCATCGACTCGGTCCAGCTCAACCTCCCCCTCTACCGGCTGGAAGGGGCCGACGTGCGGGCGCTCCTCGTCAACAAGCTCGTCCCGGAAAAGCGCGAGACCTCCCTCTCGTACCTCGCCCGCGCCTTCGCGCCGGACCGGATCAGCGTCGTCGGCGCCTTCGACTACTCCCCCGTCCTCGCCGACCCGACCCTCAACAGCATCTCCCGGCTCCTCGGCCATCCCCTCAAGGGGGACCGGAGCCAGGGAACGCGGATCATCCACCACATCCAGCTCGGCGCCGCCTCGTCCCAGAAGGTGATCGACAACCTCCTAGACTCGACGCTCCTCGTCAGCACCAGCTCCCGGGACGAGCTCCTCGTCACCCTCTCGTCCCTCTACCACATCCCGTCCTACTACGAGAAGATCGCCGGCCTCATCATCCCCGGCCACGCGCCGATCTCCGCCATCACCCAGAAGATCCTCGACGACAGCAACATCCCCTACATCCGGATCCACGAGACCACCGCCGACGTCTTCACCGCCCTCACCTACCACGTCTCCAAGATCAGCGCCGAGGACACGGAAAAGATCGACCTGATCAAGGCCCAGGCCGAAGAGGTGCTCGACTTCGACCAGCTGGACAGGCTGCTGGGGTAGGGACGTTGTCAAAGCATAACGGTGGAAAGAGTGCGTTTTTTCTGGTAAACATAGAGAGAACGCATCTGACGGGAGGCACCCGGCTTCCATGGCACAACGATTTCCAGACAAGATTGACCAGCTGCTTGCGGAAACTCGCTCCGAACTCCAGAGAATTTACGGCACCCGGCTCAAGGAGATCATCCTCTTCGGCTCCTACGCGCGGGGCGATTTCACGGACGATTCGGATGTCGACATCATCGTTGTACTGGACCATCTTCAGGATATCGCCACCGAGCGCGAACGGTACCTGGCGACCATCAGCGACATCTCGCTCAAGTACGACACCGTTGTTTCCGTAATTCCCTACGAAGCAGCCGCGTTCCACACACGCCGCTCCCCCCTGCTGCTCAACGTCCGACAAGAAGGGATGGCACTCTGATGGACAATGACGTGCAGGATCTACTGGAAAAGTCCGAACAGAGCAGCAACGCAGCCGAACTTCTGCTCAGGGGACCTTTTGTTCAAGCCGCCCGCCGCACCCCCGTCTCCAGGGTAGCGTCCAGGTACCCCCGCAGGCACGACACCCCGTCCACGCCTCCCGCCTCCGCCAGCCGCATGAAGCGGCAGCCGCCGAAGCACAAGGGGAGCCAGGCGCAGCCGAGGCACTCCTCCGTCTTCCAGATATCGGGGCCGTAGGCGGGGAGTGCGCCGGTGAGGCCGCCGCCCAGGGTCCCCACGGCGTACCCCGCGTGCCCCATGAAGGCGGGGCATTTGTAGCAGCGACCGTCGGCATCCACCGCCAGGTCACTTGCCAGATCGATCATGCAGGAGAAGGGGCCGGGCTTCGGCAGCCGGAATCCCCGCGCCGCCAGCTCCTGCCGCAGGGAAAGCTCCGCCTCCGCCAGCCACGGCTCCTCGCAGGTCACGCACCCCCTCCCCTTCCCTCCCACGGCCGGGGTGAAGCGCACCGTCCCGAGCCGCTCCGGGGTGAGCCCCTCCGCCACCAGCAGATCCAGAAGCGCCGGGTACTCCCGCCAGGTTTCCCGCGTAAAGTTCCCTCCCACGTGGACCCTCACCAGCTCCGCCACCTCCTTCACCCCCCGCAGGATGTCGCGGAAACTCCCGGCGCCGCCGCCGTAGGGGCGGTGGCGGTCATGGACGTGGGGCGGGCCGTCAAGGGTCACCTTCACCGACTCGATCCCCAGGGGGACCAGCTCCGCCATCACCTCCCGGTCGAGGAGGGTGCCGTTACTGACCAGGTGCCCGTGGAACAGTTCGCCCCCCGCGGCCCGCAGCGGCGCGGCGATCCGCCGGATCAGGCCGGGACGCAGCAGCGGCTCGCCGCCGTAGAAATCGAGATCCACCCGCCATCCCTTGGCAAAGTATTCCCGCCCGATCATCGCCACCAGCAGATCGGCGGTCTCTTCCGCCATGTCACCCTCCGGTGCCTGCCCCCCCTCGAAGCAGTAAGGACAGGCCAGATTGCAGCGCCGGGTCAGGACCGCCACCAGACCGGCGCGGCGCCGCCCGGCGTTGATCCGGTCGAACCAGGCGAGCATCTCCGCCCGCTCCGTGGCGCGGTCGGGGGTGAGGAAGCCGTGCTGCTCCAGGGTAGCGGCTGCCGCGGGAGAGAGGGTGCCGGCCCGGGCCGCGGCGAAGGTGGCCCGGGACACCCGCACCACCGCACCGGTGCGGCAGGAGAAGAGGAGGAGCTGGTCAGGGGACTCGGGGGAGGGGAATTCCTTGACGTAACGGGAGAGGATCATGGGGGCTCCGAATGAAAAGGTGATGGACAGAATGAAGGGGGGGCAATCCTGCTTATCGCTTATCGCTTTTCGTCTCTCCCCCTTTGCCGCAGCCGAGTGAGTAAGGACGCGGCGGAAGAAGGGGGGCGGCTGTCTGAGCGAAGCGAGTTCCGGCCCCCGCCGCAGCGTCCGACGGAGCGAGGGAAGCCGCGCCAGCGGCCAAGGCATCAGGGGCGGTTTTCTTTGCGTACTTTCTTTGGGCGGCCAAAGAAAGTACGTGGGGGCGGGGGCAACGCCCCGGTGCTGAACCGGACATCCCGCCCTTTTCTGGCACGGGACCCGCGAAATGGCCGGAGGGCGAAGAAAGGGAGGGGAAACGGTCCCCTCCCCTCTCCTCCTTAGTGCTACTCTGCCGGCTGAACCCTTGTGGTTACTAACGACGACGTGCAGCAAGCCGTCGGCCCCTCGGGGGCGCTGGATGTTCCGGCATCCAGCACCACCACCTCGTCTGTGATCTCACTCATGGCTCTCATCTCCTTTTGGCGCAGTAATCACCGAAGGTACAGAATGAAATGGACAACACCGTATCTTTTTTGTTATAAGCAGGGGCGCCTGCCAATAACAGACTTTCTCATTAAACAGCAAACCCCATGCCACCATCGAGCCTCCCCATAGCGACAGCATCCGCCGGAATGCGTTTCCGGCGGCTATTGGCGCTGGGGGAGCGGCTCGTTTTTCTTTTCCTCCTTGCCCAGTTCATCCTGTGTCTCCCCCTCCCTGCCCACGCCGAAACCGACGGCGACCGGGAGACAATGGAGCTCTACTACGAACCCCAGGACCTGACTGTAACCTCTGCCACCCGCTCGCCGCGCCCCCTCTCCCGGAGTGCCGAGAACATAACCGTCATCACCGCCGAAGAAATCGAGGCAATAAATGCCCACACCCTGGCCGATGTCCTCGCCATCGTTCCCGGGGTTCAGGTCGCCGGCAACACCGCTCCAGGAGCTCCCACTCTTACTGAGTTCGCTGGAGCCACCACCCGTTTTATCCAGATCCTGATCGACGGGGTACCCATTGACAACGAGTCCGACAGCTATGCCATCCCTGGCATGGTCCCGGTCCAGAACATTGAGCGGGTGGAAATCCTGAAGGGGCCCGCATCCTCGAGTTGGAGCTCCTCCTTGGGAGGTATAGTCAACGTCATCACGAAGGAGCCGGCCCTTCATGCCTCCTTCAGCGGCGCCGCATCTTTCTCAGGTGGCGAGAACGGCACCCGCGACGGACGAGGAGAACTCTCCGGCACGGTTGGCCGGCTCGGCTACTATCTTTCGGGCGGCAACCTCCAGAGCAACGGCTTCCATCCCTTCAACGCCACCGAGAACAACAACGCTTACGCCAAGCTCCGCTGGAACCTGTCCGACCGGGGAAGCCTCCGCCTCACCTTCAACTCCATGGAAACAGCGCCGCAGGTTGGCCTTATCACATTCGCCGGATTTTCGGACCAATTTAAGCTTCGCATCCTCCAGTCGACTCTCTCCCTCGACTACTCCCTGACCGACCGGCTAACCTTCAACGCCCTCATCAAAGGAACGCGATTCGATTTCACTGAAGGTTATGACGACATCAGCACCGGCGAGCGTTTAGCTACCATCACCAACGACGAGAAAACAGCCGGGGGCGCGGCTATACTTACTTGGCGCCAGGGTCTCCACACCCTGACCGGTGGGATCGACTTCGACCATGGACAGGCCAAGAACCCCCTCTTCAATATCGACGCCTCCAACGACAAATGGGGCTTCTTCCTGAACGACACCATCGCCTGGAAGCGGCTTACCATCACCCCAGCAGTCCGTTACGACCTGACCAGCAAAACCGGCGACTTCTTCAGCCCCAGCATCGGGGTAACCCTTGGCATCACCGACAAGACACTGCTACGGGCCTACACGGCCCGGGGCTACAACCTGCCGGTCTTGAACCCGGCTTATGCCACCAAAGACACTGGCTGGACCGTCCAGACCGGTTTCGAAACCACAGACATCCCCTTCCTCTGGCTCAAAGGAACCTGGTTCCGCAATGAATTCAAGGAGCGGGGTGACACAGTGACAAGAACGCTGCGGGAAGGTTTCGAGATTGAGGCCCGCACCGTTCCGCTCTACAACTCTTGGCTCACCGCAGGCTATGTCTTCACCGACGCAAGGAACCTTGAGACCGGCGAAAAACTTGACGGTGTAGCCCGTCAAACCTGGGATCTGGGCCTCCACTACGACGACCGGCAGCGCTTCCGCGGCTCCCTCATCGGCTATTACCGCGACTGGAACACCCCGAGCTCTTGGGGCGGCAAATACGGCAACTTCATCTGGGATCTAAACTTGGGGTGGCGCTTTTTCAGAAGCGGTAACACCGAGGCCGAACTCTTCGCCACCGGCCACAACCTGTTCAGCAACAATCAATATCACGACGAGATTTTCAAGAACCCCAGCCGCTGGTTCGAAGGCGGCCTCCGCATCAAGTGGTAACGGCAACTATCTAGGAACGCATGACGACTCGCATCCTCCACATACTCGCCTTCCTGCTCCTCTGGGGCTTCCCGGCTTTCGCCGCGGAGGTCGTGGTGGTGCAGGGCGAGCGGATGGCACCCTTCGAGGCGGCGCTGCACGGCTTCGAGGCGACGGCCGAGGTCCGTTCCGTGGAGCGGTTCGTTCTCGCCGAGCTGCGGGGGGCCGACGTGGTCCGCTCCGTGCGGGAGGCGCACCCCCGGGTGGTGCTCGCCATCGGCCGCGAGGCCCTGGCCCGGGTGAAGGATATCCGCGAGATCCCCATCGTCTACGTCATGGTGGCCGCCCCCCCCTCGACCGCCGCCCACGGCAACGTGACCGGCATCACCATGGGAGTCCCGGCGGAGCGCTACCTCGCCTTCGCCCACGCCGACCTGGCCGCCCACCGCGTCGGGCTCCTCTTCGACCCGGGGCGCACCGGCGCCATGGTCAGGGAGGCGCGGCAGGCGGCGCAGCGCCAGGGGGTCACCCTGGTGACCCGCGAGGTCCGCGCCCCCCGCCAGGTGCTGCAGCAGCTCGCCGCCCTCAAGGGGAAGGTGGACGTCCTCTGGCTCCTCCCCGACCCGACGGTGGTGACCGCCGAGACCCTGGAGGCGATCGCCCTCTTCTCCCAGGAGAACCGGGTGCCGGTCATGGCCTTCGCCGCCAAGTACCTGCAGCACGGGGCACTGGCCGCCTTCGAGGTGGACCCGGCCGACATGGGACGCCAGGCGGGACGGATGGCCCGCCGGATCATGAACGGCACCCCACCGGAAGAGGTGCCGGACGAAGCGCCGGCCCGGATCACCCTCCGGATCAACGGGGCGGTGGCGCGCAACCTCGGCATCACCCGCGATCTGCGCGGGGAATGAATTTTGTTTTGAAGCTCCCAGGAGGCCGGCATGACTGCTGAAACCCGGAGCACCCCCCCGACTACTGCGCGAACTGGCGCCATTTCCCGCATCTGCGGAAGCATCCGCGGCAGTTTCCGCGCCAAGCTCTTCACCGTAACCGCCACCATGATCGTGGCGATCTCGACCATCTTTGCCGTTTTCTTCATCACCCACCACCTTGAGAGCGAGGAGGAGAAGCTCGTCACCGAGGGGCGGCTCCTGGCCCGGCTCCTGGCCAACCATGCCCGCGTGGCCCTCTTCGCCGGCAACGTCGAGCAGCTGCGGGAGATCGCCGACGGGGCGATGGCAACACCCGAGGCCCTTTCGGTCACGATCTTCGACCGCGACAACCATCCCCTCGTGACCGTGACGCGTCCCGCCGACGGAAGCGCGGAGCCGGCACCGGCGCAAGAGACAGCATCCGCCGGCAAACCGGGGCTGCGCCGGATCGGGCGGCGGCTCGAGTTTTCCGAGACGGTCATCGGCAGCACCAGGGCGACCCGCGAATCGGATCTCTTCTTCGAGACCGGGGGGAGCGGCGGCGCCCTGTCCACCCTGGGGTCGGTGCGGGTCGTCATGGACGAAGAACCGATCAACCGGCGGCTCCGCGCCATGATCGTCACGACCTGCCTGGCGGCCGCGCTCTTTCTCCTGGCCGGCTGCGGGGCCGTCTACGGGGTGATCCGGGGTGTAACCCACCCCCTCCTGCACCTGGCGGAGGGGGTACGGGCGGTGGAGGCGGGGGGAAGCGCCACCATCCCGGTGGAATCAAACGATGAGATCGGCGAGCTGGCGGCATCGTTCAACCGGATGGTGGAGGCGATCTGGCAGCGCCGACGGGAACGGGAGGAGGCGAACCTGCGGATCGCCGAGCTGAACGCGCGTCTGGAGGAGCGGGTGCGGGAGCGGACCGCCCAGTTGGAGGAGGCGAACCGGGAGCTGGAGTCGTTCAACTACTCCGCCTCCCACGACCTGCGGGCGCCGCTCATGCGCCTGAACGGGTTCTGTCAGGCCCTGGAGGAGGAATGCGGCGACACCCTGAGCAGAGAGTGCCGCGACTACCTCCGGCGGATCAGGGGGGTGAGCGGTCAGATGGAGCGGGTCATCGCCGCCATGTCGACCCTCTTCCGGGTGCAGCGCCGGGAGCTGGCGCTGCGGGAGCTGGACCTGAGCGCCATGATCCGGGCCATCGCGGCGACGCTGGCGGAGGGGGAGCCGGCACGGGAGGTGGAGGTGACAGTGGAGCCGGACGTCATGGTCTGCGCCGACACGGAGCTCCTCTGGGTGGCGATGGAGAACCTGGTGGGGAACGCCTGGAAGTTCACCGCCCGCACCGAGCGGGGGAGGATCTCCTTCGGCCGGGCCTGGCGGGACGGCGAGACGGTCTGCTACCTGCGGGACAACGGCGCCGGCTTCAACATGGCGTATGCCGGCAAGCTGTTCCAGCCCTTCCAGCGGCTCCACCGGCCGGACGAGTTCCCCGGCACCGGCGTGGGGCTTGCCATCGTCCACCGGGTGGTCTCGCGCCACGGGGGGCGAATCTGGCTGGAGAGCGAGGAGGGGCGCGGCACCACCTGCTATTTTTCCCTCCCCCCCTGCCCGCCTCCGCCTTCCTAAACAAATTCCCTCCCCCTTGACGGGGGAGGGTTAGGGTGGGGGTGAAAGTACCAAGATATCAGCCAGTTGAAACTTCACCCACCCCCTTCCCCCTCCCGTCAAGGGAGGGGGAACATCTGGTAGCGAAAGATTAGTGTTAATCAGTAATGTTTTCAGGTGGAACGCATGACCGAACTGAACGTGCTGCTGGTTGAAGACAACGACGATGACCGCTTTCTCGCCACCCGGGCGATGAAGAAACTGTCGCGGCCGGTGCGGCTGGAGATCGCCCGCGACGGGGCCGAGGCCCTCCGCCGGCTTGTGGGGGACGGGACCACCCCCGCACCGCAGCTCCCGGCCCTCGTCATCCTCGACCTGCAGCTCCCCCGACTGAACGGGTCGGATGTCCTCGCACGCCTGCGGCACAACCCCGCCACCAGGGAGCTGCCGGTGGTCATTGCCTCTTCGTCCGACAACCCCGACGAGCTCGACCGCTGCCGTGAACTGGGCGCCGCCAGCTTCATCGTCAAGCCGCTGGACGCGGCCAAGCTCGAAGCGCTCTTCGCCACCCTGGCGGTGTAGCGCCTCTCCCCCCCACCGTTGCCGCCCGCCGGCATCTGCGGTATGCTACCTGGATGATTCAGTGACGTCCCCTTCCGGAGGTTCCCATGACTACCACGATCACGCGTTCCGTCTGCCCTTACGACTGCCCCGACACCTGCGGCCTGCTGGTGGAGGTGGAAAACGGCCGGGCCGTCCGGGTGACCGGCGACCCGGAGCACCCCTTCACCCGCGGCACCCTCTGCCCGAAGATGCTCCACTACGAGCGTACGGTCCACTCGCCGCTGCGGCTCACCACCCCCCTCGTCCGCACCGGGGCGAAGGGGTCGGGGGAGTTCCGCCCCGCCCCGTGGGAGGAGGCGGTCGCCACCATCGCCGACCGCTGGAAGGAGATCATCGCGGCCTTTGGGGCCGAGGCTATCCTCCCCTATTCCTACGCCGGGACCATGGGGCTCGTGCAGCGAAACGCCGGCCACCCCTTCTTCCACCGCCTCGGGGCGTCGCGGCTGGAGCGGACCATCTGCTCGCCGGCCAAGGAGGCGGGGTGGCACGCGGTGATGGGGGAGACCCCGGCCCCGCACCCGGACGAGGTGGCGGAGAGCGACCTCGTGATCCTCTGGGGGATCAACGCGGCGGCGACCAACATCCACTTCCTCCACGGGGTGCGGGAGGCGCGGAAGCGGGGAGCGGCGGTCTGGCTCATCGACACCTACGAGACCCCAACGGCCGCGGCGGCGGACCGGGTCATCCTCCCCCGCCCCGGGAGCGACGGGGCCCTGGCCCTGGGGCTGATGCACGTCATCGCCCGGGAAGGGCTGGTGGACCGGGCCTTCGTGGCGGAGCGGGTCCAGGGGTATGAAGAGCTGGCAAAAGCCATCCTTCCCGACTATCCCCCGGAGCGGGTGGCGGAGCTCACTGGCATTCCGGCGGCGACCATCGAGGAGCTGGCCCGGCTTTACGGCTGCGCGCGGGCGCCGTTCATCCGCCTCGGAAGCGGCCTCTCCCGCTACGGCAACGGGGCCATGACGGTCCGGACCATCTGCGCCCTCCCGGCCCTGACGGGGGCCTACGGGAAGCGGGGGAGCGGGCTCTTCGCCTCCACCTCCACCGGCGCGGCCTTCGCCATGCGGGAGGTGCTGCGGGAGGATTTCCTGCCACACCCCACCCGGCTCGTGAACATGAACCGCCTGGGCCACGCCCTGACCGAGCTGGCCGACCCGCCGGTGATGTCGCTCTACGTCTACCACTCGAACCCCGCCGCCGTGACGCCGGATCAGAACGCGATCCTGCGGGGGCTTGGCCGCGACGATCTCTTCACCGTGGTCCACGAGCGGTTCATGACCGACACCGCCCGCTGGGCCGACGTGGTGCTGCCGGCCTGCTCGTCCCTGGAGACGAGCGACGTCTACCGCGCCTACGGCACTTACTGCATCCAGCGGAGCCGGCCGGCGGTCCCGCCGGTGGGGGAGAGCCGCTCCAACTGGGACACCTTCGCCCTGCTGGCCGCAGCGATGGGGTTCGACGAGCCGTTCTTCCGCCAGAGCGCCGAAGGGATGATCGACCGGCTCCTGGCGGTCCCGACCCCCATGCGGGAGGGGATCGACCCGGCCCGCTTCGCCGGGGGGAAGGCGGTGGAGCTGCCGCTCCCCCCCGACGCCACGGGCACTTTCCGGACGCCGTCGGGGAAGGTGGAGATCCTGAACCCCCGGGAGCCGGAGCCGCTCCCCCGCCATCTCCCGACCCACGAGGAGGAGGGGGTGCTCCCCCTCAGGCTGATGACCGCCCCGACTCTCTTTGCCCTGAACGCCTCATTCTACGAGCAGGAGGAGCTGCGGGCGAAACAGGGGGGGATGACCCTCATGGTGAACCCGGCCGAGGCCGAAACGCGGGGCCTCGCCGACGGCGAGCGGGTCGTGGCGTGGAACGAGCGGGGGGAGGTGGAGTTCATCCTGCGGGTCACCGAGCGCGTCCCCGCCGGCGTGGCGGTGGCCGAGGGGGTCTGGTGGAGCGTCTACGCCCCCGGCGACCGGACGGTGAACGCCCTCACCTCCCAGCGCCTCACCGACCGGGGGAACGGGAGCACGTTTTACGATACGCGGATTGATATCCGCTCCAGCCTATAACCCCTCCCGACCTCCCCTTAGCTTAAGGGGAGGAGAAAACATGTTGCTGTACCCCCTTTAAGTTACGAGGGGGCCGGGGGGAGTTATTCAACTGGCGTCTTCAGGATTAAAGTTTTCCGGATCACCGCCGATACGCTAACCATGCCTTCGTTTCGAGGGCCCATCAACCCGCGAGGTATCGGCACATGGCTGACAACAGAATACTCCTGGAGAGCGGCACCAACGAGCTGGAGATCGTGGAGTTCATGCTCAACGAGCAGAACGGGCGGGGGGAGACGATCCCGTCCCACTTCGGCGTCAACGTCGCCAAGGTGCGGGAGATCATCCGCAAGCCCCAGATGTGGAAGGTCCCCAACACCCACCCCGCCGTCGCGGGGATGATGAAGCTGCGGGACAAGGTGATCACGGTGGTGGACCTGGCCACCGTCCTCGGCAAGAGCATGGAGACGCTGCCGGCCGAACGGGTCGTGGTCCTGGAGTTCAACCGGATGGTGGTGGGAATCCTGGTGAACGACGTCTCCCGGATCTACCGCATCTCCTGGGAGCAGGTGGAGCCGCCGGTGCGGGCCATCGAGTCGGCCTACGTCACCGGCGTGGTGAAGATGGAGGACCGGATCATCCTGATGCTCGACTTCGAGAAGATCATCGGCGAGATCTGCTCGGACAGCGCCCTCCACGCCCTGGACGAGGGGCAGCTCCTGGAAGGGCCGCCCCTCGACCGGAGCCGGCACCGGATCCTGGTGGCCGACGACTCGGCCTTCATCCGGGGAAGCATCTGCTCGACGCTGCGGGGGGCCGGCTACGTCGTGGAGGAGGCGGAAAACGGCGAGGAGGCGTGGCAGATAATCTCGGCGAAGCTCGACCGCTGCCGCGCCACGGGGACGGGACTGAAGCACGAGATCGACCTCCTCATCACCGACGTGGAGATGCCGAAGATGGACGGCCTCCACCTCACCACCCTGGTCAAGAAGGACGACACCCTGCGGGAGCTCCCGATCCTGATCTTCTCCTCCCTCGCCACCGACGACAACCGGCGCAAATGGAAGGACCTGGGGGCGCTGGACATCGTCACCAAGCCCGACCTGCCGAACCTGGTGAAGATTGCCGACAGCGTCATGAACTGAAATTTCCGTCATGATTCGCCGCACCTCAACGCCCGGGAAACCGGGCGTTTCTTTTTGCATCTGACGCCAGCCAGAAAACGCTTTTCTCCCGCCACTTCGCTCGGGTAGGATGACTCCATGCCCAAACAATCCGAACCGCCACAACTCTCCGTCGTCGTCCCGGTCCTCAACGAGGGGCCGGCAATCGCCCCCCTCCTCGCCACCCTCGCCGCCCAGCGAGGAGTGGCGCTGGAAGTGGTGATCGCCGACGGCGGCTCCGACGACGGCACCGTCGCCGCGGTCGGCGCCCTGGCGCCCGGGGCCCCCTTTCCCGTCACCGTGGTGACGACCGGCCGGGGGCGGGGACGGCAGATGAACGCGGGGTTCCGCGCCGCCCGGGGGGGCACCCTCCTCTTCCTCCATGCCGACTCCACCTTACCCGGACCGCTGGCGCTGCGCGCGGCGCTGGAGAGCCTGGAGGCCGCCATCGCCCGCCGGGGGGACGAACGGGTCGCCGGGCATTTCCGGCTCCGCTTCGCCCGCAGCGACGCGACCCCGTCGCTGCCGTGGTACTTCTACGAGTGGAAGGCGCGGCTCCACCGCCCCGGCTGCACCCACGGCGACCAGGGGCTCCTCATCCGGCGTTCGTTTTTCGGGGAGACCGGCCCCTTCGACGAAGCGCTCCCGATCCTGGAGGACACGGGGCTGGCGGCCCGCATCGCCGCGGCCGGGGAGTGGCTCCTGCTCCCGGCGGAACTCGTCACCTCGGCCCGGCGCTTCGAGGCGGAGGGGCTTCGGGAGCGCCAGACCGTCAATGCCCTGCTGATGAACTTCGCCCATATCGGCTGGCAGGAGGGGGTGGCGGAGCTGGTGGCGGGGTACCGGTGCCGGGAGCGGACGGAGCGGCTTCGCCTCGCCCCGATCCTGCGCCGGATCGACGCGCTCCTGCAACGGCTCTCCCCCGCCGAGCGGCGCCGGCTCTGGTACGCCACGGGGGGGTACGTGCGGGGGAACGCCTGGCAGCTCCCCTTCCTCCTCGACGCCCGGCGCCATTTCCGGGCCGGGGACCCGGCGGGAAGCGGCGAGACGTCCCTCCTCGACCTCCACGACCGGTTTTTCGACCGGCTCACCGACCACCCGCCGGGAAGGCTCGCCGCAGCGCTTCTCACCTGGCTCTGGTTCCGGCTCTCCCTCCGCAGCGGGGACGAGAATTCGACAGTTGTCCGCCGCTGAAACGCACTTCTTCTGCCGTTCCATGCTCATTGCACGGCAGCCGGGCAACTCCCCCTTCGGGTTCGGACAAGATCGACTGATATCACGCCATGCCTGGCGCACGACGCAAAAAAGCGCCGTGGTTCCCCGCGGCGCTTTCCGTTCCTCACTTTGTCGCATTGATGTTCTATTTGAAGTCGGCGTACCTTGAGATTACCAGGTCGGTCGTCTTCGCCTCCTTCAGATGGCACTCGAAGCAGTTCTTGACCGGATCGATGCCGGAAGGCTTCCCCTCGGGGGTGAAGCCGGCGAAGAGCCAGCCGCCGGTGGCGGTCTGCTTCCGGTCCTTCTTCATGAGGACGACCATGCTCTTCTTCCCCTTGACAGGCTTCCCCCCTTCTTCCCTGATCCCGTAGTTCACCACGACGAAGCGGGCCCCTTCGGGGTACTTCCCGCCGGCCCGGTAGGCGGGCAGCGCCTTCTTGTCCACGTAGATGTAATGGATGCCGTAGAAAAGCGAACTCTTGTCGCTGATCACCTTCTCCTTGCTCTTGTCCCACCTCTCATAGTCCTTCGGCAGCGAGGCCTTGCCCGCCGCGGAGGCGACAGTGGCGGCCGCAAGAAGGGCAATGGCCGCTGCGGATGCGATGCGCTTCATGGTATTTCCCCTTTCGTTTATGGTACTAGGAGCCTGTCGGACTTAGGAAAGAATCTGCTGCGAGAACGGCAAATCGGTCCATATTTCCGGGAATTCTTGACGAATAGAACCACTATTCGCCTGCAAATTCCCGAAAATCTGTCCTCGATCTGCCATTCTCTCGCTACGATTCCCTAAGTCCGACAGATTCCTAGAAAGCGTACAGGGTAGCGAAAATCTCGCCCCGTGTCACGGGAAAGGTTATTTCTGCCGGGTCGCGAGCTTCGGTCTCTCGTGTGAAAGGTCGAACTGGAGCATCAGGTAGCCGTAGTGGATATCCCGGCCGCTCCCAGTGGCGTCGCGGAAGAATCCGCCGGTAAAGAAGCGGTCGTAGCCGGCGATGACCGAGAGGTTGTCGCTCACCGCGTAGATGACGGTGAAGTCGGTCTCCAGGCCGAGTCTGCGGCTAAAGCCCCCCTCCGCGTAATTGGCGAGGAAGTAGCGTCCCGTGGCGGAGAAGGTGAGATCCTTCGCCAGATCGATCCCCCAGCCGAAGGTGTAGATCTGGAGGCCGCTGGCGCGGTGCTCCGTGCCGGCGGCGTCGGTGAGGGTGAGCCCCGAGATGTCGCCGATGACGCTCATGTCCCCGGTGAGGGAGGTATCGTTCGCCTGGTTCAGAAATTCCTTCCGGGCGCTTCCCCCGGTGGCGGCGTCGCGGCTCCCGGAGCCGTAGGCGGCGCCGGCGAGGAAATGGTTGGTCACCCCGGCGATCACGGCATCGGCGGTAAGGTCGGCATGGCCGCCCCAGGCGCCGATGCTGTCAGTGGCGTCCACCCCGTTGAAGAGCCGCCCCGATTGCCAGACCGGCTCGACCTCAAGGCGTGCCGGGCCGAGCTTCGCCACTCCCCGCAGGCCGAAGCTGTTGCGGTGCTCGCCGGCGTGGCGGTCGGCGGAGCCGGAATCGCGGAAGGCGTAGGCGTCGAGGGAGCTCCCTTCGGCAAAGGTCCAGGTGGCGTAGCCGCCGGCCAGGCTCCCCTTGAGGCCGCCGGACCACGGCGTGGCGTACCACCCGCCGAAGAGGTCGATCGTCAGGGGCCTGACGGGCGTCACCCGCAGCCGCAGGGCATCGTAACTGAGCCCCTTGTAGAAAGTGTCGCTCCCGAGCATGAAGGCACTGCCGTAGACAAGCTCCTGGCGGCCGGCCTTGAGGGAATACCCCTCCACCTTCGGGCACTTCACTTCGGCAAACCCCTGGTAGAGGGAGACCTTCCCCTCGTACTGGCTGCCGCCGGTGAAGCCGTACCCCTGCCCTTCGGCGTGGATATCGAGCCAGTCGGTCGGGTGCCAGTAGAGGTAAGGTTTCACGCGGTAGAGAAAGCGCCCTTCGTTGTGACCGGGCGCGTAGCTGAAATCCGGGAGCCGGAAGTTGCCGACCCCCTCGCCCCGCAGAAAGCCGTTGGCGCCGACCTTGTACTCGAAGAGCGGCACCTCGGGCCTGGCGAGGACCGCCTCGATCGCCTTCCGCCGCGTCAGGTACCCCTCGTACTTTACCAGTTCGTCCTTAAGCGCCTCGTGCAGGGTGGCGATCCGGTCCAGGTCCTCCCTGCTCACCGCCTCCTTCCCTTCCAGGTCGCACTTCTTGACGACTTTATCCATTACGTAGAGAAGATATTTCGCCAGCTCCGCTCTGGAGATGGGCTTTCCTTCGACCTCGACCGTGTCCGGGAGCTTCTTTTCCGCGTCGTATTTTCTGGCCAGTTCCGCTATCTGCTTGCAGGACCAGTGGCTCATGGTCACCTGCTCGGGAATCTGCTCCCCATCGTCGGCAGCGAAGACGGGATTCCAGCATAGAGTGCAAACGACCAGGGATAGTAAAAACAAGGCCTTATTCATCCACGGCTCCCTTTCTGTTCCTGATGATATCTTCTGGCTGACGGGTCACGTTTCCGCAGACCGGGCACCCTTGCATCGACAGGGGCTTCTCCAGCCGGCAGGCGGCCAGAAGCTCCTCGTTGCGGAAGATCTCCCGGGCCGGGCCGTCCGCCACCACCACCCCCTCGCGCAGGACGATGACCCGCTCGCAGAGCTCCAGCACCATGTCGAGGTCATGGCTGGTGAAGATCCGGGTGTGCCGGAACTCCTTCAAAAGGCCGATCAACCGGCGGCGGGCGAAAGGGTCGAGCCCGGTGGTCGGCTCGTCCATGACGAGAATGTCAGGAGACATGGCGAGGACCGTGGCGATGGCGACCCGCTTTTTCTCACCACCCGACAGGCGGTATGGGGGTTTCTCCGTGAGATGCTCCGCCCCGACCCGCGCCAGGGAATCCAGCACCCGGGACTCCACTTCTTCGGGAGGAAGCCCCAGGTTGAGAGGACCGAAGGCGACGTCGTCGAAGACCGTCGGCATGAAGAGTTGGTCGTCCGGGTCCTGGAAGACCATCCCGACCGTGCGCCGCACCTCCGGCAGGGTCTCCCGCGTCAGGGGAAAGTCGCCGATCCGCACCTCTCCGCTCGTGGGGGCCAGGTACCCGTTCAGGTGGAGGAGGAGGGTCGATTTCCCCGCGCCGTTGGCGCCGATCACCGCCACGGCCTCGCCGTGACGGATCCGGAAGGAGACCCCGTTGAGGGCGGCGGTGCCATCCGGGTAGGTATGGCGCAGTTCCTTCACCTCGACAATATGGTGACTCATTGCAGCATCTCCGTAATCCACCCCCCGAGAATGGCGGAAACATTGACCAGCCGGAACAGGATGAACACCCCCACCCACCCGAGGGTGAACAGGGTTTCGGCGGTACCGAAGCGGTACGCACGACGGACATGGAACTCGCCCCGAAACCCCCGGCAGAGCATCGCCAGGTGGATCCGCTCGGCCCGGTCCCAGGTCCGCAGCAGGAGCGTCCCGACGAGGGGGGCGAAGGCACCCACCCCTTTTCCCCTTCTGCCGCAGGAACGGAGCTCCCGCGCCCGGACCGTGCGCACCGCCTCCTCCGTCAGCACGAAGATGTACCGGTAGAGGAAGAGAAGCTGCACGACAAAGGGTTGCGGCACCCCGAGGCGCTCCAGGGCGAGGCAGATGCCGGTGAAGCCGGTGGTCGCAATCAGCACCAGGGCCGAACCGACTGTAAGGATGCTCCGCAGGACGATGGAGAAAAACGAGACCCACCCGCCGGATATCGCCAGCGGACCGAGCGTGAGCGCGGTTTCCCGGTCGAAGAGGGGATTCAGGATCCCGACCAGGAGCACGAAGGGGAGGACGAAAAGGAGCTTCCGCGCCAGGAAACCGGCTGGCAGATTGCCGCGGGCCACCACCACCGCCGGAAAGAGGAAAAACGGGACAAGGGGGGCGACGGCATAGCGGCCGAAGGAAACGACGACGACGATGAAGACCGCAGTGGCCAGAACCTTGGCCCGGGGGTCGAGACGGTGCACCGCCGTCTCCCCCTCGGCGAGGAGATCGAGGTAGGTGAAATCGAGAAAGGTCGTTTCGATCTTCGCCATCGAGTTCCCTCTGCAACAAGACGGGGGACGGCAGCCGGTCGCCCGACAGAGCACACGCGCCCGTTACCCGGAAGTATTGCGCCTTTTCAGGACGAACCCGATCAGCAGGGCCGTCAGCAGGGTAAGAACGCCGCCGACCATGCCGGCCACCGACGTACCGCTTCCCCTCTCCGCCTCGCCACTCCTGGCGTCACCGGGTTTCGGGCCGGCGGGCGGCTGCTTGAACCTGTAGTCGGGAAAGAGCGCCAGTTTCCCCTGAAGGGACGAAACGGCCCCGTGGAGCCCCCCTGTAGGCGCCGTAAGCTCCCCCTTCCCCGTCACCCGGGCGATGGACCACTCCAGGCCGTCCGGATTCCCGGAAGCGAACCGGGAAAGGAGCCCGCCAACGAGGAGGGCGGCAACGAAAAAGAGGGCCAGGACCGGGCGCATCGGAAACGGAGCGAGGGGGCGAGTCTCCCGGACACTTTCCACGATCTCGGGGCGTGCCTTGCGAACGAAGGAAACCACCGCCGCGGTGACCACCCCTTCCACCACCCCGATGGCCAGGTGGATCGGGAGCATCATAAGGACGAAGGTCGACAACGGCAGCGCGGAGACCCCGGACCCGACCGTCTCCAAAACGACCCCGAGGGCCCCCAGCAGCAGGCCGGCGACGGCGGCGGCGATCGTCACGGCGACCTCTCGTCCGCCGCCGGAGCGCCCCACGACCAGTCTCCGGTAAATGAGGGGATAGGCAACAAACGCGGGGAAAAACCCGAGATTGAAGATGTTGCACCCCAGCGCCAGGAGACCGCCGTCGGCAAAAAACAGGGCCTGAACCACCAGGACCGACGCGATGACGAGAAAGGCGGCATGGGGTCCGAGGAGGATGGTGAGCAGGAGCCCGCCCCCCAGGTGGCCGCTGGAGCCGGTGCCGGGAATGCTGAAGTTGATCATCTGCGCCGCGAAGACAAACGCCCCGAGCACCCCCATGAGCGGTACCCTGCGATTGTCCAGGTCGCTACGCACCTTCCGCGAACAATAGGCGATGGCCCCCGCCGCAGCTCCCCACATTGCCCCGCCGACCGCCGGAGACAGCAGCGCATCCGCCATGTGCATGGTCTTCCCCCTGTCACGAATCACCGAAACTACCCGGCGGCATCCACCGCGTGTCACCAAACACCAAATCAGTAACACGTGCTAGATACAACACGGAAATTCGTGTGTCAAGGAATATCAGGTGTTCACGCCTCTTCCTGAAGACCAGGCAACAACCGGGCCGAAAAAATCAAATGCCGGCGCTCTCCGCTACCGCCTGACGAAGATCTCCCGCGCCAGGTTGGTGTCGATGGCGAACTCGGAAAAACCGACCCGGAAGATGTACGAGGGGAAGGTCTGCATCAGGTTGATCCGGTTCCCCGGCAGGACCCCCATCGCCATCAGCTTGCGCATCTTGATGTCGTCCTCGGTCAGGATGTACGCGATTTCACCTTCCTCCCCCGCCTTAAGCTCGGTGAGGGGGACCACGCCGAGGTCGCCGCTCTTGCGGGCCACATCGCAGCACTCCCCGGGCGGAATCGGCTTACCGTGGGGGCAGGTGGTGGGGTGGTTGAGCATGGTGCAGACCTTGGCGTCCACCTCCTCGTGGAGCAGATGCTCGAACTCGCACGCCTTGTCCTCGGCGTTCTCCCCCCGGATGTTGAGGACATCCATCATGAGCCGCTCCGCCAGCCGGTGGCGGCGCACGGTCCGCTTCCCCTCCTCCTTCCCCTCGGGGCGGAGATAGACCCGGCCGTCGCGGAGCTCGACGAAGGCAAGGGAGGCGAGTTCGGCATAGGCGGGATCGCCGGCCGCAACCTTGATCTTCTCCACTTCGAGGAAGCCCTTTTTTTCTTCTTCCACCGCCATCCAGAGCGCTTCGAGGATCTCTTCTGCCGTATGGGACAGTTTCATCGTTTCACTCCTTGCCTTTATTTCGTTATTTTTAACTTTCCGAACAGTTTTTTCACCGTCTTGAGCGACTTCGGCTCCGGCGGATTTTCGTAGAAGCACTTCGGACAGCGCACCATCCGGCACCCCCCCGGCTTGCCGCACTTGCCGCAGGATCTGATCCCCTCGTCCTCGGGAAACTCGTGTCCGCAGAACCCGCACCGGATCATAGCAGCCCCGTGATGAGAATGAAGCGGTTCAGGAGCCAGCCGCTCCCGAAGGCGGCGAAGGAGATGAAGATGGCGATGAGGGTGGCGGTCTTGAGCCCCCGCTCCTTCTTCATCATCAGGAACTGGGCCACGCACGGAACGAAGAGGGTGAGGGTCACCGCCGCCACCACCAGCTGCCGCGGGTTCATGAGCCCCTTGGTCTGCAGGTCGTAGAGGCCGGCGGCACCGTAGTCGCGCCGGAAGAAGCCGAAGATGAAGGCGACCGCCGACTCTTTGGGAAGCCCGATGGCGGTCATGGCCGGCTCCATCCAGGCGACGAGCCTGTCGAAGAAATTGGTGATCTTGCCGAGCCAGAGGAGCACCGACGCCAGGATAAAGAGGGGAAGGATCTCCATGAAGTACCACTGCATCCGGGTGTAGGTCTTGGTCATGACGTTGGAGAGCTGGGGGAGCCGCATCGGCGGGAGCTCCATGTAGAACATGGGGGTCTCCCCCGGCATGATCCGGGCCGCCAGAAGGCCGATCACGAGGAAGATCACCACGAGGCAGATGCTCCAGACCGCCAGCGCCCCCGGCGCCTTGGAGAGGAGCGCCATGATGACGCCGAGCTGGGCGGAACAGGGGATGGCGAGCGCCAGGAGTACCGTGGCGATGATCCGCTCCCGCACCGTCTCCAGGGTCCGGGTGACCATGGTGGCCATGGTGTCGCAGCCGAAGCCGAGGACCATCGGAATCACGGCGCGGCCGGTGAGGCCGATCTTCTTGAAGAGCCGGTCGACGAGGAGCGCGAGCCGCGGGAAGTAGCCGCTGTCCTCCAGGATCGAGAAGAAGAGGAAGAAGGTGGCGACGATGGGGAGGATGATCCCCACCGCGTAGCGGAGCCCCAGGGTAATCACCCCGTACTCACCCACGAAGAGCTCCTGGAGGATCTCCCACGGAACGAGGCCCTTCACAAGTTTCGAGATCCAGGGGTTGAACAGCTCCTCGAAGAGCTTTCCTTCGAGAAAATCGACGAGGGTCCCCGCTCCGAAGACCCCGACGAACTCGTAGAGGCCGTAGTAGAGGACGATCAGCAGCAGCGGCACGCCGGTGATCGGGTTGACCGCCCAGGCGGAGAGACGCTCGCCGAAGGTCGTCCGGCGTTTATCGGGGATCTTCACGACCCCTTCGAGAAGCCCCTTCGCAATCGTTTTGCGCTCCAGGGAGAGGTCGAGGTGGAACGACTCGCGCCGCTCGAAGACCTTCTCCTTCACCCGCTCCATGATGAGGGGCGCCCGCCCCCCCTCCTGCGCCGCCACGAGCCCCGCGATCTCTTCGTCGCGCTGGAGCAGGAGCAGCGCCAGGGCTTTCCTGGTCAGGGTGTACTCCCCGTGGAGGAGGCCCGCGATCTCCTCGATATCCCCCTCAAGCCGCCGGCTGTAACCGAAGACCGCATGGCGCCCCGCATCGTAGGAGGCAATCGCCTGCCGGATCTCCGCCAGCCCCCGTTTCTTGGCGGTGGCGGCCCCGATCACCGGGATGCCGAGCTTTTCCGCCAGAAGCGGGATGTCGATGGCAAGCCCCATCCGCTCGGCCTCATCCATGATGTTCACCACGAGGATGACCGGCAGCCCCGCCTCCACGAGCTGGATCGTCATGGTGAGCATCCGCTCCAGGTTGCGGGCGTCCAGGACATGGAGCACCACGTCGGGCTTCTCGGTGAGGAGGATCTCCCGCGCCACCCGCTCCTCCTCGGTGATCGGGAGGATCGAGTACATGCCGGGGGTGTCGATGATCTCGTACGTGCTGCCGTCGATGGTCGCCCCGCCGCGGGAGACCTCCACCGAGGTGCCGGGATAGTTGGAGACCGCCACGTAGGCGCCGGTCAGCGCGTTGAAGAGGACGCTCTTCCCCACGTTGGGATTGCCGACCAGGGCGACCTTCTTCCCCCGGACGGGATCGCCTGTGCCGTTGCCGTGACAGGAGGGTTTCTTCTTGAATAGGGACATCAGAACTACCTCAGAATTTAATTATGTTAGTGAAAATCACTTTCATGATGCGCAACCGAAAAGGCGCCGCAAGTGTGTTGTCTTTCCCGACGCTTGCGGCGCGTCCGTAAGTCCGGTCAGCCCCGGCAGCGGGCGCAGAGGCCGTAGAGTTCCAGCTTGTGGGTCTGGATCAGGAAACCGTGGGCGGCGGCCACTTCCTTCTGGAGCGTTTCGATCGTCTCATTCTCGAACTCGATGATGGCGCCGCAGCCGGTGCAGACAAGGTGGTCGTGGTGCTCCCCCTCCCCCACATGCTCGTAACGGGTCTGGCCGTCGCCGAACTGCATCTCCCTGGCTATCCCCGACTCGGCGAAGAGCTTGAGGGTGCGGTAGACCGTGGCGTAGCCGATGTTGGGGTGCTTCGCCCGGAGCTTCAGGTAGAGCTCCTCGATGCTGAGATGCCGGTCGGAGGAGAGGAACGCCTCAAGGATGATATCCCGCTGGCGGGTCGACTTGAGACCTTGTTTGGCGATATAGTCATGGAAGATCTTTTTCTTGACCCGCTTCATCCCCGCCCCTCAGGTGAAAGTGATTTTCAAATTATTTTATCGACCGGTAAAAGTCAACCTCTTTTTTGCGCCCTCCGGGATCGGCCGCTCGGGATAAAAAACTATTCAACTATAGAGATATTTGATACTCTTTTCGACAGGAGGTGCGACAATGAAAGAATTGCTGCTGATGGTGGGGTTTCTCGCCTTCTGGGTCCTCCTCAACCGGGTGATCCTCCCCCGGCTCGGGGTGTCGACCTGAATGGCCGACGGCTGTTCTTCCGGTCGGAAGGACGAGAAGAAGGACCACGAAAAAGGGGCGTGACGATCACGCCCCTTTGCTTTTCTGCTCCTCGACGGCAACCAGGAACCCGTCGGGGTCGAAGCACCAGAATTCCCTGATCCCGTAAGGTTTCCTCTCCAGCGGGTAGAAGATCTCCAACTCCTCCTCCATCACCGCCTCGTACGCCCCCACGATGTCGTCGACCGACACGTGAATGGTCATGCCGACCCCCTTGGGGAACTCCTCGAACCGCTCGCCGAGGAGCGGATGGGCACGGGCGACCGCCTCCTCTTCCACGAAGATGATCTCCCCGCCGGCCCGCCTCAGGGTCAGATGCTCCGGAGCTCCCCGGGCCGTCAGCGCCCGCACGACATCGAGCTCAAGGATGCCGGCGTAAAAGGCCTCCGTGGCATCGAGGTCGGCCACCGCCAGCTGGATCGATAACGTTGGGGCGCTCACCCGTCACATGCCTCCGAACCACTTCGTGGTGTAGCGGGAAAGGATACTCAGATAGTTGGTGAAGATCATCACCCCGACGACGATCAGAAAGAGCCCCGTGACGACCTCGAGGATCCGGATATGCTTCTTGAAGCGGTTGAAAAAGACCAGAAACTGGTGCATGGCCAGGGACGAAAGGAAAAAGGGGATGGCAAGCCCCATGGAATAGACGAAGAGGAGGACGATCCCGTGGACGACCGTTTCCTCGGTGGCCGCGACCATGAGGATTGTCGCCAGGATCGGGCCGATGCAGGGGGTCCAGCCGGCCGCAAAGGCGAGCCCAACGAGGAAGCTCCCGAGATACCCCGCCGGCTTGCGGTGGAGGGTGAACCGTTTTTCGCCGAGGAGCAGATGGATCGGGACGAGCCCCGAGACGTGGATCCCGAAGATGATGATCAGCACCCCTCCCACCTTGCGGATGCTCTCCATGTGCTCCTGAAGAAATCCCCCGACAAACGTGGCAGAGGCCCCGAGCAGGACGAACACCACCGTGAAGCCGGTGATGAAAAGGAGCGAATGGATTATGGTCTGCTGCCGGACCTTGTGGCTCGGATGCTCCGCCTGGAGGTCGGCGAAGGAGAGGCCGGTGATGTAGGTAATGTACGAGGGGATCAGCGGCAGGACGCAGGGGGAGAGGAAGGAGAGGAGCCCCGCGATGAACGCGCCGAAAATGGTGATGTTGGCTGGTTGCATGGATACCTCGAACCGGTCCGTACTGCTACGGTTTGTTCATGACCTCGTTGAGATAGGCAATGACATCGGGCTGGTCCCACTCCATGCCGCCTACGACTTTCTTGAGTATAACACCCCGTTTGTCGATGACAAAAGTTTCGGGGACGCCGGTGATGCCGTACATTTTACCGACCCGCTTGTCGGTATCGAGAAGCGTTGGGAGCACATACCCACTCTTGCGGAAGAACTCCTCGACGGCGACCTTCCCCCCCTCGTCGATGGAGATGCAGAGCATCCGGAACGGCTTGCCGGCCATGGCGGCATTCAGCCGCATCAGGGAGGGGATCTCCTCCCGGCAGGGGGGACACCAGGTGGCCCAGAAGTTGACGAGGAGCACCTGCCCCTTCAGATCGGAGAGCTTCACCAGCTCGCCGTTCAGGGTGTTCAGGGTGAAGTCGGGGGCGGGATTCCCCTCGATGGCCGGTTTCTGTTCACGGCTGCAGCCAAGAAACAGCGCCAGGACAATCATCGGTATCATGCGGAAAATCTTCATTTTTTTCATCGTCTTTTCTCCGGGGGAGTAATGGTGTATTTCTCCATGCGATAGATCAGGGTGTGGCGCGGGATCCGCAGGAACCGGGCCGCCGAGCTCTGGTTCCAGTTGTTGCGCTCCAGGGCTTCGATCACGATCTCCCGCTCGAGCTGCTCCAGGGAGTATCCCTCGTCCGGAAGGTTTATGACCGGGCACTCCCGGGGGGCGCTCCGGCCGTGGCGCACCTTCTCCGGCAGGTCCCCGGGGGTGATGGTGTCGCCGTTGCGCATGATGAGCATCCGTTCCACCGTGTTCTCCAGCTCCCGCACGTTTCCCGGCCAGCGGTAGGCGGTCATGATCTCCAGGGTCTCCGGCACGAAGGTTACCCCAGTCCCGCCATGCTTGGCGACGAAATGCCGCACCAGCAGCGGAATATCCTCCGCGCGCTCCCGCAGGGGGGGGAGATGGAGCGGGATCACCGAGAGGCGGTAGAAGAGGTCCTCGCGAAACCTCCCCTCGGCGATCGCCTCTTCAAGATCGGCGTTGGTGGCGGCCACCACCCGCACGTCCAGCTTCTGCACGGCGGTCCCCCCCACCGGCTGCACCTCCTTTTCCTGCAGGGCGCGCAGCAGCTTCGACTGCAGCTCCACCGGCAGCTCCCCCACCTCGTCGAGGAAGAGCGTCCCGCCGTCGGCCTGCTGGAACTTCCCGGCCTTGTCCTTCACGGCGCCGGTGAACGCCCCCTTCACGTGGCCAAAGAGCTCGCTCTCCAGCAGATCCCGGGGGATGGCGGCGCAGTTGATGGCGACGAACGGGGCCGCGCGGCGCCCGCTCTGACCGTGGATCGCCCGGGCCACGAGCTCCTTGCCGGTCCCCGACTCGCCCGTAATGAGGACCGTGGCGTCGGTGTCGGCCACCCGGCCGATGACCCGAAAGACCTCCTCCATCCGCCGCGAGATGCCGACGATGTTCCGGAACGCCTCCCGCTCCGAAAGCTCCTCCTTCAGCCGGCGGTTCTCCCGGGAGAGCCCCTGCATCTCCAGGGCCTTGCGCACCGTCAGCCTGAGGGCATCGCGGTTGAACGGCTTGGTGATGAAGTCGTAGGCGCCGAGCTTCATCGCCTCCACCGCCGTCTCCACGGCGCCGAAGGCGGTGATGACGACGACGAGCGCATCGGACGCCTTCTCCTTCACCTCCTTCAGGAGCTGGAACCCGCCCATCCCCGGCATCTTGAGATCGGTGACCACGAGCGCCGGTCCCCGCTCCTCGAAGAGCCGGAGCCCCTCCTCGCCGCTGCCGGCGGTGAGCACCTCGTACCCCGCCTCCTGCAGGTTGTACTCCAGCACCCGCCGCAACGAGACGTCGTCGTCGACGACCAGGATCCAGGTTTTTTCCGTTTCTTCACTCCTCACGCCTCACTCCTCACCCTTAACTTATCCCAGGGGCAGCCTCACCCGGAATGTCGTCCCCCTCCCTGCTTCGCTCTCCACCACGATGGTACCGCCGTGGGCCTCCACGATCCGCTGCGTGATGGCGAGGCCGAGACCGGTCCCCCCCTCCTTGGTGGTGAAGAAGGGGGTGAATATCCGCTCCAGGTCGGCGGCCGCGATCCCTTTCCCCGTGTCGCTGAAGACGAGCTCCACCCCGGCGGGGGTGTCGCCGTCGGCCGCAACGGTCGTCATCCGCACTGCGACGCGCCCCCCCGGCCCGGTGGCCTGGATGCCGTTCAGCAGGAGATTGAAAAACACCTGCCGGAGCCGCTCTCCGTCACCCGCTACGGGGGGGATGTCGGCCGCCTCCAGTTCGAGCCGCACCTGGCGCCCGGCCGCCTGCCCGCCGAGGAGCGTGACGACTTCCCGGAGTTCGGCGACGAGATCGCAGGTCTTGCGCTCCACGTCGATGGGACGGGCGAGCCGGAGGAAATCCTCCACCACCCGGTTCAGCCGGTCAGTCTCCTTGAGGAGGATTTCGAGAAACTCGTATTTCGCCTCCCCCGGCCTGAAGTCGTCCCGGAGGATCTCCGCCGTCCCCCTGATGGAGCCCAGGGGGTTGCGGATCTCGTGGGCAAGCATGGCGGAGAGTTCCCCCACGGCCGACAGGCGCTCGGCACGGCGGAGCTGTTCCTCGATTTCGATGATCAGGTCGGCCTGGCGCTGGAGGGTGCGGTACGACTCCTCCAGCCCCTGGGCCGTCCGCTCCAGCTCCTCGCGGCGCAGCTCCTCCTTCTGGCAGAGAAAACCGGTGACGCCGCCGACCACGTTGTAGAGGAGAATTTCGAGAAATTTCTCCAGCTCCAGCGACGGCTGCACCCCCCACTGGAACAGGACGTGGGGCGCGTAGAGGATACTGACGATGATCGAGGAGATCAGCCCCCCCCGCAGCCCGAACCAGAAAGCCGCCAAGATGATCGGAATGTAGTAGAGACGCTGCAGGATGTCGTGAAACGCCGGGAGATGGAGGGGGGTCAGGTAGTGGAAGAGGCTGATCCCGACGATGAAGGAGGAAAGCAGCAGGATGCGTGGCATTCCGGAAGGCTTCATGGATAAACTATTAATTCATGAGAGGGGAGAATGCAAGGGCAAACAGAGCGGCGAAGCCACGGGGCCGCACGGACGGCGCAGGGGAAAGGATATGCTGCCGGGCTACAGCTTGCGGCTGACCACGTAATCGGCAAGCTCGACAAGCGCGCTCTTCTCCGGAGAATCGGGGAAGGCCTCCAGGTGGGACTTGCAGCGGGCGATGTACTCGGTGGCGACCTCGGTGGTGAACTGGATGCCGCCGTATTTGTGGACGAGCGTGAAGACCGACTCGAAATCCCCCGGCTCCATCGCCTCCTTCTCCACGATGTCGGAAATGGTTTCGCGCTCTTCGTCGGTGCACTTGCGCAGGGTGTGAATGAGCGGCAGGGTGATTTTGCCTTCTTCGAGATCGTGGCCGATCTCCTTGCCGAACTGCTCCTCGACGGCGGTGTAATCGAGGGTGTCATCCATGAGCTGGAAGGCGATCCCCAGGTCCATGCCGTAATCCCGGAGCGCCGCCTGCTGCTCCGGCGAAACCCCGCCGAGGATGGCACCCGCTTCGCTGGCGGCCGAGAGAAGAACGGCGGTCTTGCTCTTCACCACCTCGATGTAGCGCTCCTGGGTCATGTCGAGGTCGCTGGTGCAGAGAAGCTGCAGGACCTCACCCTCGGCGATGATGGTGGTGGCGTTGGACATCACCTTGAGGACCCGCAGATCACCCGCGTCGACCATGAGGGAGAACGACTTGGAGAAGAGGAAGTCGCCGACGAGGACCGACGCCTCGTTCCCCCAGACCTCGTTGGCCGAGGCGTTGCCGCGCCGCAGCGTGGCGTTGTCGACCACGTCGTCGTGCAGCAGGGTGGCCGTGTGGATGAACTCGATGACGCTCGCCAGCGGCACATGCCGGTCGCCCTGGTAGCCGCACAGCTTCGCCGAAAGGAGGAGCAGCGCCGGACGAATCCGCTTCCCGCCGCTGGCGAGGACGTACTCCCCCACCTTGCGGATGAGATAGACATCCGACTCCAGGTCCTTTCTGAATTGCAATTCGACGTTTTTCAGGTCTTCCCCGACAAGGGCAAGGGCAGCGTGCATCACATATCCTTCAGGCAAATTTTTGGCAATACTAAAGGAATAT
The DNA here is from genome assembly GCA_021847245.1 of Deltaproteobacteria bacterium. Lineage (GTDB taxonomy): Bacteria > Desulfobacterota > Desulfuromonadia > Geobacterales > Geobacteraceae > Geobacter. The sequence goes on along the minus strand of JAJZUC010000001.1, from coordinate 133,751 downwards.
CGCCGCTGTTGTCAAAGCATTTCTCTCCCCGAACCGCGGCAATACGGCCATTGGACGGGAAAACGCGTCGCCTCCCTTTGCCCATTGCCAACCCCCACCGCCTGGTTTATAACTTTCCCATGTCCGTCAGAAAACTCCTCATTGTGGTCGTGCTTGCCGCCCTCGTCGCCCTCTTCTTCGCATCGGGGCTCGGCAGGCACCTCACCGTCGCCTCCCTCAAGGAGCACCGGGAGGCGCTGGTCGCGTTCGCCGCGGAGCACCGGCTCGGCGCGGTAGCTCTGTTTCTCGCCGTGTACGTGCTGCAGACCGCCCTCTCCCTCCCCGGCGCGGCGGTCCTCTCCCTGGCGGCCGGAGCGGTTTTCGGCACGCTCGCGGGAACAATCTACGCGGTGATTGGTGCCACCGCCGGGGCGACCCTCGCCTTCCTCGTGACCCGCTACCTCTTTCACGACGCCGTGCAGCGGAGAGTGGGACCGAGACTTGCGGCCATCAACCGCGAGCTGGAATCGGCAGGGCTCCATTACCTCCTCTTCCTGCGCCTCGTTCCGATCTTTCCCTTTTTCCTCATCAATCTGGGGGCGGGGCTGACGCGCCTGCCGCTCCGGACGTTCTTCATCGGCACCCTGGTCGGGATCATCCCGGGGGGATTTGTCTACGTAAACGCCGGGGCGAGTCTCGCCAGCATCGACACGCCGGCGGATGTGACATCGCCCCGGGTCCTCGGCTCCTTCGGCCTGCTCGGTCTTTTCTCCCTGATCCCCCTCCTCTACAGGAAACTGAAAAGGAGCACCTGAATGGTAGCCGCCTTCAAAGATGCGCTCCGGGCCGTCGACCCGCAGTACGCCACCTTCGAAAATCTCCGGACCCTCCAGGTGAATCTCGGCAACATCTGCAACCTGAGCTGCACCCACTGCCATGTGGCTGCATCGCCCGCCGGCGACCGGCTCATGGGACGCGAGGTGATGGAGAAAATCATCGCTTTTCTTGCCCGCCGGTCGGGACTCACCCTCGACATTACCGGCGGCTGCCCGGAGATGCACCCCCTTTTCCGCCACCTGGTGGAGCGGACCGCCGGTCTCGCGCCGCGACGCATCCTCCGGAGCAATCTCGCCGTCATGACCGAAGCAGGCCGGGAGTGGCTCCCCTCCTTCTGCCGGGATCAGGGTCTGGTGATCGTCGCCTCCCTTCCCTGCTACCTCGAAGAGAATGTCGACGCCCAGCGCGGCAGGGGGGTCTTCGCCCGGAGCATCGAGGTCCTGAGGCATCTGAACGGCCTCGGTTACGGCGACACCCTGGAGCTCGACCTGGTCTACAACCCCGGGGGTGACTTCCTTCCCGGTTCCCAGAACGAGCTGGAGCGGGCATACCGGACCGAGCTCGCAGCCCGCCACGGGGTCCGTTTCAACAGCCTCTTTACCATCACCAACGCCCCCATCGGCCGCTTCCGCTATTACCTCGAATCCAGGGGGGCCTACGAGCGCTACCTCGCCCTCCTCGCCACCCGCTTCAACCCCGAGGCGGCCCGCGCCATCATGTGCCGCACCCTCGTGAGCGTCGACTGGAAAGGCTTTCTGTACAACTGCGATTTCAACCAGGCGACCGGGCTCCCGATCACGGGGGAATCCGGAGAGAGCCTGAAGATCGACGACCTGGAAGAGGCGGCCCGCACAGGCGCCGAGCTTTTCCTGTCGCAGCACTGCTACTGTTGCACCGCCGGCGAAGGTTCCAGCTGCACCGGCGCCCTTGCCCGAGACCTTATCCCACTCCAGGAGGACCAATGAACTCACCAGACCTGTGGCAACGCTACCGCAAGCACCTTTTCCACGACCCCGAAACCGGCCTCATGCTCGATATCAGCCGGATGAACTTCCCGGATGGCTTCCTTGCCCGGATGGAACCGGCGCTGCAACGCGCCTTCAAGGAGATGGAGGCTCTGGAAAGGGGGGCCGTTGCCAACCCCGACGAGAACCGGATGGTGGGGCACTACTGGCTGCGCAACCCGGCCCTCGCCCCCAACGGGGAGATCGCGGCGGAGATTACGGAAACCATCGCGAAGGTGAAGGAATTCGCCGCCAACGTGCATGGGGGAACGATCGCGGCGCCAGGAGGAAAGCGGTTCCGCCGGCTGCTGGTGATCGGGATCGGCGGCTCGGCCCTCGGCCCCCAGTTCGTGGCCGACGCCCTCGGCATGGCCGACGACCGGATGGAACCGCACTTTTTCGACAACACCGACCCCGATGGCATGGACCGGGTTCTCGTCAGGCTCGGGACGGGGCTCGCCGAAACGTTGACGGTGGTCATCTCGAAAAGTGGCGGGACCAAGGAGACGCGAAACGGCATGCTGGAAGCACAAGCCGCCTACCGCCGCGCCGGACTCGATTTTCCCCGTCATGCCGTCGCGGTGACCGGAGCGGGAAGCGAGCTCGACCGGATCGCCACGGGGGAAGGGTGGCTCGCCCGCTTCCCCATGTGGGACTGGGTCGGCGGCCGCACCTCGGTAACCTCGGCCGTGGGACTCCTTCCGGCGGCGCTCCAGGGGCTCGACATCGACAGGCTCCTGGAGGGGGCCTGGCTCTGCGACGAGGCTACCCGGAGGCCGGAGACCACGAATAATCCCGCGGCGCTCCTGGCCCTCATGTGGCACCACGCCACCGGCGGCCGGGGGGCGAAGGACATGGTGGTCCTCCCCTACAAGGACCGGCTCCTCCTCTTCTCCCGCTACCTCCAGCAGCTCGTCATGGAGTCCCTCGGCAAGGAGCTGGACCGCACCGGCACCGTGGTGAACCAGGGGATCGCGGTGTACGGGAACAAGGGGTCCACGGACCAGCATGCCTACGTCCAGCAGTTGCGGGAGGGGATCAACAATTTCTTCGTGACGTTCATCGAGGTGCTGCGGGACCGGGAGAGAAAATCGCCGGAGGTGGAGCCGGGAATAACGAGCGGGGATTACCTTTCGGGCTTCTTCCTGGGGACCCGGACGGCGCTCCATGAAAAGGGGCGCGAATCCCTCACCATCACCATCCCCGAGGTTTCTCCCGCCACGATCGGGGTCCTGATCGCCCTTTTCGAGCGCGCCGTCGGCCTCTACGCATCGCTGATCGACATCAACGCCTACCACCAGCCGGGGGTCGAAGCGGGGAAGAAGGCGGCGGGAGCGGTCCTGAACCTTCAGGCCGAGGTCCTCGCCTACCTGCGCGGGACGGGAGTGCCGGCCACCGCCGAGGAGATCGCCGCCGCCATCGGGCCGGGCGCCGACGTGGAGGCCGTCTTCCACATCCTGCTCCACGCCGCGGCCAACCCCGACCACGGTGTACGGTTGCTCGCCGTCGACCCGCTGTACCAGAGCCGTTTCACTGTTTCAGGGTAAGGGGTCACCAACGCAGCGACGGGGGGAAAGAACGTGCCGGGAGCTCAAGCGTCCGGCGCAAGATAGGAAAGGAGGAGACGGAGCGTCCCCGAGGTGTCCGGCTTGACCGGGAAGCCGTTGGCCGGATTGCGGTCGGCCATGCCGACGGAAAGTATTATGGTTTCGGATTGCCCGGGGGAGAGCATCCGCGGCCCCCACTGCAGGAAGATGACCCGGTTGTTGTCGCTCGCCAGCGGGACCCGGGCGCTCTCTTCGGCAAATGTACCTATTTTGTTGGAAAAATAGACAAGATCGGGGCGCAGTCCCGCCTGCCACTCGATGAAATTCGCCACGCCGCTATGGTCGTGCTTCTCGCCGGCGGCGTCATTTCCGTAGTCAAAGTAGCCGGCCCACCCGTAATGCAGGGGATTGATGGTCGCCTCGTGCTTGATGAGCCGGTCCTGCACCCATCCGACATTGCCGGCTGAAGAGCCGTACTCGCCCACCCACGGCTCGTCGCCATAGACGTAGAAGTAGCCGGCAGGGACTTGCCCTACGTTGCTGATGGTGATGGCAAGGGTCGTATGGCGGGATCCCGCCTTGAACGAGGCAGTGCGGTCGATCCTGAAGGGGGTGCCGTCGATGTCGACCTCGTGGCTGCTCGTGAGAACGAGCTCGTCCTCCGTCTTCTTCCTGACCGAGCTGCCGAGGAACCGCCAGGTGGATGGCGCAATCGGAATTTCGGGATGGTGCCACGAGGCGATCGACTCGTTCACGTTGCACCAGATGTGCAGCCACTCCTTGCCGTTGTAATAGGCCATCCCCGATTCACTCATCGAGGCGCGCCGATCGTTCTCCAGATCGAAGGGGAGCCCCCCTCCGACGAACACCCCCTTGGTCTCCAGCCCGGCGCTGTCGATGAACCGGCTGAAGCACATCAGAAACGAGGTCCCGTCGGCCAGGTACGACCGGACGTAGCCGCTGCCGTCGAACCGGAACCACTCCTTATCCAGACGGGTTATCCCCATCGCATGGCCGACATCGCCACGCAGGAACTTGAAGATCGGCTCGGCAGGGAGCGCGAGAACGATCCGGTCCTCGTCGCCGAAGATGAGGTCGTCCTTTACTTCGAAACCGCCGGTCTTGCCCTTAAGGACGTAGATCCCCTCCAGGTGGCCGTAAAAACGGAAATGAACTATCGAAAGGAAGAGCCCGGCGAGCAGGAGGGCTGCAGTGCATACTACCCGACGGCGGCTTTTGAAAAGGAAGGTGAGGACTCTCCTGACCATTGAAACTCCACCGCCGTCAGGTTCTCCGCACGGGGGTGCAGAGGGATCCCATTAATCGGCGCATCACATGAAAGTACATCGGCTGCTTCGATACCTGCTTCAGGGAGCGTTCGACCGAAACGATATGGGTATACATTACCTTTACCGCGTAACATCGCGCCACATAATATTTTTTCATGACTGACACCACATCCTGACGGCAGGAAACGACCGGAAGGAAGGGTTATGTCGGACGGGAGGAAGGGAAATGGAGCTCGGGGGGAGGTGGGGAAAAAAGCGGGGGGGTTCATGGGGTTACTGTCGGGAGGATCGGCGGTTGGCCGACCCTCCCGGTGATGCCGGCTCCGGGCGTCACGGAGCCTGCCCGGTGGCGGGAGGGGGCGTGAAGACACGGGTACCGAGTTCATTGTCGATCATGAGGAGTCCGTAGCCGTTGTCCCCCACAAGCTTCAACTTCCCGATGATCGCCCGGTCGTTCTCCTCCTCCTCGATCTGCTCGGTGATGAACCACTGGAGGAAAATCTGGGTGGCGTGGTCCCTCTCCTTCACCGCCAGTTCGGTCAGCTCGTTGATGCACTTCGTGATGTACGTCTCGTGTTCGAGCGTCTTCTGGAACATGGCAAGAAGGCTCGCGAATTCGCTCGGGGGGGCATCGAGAGAGCCGAGCCTCACGTGCTCCCCCTGGCTGTTGATATAGTCGTAGAACCTGGTGAAGTGGACCATCTCCTCCTGGTACTGCACCATGAACCAGTTGGCGGCCCCCTTGAGGCCGAGGAAGTTGGCATAGGAGGACATGGAGAGATAGAGCTGGGCGGAATAGAGTTCCGTGTTGAGATGCCGGTTCAGGGCGGCGGCCATTTCAGCGCTCAGCATAGAGAGCAAACCTCCTTGAGTTCTGTAATAGTATCTACTTACCCGAGAATGAACGCCTTGCCGGCCGCCATGACCGCCGCGAGCCTTTCGGCGGACGACGCCTCGCCGTAGAGGCGGACGACCGGCTCGGTCCCCGATTTGCGGAAGAGGAGCCAGCTGCCGTCTTCCAGGATGAACTTGCTCCCGTCAACGGTAACGGTCTCCCGGACCTTCAGGCCGGCGAACTCCCCCGGCGCCTGACGCTGCTTGTCGGCATACCCCGCCTCCAGCTCCGGCGAGAGGGTGATGTTCTCGCGCCTGGTGACGAACGTGCCGACCTCGCCGTAGAGCCTCTCCAGAAGCCGCTTTACCGGCATCCCCTCCCACGCCACCATCTCCGCCACGAGGAAGCAGGCGAGGATGCCGTCCTTCTCCGGCACATGACCTTTGATGGTGAGGCCGGCGCTCTCCTCGCCGCCGATGATGATGCGGTCCTGGCTGATCAGTTCGCCGATGTACTTGAACCCGACCGGCGTCTCGATCACCTCGATCCCGTGCCTGCGGGCCACCGCGTCGACAAGGTGCGAGGTGGCGACGCTGCGCGCCACCGCGCCGGTCATCTTCCGGACGCGCACGAGGTAGTCGAGCAGAAGGGCGATGATGTAGTTGGGCTCGATGAACGTCCCGTCCTCATCGACGATGCCGAAGCGGTCGGCGTCACCGTCGGTGGCAATGCCGAGCCTGATCGCCGGATCCCCCTTTACCAGTCCGATGAAGTCCTGGATGTACTTTTCGGAGGGCTCGGGCGGGAACCCGCCGAAATACGGATCCCGGTGCATGTTCAGACTCCGGACGGAGACGTTGTGGGCCGCAAGCGGCTCGTCGAGGTAGCCGCGGCCGGTGCCGTAAAGGGCGTTCACCGCCACGGTGCCGAGCCCCGCGATGGCGGCGAAGTCGACCTTCTTCTCAAGCTCGGCGAGATACGCCCCGCGGGGGTCGATCTCCTCCAGCAGGCCGGAGCGGAGCGCCTCGTCCAGGGCAAGCTCCCGGTAGCAGACCTCTCCGAGCATCTCGTTGGCGCGCCGCTCGATATCCCCCGTCGTCTCGGGGAGGGCCGGCCCCCCCCACGACGGCGAGAACTTGATCCCGTTGTACTCGGGGGGGTTGTGGCTGGCCGTGAAGTTGATCGCCCCGGCGGCGCCACGGCGCAGGATCTCGAACGAGACCACCGGCGTCGGGGTATCGCGCTTGCAGAAATAAGTCTTGATCCCGGAACCGGCCAGGACCCGCGCGGTCTCCTTCGCGAAGCGCTCACCCATGAAACGGGTGTCGTAGGCGACGATGATCCCCTTTTCCCGTTCGCCGATGGCGGTCACGTGGTCGGCAATGGCCTGGGTCACCACCTTCACGTTCTCGAAAGTGAAATCCTCGCAGAGAATACCCCGCCACCCCGAGGTTCCGAAGGCAATCCGATACATAAGTTCCCTCCCATGGTTAATGGCCCCGGCAAGGCGCGAAGGCCCGAATTTAAAGGCAGTGAAAAGCGTAATACAGACCCCCCGGCGAGTCAAGCGCAAGGGGGTTTTAGGGGGGATTTTTCCTGTTGACTTTCTTCTTTTGGAATTGCTAGATTTAAAAATACACGATTTACGGAAAACACAGACGTTAGGAGGATTCATCATGCAGTGTCAAACCGTTCTTCCTGGTACCGAGTGTACCTTCTGGGGAAAACAAGGTTGTATATTCACCGGCGGTTCCTGCCAGGTTGTGATCGAAAACTGCGAAGGGTGCGAGCGGATCGTCGACGGTACCATCGGCAAGGTCTGCAGCGCCTATCCGGCGCCGGACAGGAAGTGGACCGGTGGCATCTGCAACTTCGCCACCCACGTGAAAGTCGAGATCAAGACCGAGGACCTCAAGATCAACCCGCTCAAGGCATCCAAGAAGGCCTCGGGTGGCGGCGGCAAGAAGAAGTAGCCGTCCGCAGCATGCATCCGGCAAAGGGGAGGAACCAGTTCCTCCCCTTTCTTTTTGTACAGGAGGAGCCATGCCCTTCGACTACCTCGCCTGCCCCCGCTGCGGGGAAAAAGTGAAAGCTTACCGCAATCCGATCCCCACGGTCGACATCATCATCGAAACCGAGGGGGGGATCGTGCTCATCGAGCGGAAAAACGAACCGCGCGGGTGGGCCCTGCCGGGGGGATTCGTCGATTACGGCGAGACCCTTGAAGCCGCGGCAATCCGGGAGGCCCGCGAGGAGACCTCGCTGGAGGTCTCCAACCTCCGGCTCCTCGGCTGTTATTCCGACCCCGCCCGCGATCCCCGGCAGCACAATATCTCCGTGGTATTCATCGCCAAGGCATCCGGTGCACCGACGGCCGCAGACGACGCCGCGAACGCCGTCGTCTTCCCCCTCGCCACCCTCCCCGACCACCTCTGTTTCGATCACCGCCGGATTCTCGATGACTACCTGAAGACTGTCCCCTCTTTACCCCGCTAGATCCGTTCCCACCCTAACCGGCTTTTGTTTCCCGACCCGCCGCGCCTCCCCGGTGCTCCCGGAGAAATCCGGCCACCTGGGCGGCGGGCATGGGGGTGCTGAACAGAAATCCCTGGACCTCGTCGCACCTGTTCTCCGAGAGAAAGCTGAACTGTCCCTCGGTCTCCACCCCCTCGGCAATGACCTTGAGATTGAGACTGTTCCCCATGGCGATGATCGCCGTGGTGATGGCCGCATCCGCCGAATTCACCTCCACGTCCCTCACGAATGACTTGTCGATCTTCAGCGTATTCACCGAAAAGCGTTTCAGGTGGGCGAGGGACGAGTAGCCGGTACCGAAATCGTCGATCGAAATATGGATCCCGATCTCCTTCAGGGCATTGAGCACGGAGACGGCAAAGTCGGGGTTCTGCATGATGACGCTTTCCGTTATTTCCAGTTCCAGAAGCTCGGCTTCCAGGCCCGTTTCCGCAAGTACCGACGTGATCATTTCCAGCAGGTTCTTCTGCTGGAACTGGAATCCGGAGAGGTTGACCGCCACCCGCATCCGCGGCACCCCCTGTTCGAGCCATTCGCGATTTTGCAGGCATGCACTCCGCAGCACCCACTCGCCGATCGGGATGATGAGCCCCGTCTCCTCGGCCAGCGGGATGAACTCCGCCGGCGAGATGAGTCCCAACTGCGGGTGTTCCCAGCGCAGGAGCGCCTCCATGGCGGTAATGGACTTGGTGGCCACGTCGACCTTCGGCTGGTAGTAGACGCGGAATTCCCCGTGATCCAGCGCCTTGCGGAGACTCGTCTCCAGCAGGAGCCGCTTGTCGGCGTTCTCATCCATCTGCGGGGTATAGAACTGGAAGTTGTTCCTCCCCTCCCCCTTGGCATGGTACATGGCAATGTCCGCCTTCTTGACGAGGGTGTCGATGTTCTCCCCGTCGGCAGGAAAGAGGGTGATGCCGATGCTGGTGGTGATGAAGAGTTCGTAGGTATCGACCGTGAAGGGAACCGACAGCGATTTCAGTATCTTGTGGGAGACCCGTTTTACGTCGTCGATCGAATCGATGTTGACGAGCACGATGGTGAATTCATCCCCCCCGATCCGCGCCACGGTATCGACCTCACGGACACAGCCGGCAATCCTCTGGGCGACCTTCTGAAGCAGCTTGTCTCCCAAGGGGTGACCCAGGGTATCGTTGATGATCTTGAATCGGTCCAGATCGAGGAAGAGGACCGCAACCTGGTGGTGGTACCGGGTGGCGAGGGCCTTGGCCTGCTGGAGCCGGTCGAGGAAAAGAATGCGGTTCGGAAGCCCGGTTAGGGTATCGTGATGGGCAAGGCGGTAGAGTTGCTCCTCGGCCTGCTTCCGCTCGGTGATATCACGACAGATTCCCCAGATGACCGACTGTTCCCCCTCCTCGTTGCCGCAGGTAAGATTCCCCTCGACAACGATCGACCGTCCCCCGCGCGCGACAACTACGCTCTCGAAGGGACTGAGTGCATCCCCCGCCGCAGCACGGCACAGTTCCATGGCGAACTGCTCCTTGCTGTCGGGGTGCACGAGGTCGAAGAATGAAAGGGGTTCGAGCTCTTCGAGGCCGTAACCGAGGGTCTTCTTCCAGGCAGCGTTGACGTAGAGAAAGCGCCCCTCGGTGGTGATGCTCATGATCAGGTCGTTGGCCGAGTCGAGGAACGACGCGAGCCGTTCCTCGCTCTCCCTGACGGCATCCGACTCGCGCCGGACCAATGCCATGAAATAGGAGCCGATGACCGCAACCGCGGCATTCAGCAATGCGACCCAGAGCCAGCTCAGGAGGAGATAGAGGGGATCATGATGGATCTCGGCCGCCACGAATGGCATCGGAACGTTCGGGACGAGGGACCAGTATTCCAGGACCAGCAGCAGACCGTAGAAAATCCCCCCGATCGCGCCGATCAGCCAGACTTCACGCTGCGTATCGATCAGAAAGGACGCTTCTATCGTCACGATAAGATAGACCGGCCAGAACCAGCTTGCGGCACCGCCGCTCGAATGGACCAGAACCGTGACGAGCAGCAGGTCGAGGATCACCTGGAGCGGGATAAGAAGGCGGAAATAGGGGGAGAGTGTGACGATATTGCGATGCAGGGCCAGATTGTAGGTAATGACCGCGACGAGGGAAGCGACGAGGGTTACTGCCTGGGAATGTGACAAAAATAGTCCGAACCGGCTCAGCGAAAAGAAGCTCGCAGCGACGACACAGTAGATGCCGATGAAACAGAGCAGGAGCCAGCGGGTCCTGACCACGAGTCGGATGCGGCTTTTGAGATCTTCGATTTTTTCGGATTCCCGCGCCTTCATACCCTGTCTGACCAGGGCAATTCGTTGCGTCAGGGCGTCAAACCAACGTACCGTCGCTTTTGCATTCGAGTTCATGAAAACACTCAAAGCAAATCATGTGCCACTGACTCCACTGTACACCTCAATTTCCGGAATCGATGGCAAAAGCCCCAGGTCGGAAGCATGGGAGAAGAAGCGACGCGCCCCCTCGATATGATGCGGAGTCAGATCGTAGGAAATGGTCCGCCAGTAATCGACCAGGCGGGCCTGGTCAATCCACGCCCGCTCGGCGGCGCTTTCGGCAATGAGCGGGTACGAGTCGTAAGCCAGCTGCTTTGCGCGGATCAGATCGGCACTGAGTCTGGCAACTTCGGACGGGAATCTGGCGACGGTGTCGCGTCGGACAAGCCATAGCGCGAAGACGAACGGAAGCCCCGTGAAGCGGTGCCACAGTTCTCCCAGGTCATAAACCTTGTAACCCCTGTGCGTCAGGCTCCCCTTCAGGGCATTGTCTCCGATCAGCAGCAGTCCCGGAAAATGCTCCAGCGCCGTGGCGATCTCGAGGTGCGTCCGTTCGAACCGATTGACAAAACCATAGAATGTGGCAAGGATAATCCGCAGCAGCGCCACCGAGGTATCGGACTCTGTTGTCATGCCGATTGCCGCGCCATCGAGCTCCTCGATGGGGACCATGGAGAAGAGAAAAACGCTCTTCACGGCGCCGACGGCACTGATGGAGAGGTCGGGAAGGATCAGGTAGCGGTCGGAATGCTTGCCGTATTCGATGGACGAAGACGGACAGACGTCGATCTCGCCCGTCGCCAGGAGACGGTTCAGATGGGACGGCACTCCGCGGACAAAGCGGTAGCCGGAGCAGTCGAAAGAATTCTGGAGGGCCGAGAAAATGGGTGTACAGTTGGCGTATACGATCTGACCGATGGTAAGTGACATGTGCTCCCCCTAAAGATATGGAGAAACGCCGGCCCCGGCGAGACGCCCCGCGCGGGATGCCGACAAAAACAAAGGCGAGATGACAATCTCGCCTTTGCTAACCGTGACTTCGACAGACCGTCGGCTACTCTTCCTCCTCGGCAACCGATACGTAATCGGCATAATCCTCTGCCGACATGAGGGACTTCAGCTCCTCCGGATCGTCCAGGGAGACGATGGCGATCCACCCCGCGTCGTAGGGGTCGTCGTTGATGGTCTCCGGAGAGGCTTCTAGCTCGTCATTGACCTCTATCACCTCGCCGCTGATCGGCGCGTAGAGTTCGGCCGCCGTTTTGCGTGCCTCCACCGAGCCGAAGGAATCGTCCTGCTCCAGTTCGTCCCCTACGGAAGGGAGCTCCACGGCGCTGATGGTGCCAAGGGTCTCCTGGGCGTAATCACTGATACCGATAACGGCCCGATCTCCCTCGACGCGGACCCAGACATGCTCCTTGCTGTACTTCAACTCCTCCGGGAAATCCATACGCTACTCCAGCACAATCCTCTCCAGGAAACCGGTGTCGATGTTTCCTTCCATGAAATCCTTGTTGGCCATGATCCGCTTGTGGAACGGGATCGTCGTCTTGATCCCCTCGATGATGTACTCGTCAAGGGCCCGGGCCATCCGGCGGATCGCATCCTCGCGGGTGTCCGCATGCACGATCAGCTTGGAGACGAGCGAGTCGTAGTGCGGAACGACCGAGTACTGGTCGTAGACAAAGGAATCGACCCTCACCCCGAGCCCCCCCGGGGTGTGATAGCCTGTGATCTTCCCCGGCGAGGGAGTAAACTTCACCGGGTCCTCGGCGTTGACCCGGCACTCGATGGAGTGGCCGTGGATCTTGATGTCGCTCTGCTTGTAGCGCAGCTTCAGGCCGGCCGCCGAGCGGATCTGTTCCCGGACGATATCGATGCCGGTGACCATCTCGGTGACCGGATGCTCGACCTGGACGCGGGTATTCATCTCCATGAAGTAGAAATCGCGGTTCTTGTCGAGAAGGAACTCCACCGTGCCGACGCTGTCGTAGCCGACCGACTTCGCCGCCTTGACCGCGGCGTCCCCCATCGCCTTGCGCAGCTCGGGCGTCATTACGGGGCAGGGCGCCTCCTCGATGATCTTCTGGTGCCGGCGCTGAATGGAGCAGTCGCGTTCGCCGAGATGGATCACGTTGCCGTGCTTGTCGGCCATCACCTGGATCTCGACGTGACGGGGCTGTTCGCAGTACTTCTCGATGTAGACCTCGGGGTTTCCGAATCCCGCCTGGGCTTCGGCGCGGGCGGTGGCAAAGGCGTTGGGAAGGGCGGCCGGCGAATGGACGATCTTCATGCCCCGCCCCCCCCCGCCGGCAGTCGCCTTGATGATCACCGGGAAGCCGATCTTCTTGGCGATCTTGATCGCTTCGTTGACGTCGTTGACCCCCTCCTTGGTGCCGGGGAGGATGGGAACCCCTTCCTTGATCACCGCCTGCCGGGCGCTGATCTTGTCCCCCATGACCCTCATGCTGCGAGAGGAAGGGCCGATGAAGGTGATGCCGCAGTTCTCGCAGATCTCGGCGAAGGCGGCATTTTCCGAAAGGAAGCCGTAGCCGGGATGGATCGCCTCGGCGTCGGTCAGCTCCGCCGCCGCAATGATGGCGTTGATATTGAGATAGCTCTGCAGACTGGGGGCCGGACCGATGCAGACGCTCTCGTCGGCGAGCTTCACATGGAGGGACTCCCTGTCGGCGGTGGAGTAGACGGCCACCGTCTTGATGCCGAGCTCCTTGCAGGCCCGGATCACGCGCAGGGCAATCTCCCCGCGGTTTGCGATGAGTACTTTGTGGAACATGTAAGATCTCCGTACGAAAAAGGCTGAAGACTGAAGGCTGGAGGCTGAAGTCCGAGGGCTAGCAGGGCAGGTAGGTTTCCCTTCAGCCTTTAGCCTGCAGCCTGGCGCCCAATGCTCACATAGGCTCGACGATGAAAAGGGGATCGCCGAACTCCACCGGCTGGGCGTTTTCCTTGCAGATCTGGACGATCTTGCAGCGGAACTCGGCCTCGATCTCGTTCATCAGCTTCATCGCCTCGACGATGCAGAGGACCTGCCCCTTCTCCACCACCTGCCCCACCTCGACGTAGGGAGCCGCATCGGGGGCCGGCGCCCGGTAGAAGGTGCCGACGATCGGAGAGGCAATCTCTTTCCCCGCTGCCGCCGGCGCCGCGGCGGGAGCGACAGGTGCGGCAGCGGCCGGAGCGGGTGCCGCCGCGGCCGGCGGGGCCGGCTGGGCCATGGCAATGACCGGCTGCGGCGCCTGGTACTGCACGATCTGCTGGGAGCCGCGCACGATGCGGATCTTCTCTTCAGCCGCCTCGAGCTCGAACTCCGTGATATCGGTTTCGGTGACCATCTTTATAAGCGATTTGAGATCCTTGATGTCCATTCCGTCCTCTCCTTTTTCCGTAATTGTACTCCCCGTCTTCCCGCCCGGGCGGGAAGGCGGAGCAGGCATTACACCGTCATGAGCTCCTTGGGGACCCGCGTCAGGAGCCGAAAACCGTCGGCCGTCACGACGACCGTATCCTCGATCCTCACTCCCCCCCACCCTGGGATATAGATTCCCGGCTCGATGGTGAAAACCATTCCTTCCTCCGCGACCCCCTCGCCGCGGGGGGAAACGACCGGTTTCTCGTGGACGTCAAGTCCCACGCCGTGGCCGAGGCCGTGCCCGAAATAAGGACCGTATCCCTTCTCCGCTATGTAATCGCGCGCAAGACAATCGAGCTCCCGGAACGCGACTCCCGGCCTCACCGCCGCCAGCGCCCGGTCATGGGCATCTTTGACAATGCCGTAGATTTCCCGTTGTCGGGGATCGGCCTCGCCGACGGCCACCGTTACGGTTTCGTCGGAATGATATCCGCCGTAGACGGCGCCGAAATCTATGGTGACCAGCTCTCCGCGCTCGATGACCTTGTCGCTGGCTCTGCCGTGGGGAAGGGCCCCCCGCTCCCCCGAGGCGACGATGAAATCGAACGACTTGTCGTCGGCCCCTGCACGCCGCATGGCGAATTCGAGCTCCAGCGCATAGTCACGCTCCGTAATCCCCGGCCCAAGCGAGGCAAGGGAGGCCAACAGCGTCTCGGAGGCGATCCGTGCGGCCTCCCCGAGAACCTCCAGCTCGCGGGAGTTCTTGACCAGCCTCAGGAGGGAAAGCTCTTCGCCAACCGCCACCAGTTCGACCGCCGGCAGCTTCTCCGCAAGGGCATTCAGCGTCGCAACCGTTGTCTGCTCGGCCTCGAAACCGAGCCGACGAAATCCCCGTTCGGAAACCAGGGAGGCAATACCGTCTAGCTTGGTCCGGTACTCGATCGTCTCGATCCCGACCACCTCCAGGGATGCCTGGGTGGTGTAGCGCGAGTCGGTCAGAAACCACGCACCATCCATGCCGAGGACGATTGCCCCATCACTGCCAGTAAAGCCCGAGAGATAGCGCACGTTGCTCATGCTAAAAAACACGATGGCATCAACCTCGTGTTTTTCCGCGAATCCCCGGGCCTTGACGAACCTGTCTTTTAGCATGATCACGCCTTTGTGACAATCTCTTTTTCAATGTGACTAAAAAGGGCGCGCAGCCCCAGCAGATAACTCTCCAGGCCGAATCCGGCAATCTGACCGACCGCCACCGGTGCGCTGAGACTCACGTGGCGAAACGGTTCGCGGCGATGGATATTGGAGAGATGCACCTCCACCGCCGGGAGGGCGGCTGCCGCAAGGGCATCGCGGATGGCAACGCTCGTATGGGTGTAGGCGGCGGGGTTGATCAGGATACCGTCGCAGCTGTCGGCCGCCCCCTGAATCGCATCGATCAGTGCCCCTTCGGAATTCGACTGAAAAAAGGCCAGCTCGCACCCCAGCTCCAGCGCCAGTCGCGAAAGTGCCTCATTGATGCCGTCGAGGGTAACCGTGCCGTAAATGCCCGGCTCCCGCCGGCCGAGCATATTCAGGTTAGGGCCATGCACAACCAGTATCTTCATGGGATGGGTCCTCGATCATCGAAATCTGCCGACAAGAGAAGCGACGGCTCAGGAAAGGCTGTCACGCAAGAGCGGCGTGGCGCGACGCAGAAGATAGCGACCCTTGCCGCAATTGCCGTCGTGGTGGAGGGTCAGAAGCAGGAACAGGTCGTCGTTGATGGTCCGCACAAGTATCCGCGTCCGGCCGGTGTTGACCGTCACCTCTTCCATGTCTCCGGTGCCGAGCACCTCGACCGTCCGTTTTACCTCCTTGATGACGGTTGCGTACTCAACGGCCATCAGGTGCAGGTCCATGCCGGCATCATCCACCAGAAACTGATCGATGGCGATGCCGTCATACCCCATGATGACCGCCCCTAGCCCTCCGTCGACGCTTTCGACGAGCCCCTTCAGCGTTTCCCTGAACGGCATGCGCGCATCCTCCCGACGTTTTCGAGCCACCCTTCCAGCGTGGTCACCACATCTCTTTCGGCTACCTCCGGCAATGGCTCGGCCAGCGGCTGAGACGACACTGCATCCTTATCAAACGGAAAATCCGGGATCACCGTTTCGGAGAGTGCATTTTCCCTGGCCCGGGCCTCGTCCTCGTCAATCCGGAGCTTGAGCTCCACGAGCCTGTCTCTCAGCTCGATATTGTCAGGATCGGCATCGGAGAGATCACGGTAGATCTTCAGCGCCTTTTTCAGGAACCCCTGGGAGACGTACAATTCGGCGATGGTCGCCGATGCCAGGGGAACTCCCCCCTCTTCCGGCCCTGCCGCTTCCCCGCCCGCAGTCAGCGCATCCTCCGCCGCCTCCGTATCATCCACCGGCAGTTCCCCGTCAAAGAGCTCATCCGTCAGCTCCTCGACGATCTCGGCCTCTTCGAGGAGAAACTCGTCCATGACCTCTCCACCGTCCCCGCTCTCCCCCCTCTCCTCACCGCCGGGAAAAAGTTCGTCATCGGGCTGAAACTCCCGATCTGCCGCGCGGGTCAGCGCTTCGAGGGCGATCTTGCTCTCCAGGTCTTCGGGGTTCAGAACGAGGACCGCCTCGAGACTTGCGCGGGCCCTCTCGGCCTCGCCGGCACCCAGGTAGAGTTGGCTCAGAAGCTTCTGAGCCATCAGATTGTCGGGTGTCACGCGAACTACCTTCTCGAATGCCTGGCGGCTTTCGGCCTTTTCCCCCTTTTCGAAGCAGGCCCTTCCGAGGGCCATATAGCCACCCACATACTCGGGGTGGAGCTCGATCCCCTTGCGGGCGGTGCTGATGGCATCGTCAAGGAGCCCGACCCTGCGATAGAGTTCGGAAAGGGGGGCGAAACAATACGATCCCGCATCCCGGCCGAGGATATCCTCGTACCGCTTGATGTCGCTCCAGAAAGATTCTGTCTCGTTGCCCACGGTCACCTCCCGATGCCGCATGTTTCCAGTACCTCGGAAAGGTCGGAAAGTCTTACGATCGCATGATCGCCGACTCCCCGGTTGAGCACGAAGTCAAGCCCCCCGTCGCGCGATTTCTTGTCCCGCAGCAGCGCCTCGCGATACTCGGCGGCGGAGAATTCCGGAAGTTCCGTCGGCAGCCCCAGAGCCCCGAGGAGCGAAACGATGCGCCGGGTGTCCGCCGGCGTCGCCAACCCGCGCGCCTCGGCCACCTTCGCCGCCTGCACCATGCCGATGGCCACCGCCTCCCCGTGGAGAAAACGGGTGTAACCGGTCAGCGTCTCGACGGCATGCCCGAGGGTATGGCCGTAGTTGAGAACGGCGCGCAGCCCCGCTTCGCACTCGTCCTTCTCCACCACCATGGCCTTGAGCCCCACCGACCTTCCGATGACCCTGACAAGGGGGTCCCGCTCGCGCGCCAGGAGGCGGGACGCATTGCTCTCGAGAAAGGAAAAGAACTCGGGGTCGAGAACCGCCCCGTACTTCACGACCTCCGCCATCCCCCCGAGGTACTCCCGCTCCGGGAGGGTGGCAAGGGTTTCCACGTCGATGACCACCCCCCGCGGCTGGTAAAAGGCGCCGATCAGATTCTTCCCGCGGGGGTGATTGATCCCGGTTTTCCCGCCGACACTGCTGTCGACCTGGGCCAGGAGCGTGGTCGGCACCTGGACGAACGGCACGCCGCGCAAAAAGGTGGCGGCGGCAAAACCGGCCATATCACCCACCACCCCCCCGCCCAACGCCACAATGAACGCGTCGCGGGTCAGGCCGGCAGCAATAAGCTCATCATAAATGCCGTTCAGGATCGCGCTGTTCTTGTACTCCTCGCCGTCGGGGACCTCGATGCGGCAGGGGGTAAAGCCGGCAGCGGCCAGGGAGACGGCAACGCGCTCGTAGTAGAGCGGCCCGACCGTCGTGTTGGTGACGACGGCAGCATGGCGGCCAAGCCCCAGATCACGGCAGATTGTTCCCACGCCGTCGAGGATTCCTCCTCCGACGCGGATGTCATAGCTCCTTTTCCCAAGACTGACCCGTAGCGTCTCCACCCTTACCCCTTCGCTTCCAGAAAACGAGCAATTTCGGCCACCACATCTTCCACGCTTTTGCCGGTGGTGTCAATCCTCAAGTCCGCGTCGGCGTACATCGGCTCCCGCTCCGCCAGCATGGCGGCGATCCGCTCGGGCGACCTCCCCTCCCTGAGCAGCGGCCTCTCGGTGTCGTTTGCAAGGCGGGCGGCGATTTCCTCGATGCTCGCCGTGAGGTTGACGACGACGCCGGCGGCGTGGAGGAGTTCCCGGTTGACCGGCGAGATCACCGCACCTCCCCCGGTGGAAACGACGAGACCGTCGCAGGCGGAAATGCTCCGGATCGCCTCGGTCTCAAGCTGTCGGAAATGCGGCTCGCCGTATCGGGCGAAGATGTCGTTGATCGAGCCCCCCGCCTGCGAAACGATGAGCGCGTCGAGATCGAGATAGCGGCTGCCGAGCCGCATTGCGAGACATTGCCCGACCGTGCTCTTGCCGCTCCCCATGAATCCGGTGAGAATGACGTTCCTCATGCTAGAACGCGCGGAGATACTCAAGGTAGGATTCGTAGTTGCGGCGCACTTCCGCCATGGAATCGCCGCCGAATTTTTCCAGAACCGCGTTGGCAATCTCCACGGCGACCACCGACTCGGCCACCACGGCCGCCGCCGGCACCGCGCAGCAATCCGAACGCTCGACGGTTGCCTCGAACGGCTCCTTGGTCAGCAGATCCACGGACCGAAGCGGCTTGTAGAGGGTCGGGATCGGCTTCATGGCGGCCCGGACGACGATCTCTTCCCCGTTGGAAATTCCCCCTTCGATCCCGCCGGCGTTGTTGGTCTTGCGGAAGAACCCCGACGACTCGCCGCGGGCTATCCTGGCCGAGTCGTAATAGATTTCGTCATGGACCCGGGAACCCGGCCGTCTGGACGCCTCGAAGCCCATGCCGATCTCCACCCCCTTGATCGCCTGGATGCTCATGACCGCCATGGCAAGACGGGCGTCAAGCTTTCGATCCCACTGCACGTGGCTGCCGAGCCCGACCGGCACCCCCGACACGACGACTTCCACCACCCCGCCGACCGTGTCTCCCGCATCCTTGGCACCGTCGATAAAGCGTTTCATCTGCTCCTCGGCCTTGGGGTCAAAGGTAAAAAGCTCCGACCCCGCCGCCAGCTCTTTCATCCGCTCCAGCGAAAGCCGCTTGCGCTCGGCCTTGATCCCGCCAACCTCCGACACGAAACCGGTCACCTCGATGCCGAATGCCGCAAGAAACGCCTTCGCAACCGACCCCACCGCCACCCGCACGGCAGTCTCGCGGGCACTGGAACGTTCCAGGATGTTCCGCACATCCCGCTGGTAGTACTTCATGGCCCCGGGAAGGTCGGCGTGCCCCGGCCGCGAACGGGTTACCCGGATCGTCTCGTCGCTATGCCGCTCGTGGGGCGACATCTTCTCTTCCCAGTTCGGCCAGTCCCGGTTCCTCACCACGAGGGTTACGGGTGAACCGATGGTCTCCCCCCAGCGGACGCCGGAGAGGATCTGCACCTCGTCCCGCTCGATCTTCATCCTGCCGCCGCGGCCATACCCTCCCTGCCGGCGCGCCAGGTCCCTGTTGATCAATTCCTCGGACAGTTTCAGCCCTGCCGGCACTCCTTCAAGAATCGCCGTCAGCTGCGGGCCGTGGGATTCGCCCGCGGTTAAGTAACGAAACATAACCATTCCTTTTAAAAAAGTCGGGCAGACGATATGTCTGCCCTCAAGAAAAACTGCATTAATGCGGCAACTTTCTATGGGGTCATAACTTGTATCAACGAATTTATTGTACCCGAAACAGGTTCATTAGTCTGTACTTCATATCCTTCGAATTTCATATCCAATTGATACCGCAAAAGTTTTCCCGAATAACGAGGGTCCCCTATGGTAAGCGGCGCCAGTTCAGCGAACTCATTTGCACTGAACACCGGATAGTTATCAAGTCCACCGTTACTTCCCCCTGGTATTAGTAGAGGGACGGGATTAACCACTGGGAGAGTAGTGAACGTCGGAGACATTCGCTGTTTACTCCCTGAATAGGTTTCGAACGGAAGAGGAGTATAGTTCAGAGTCTGTTTCGTGATTTGTACATTGGAGGGAGTGACCCCCGTGTAGATATTAGAATTAACCACAAATGAGAGTGTGCCAGGTCTGAATTTGGTCGCCGAAGAAAAGGTGACAAACGCCGCTGACGACGTTCCCGTCTTGATACCAACCGTAAGATATGTGGTCGGCCCACCGCCGCTGCCTCCTTCGCTGCCACAGCCAGCAAGGAAGGCAACCCCCGCCAAGGCAACACATTTAACCAAAGTCCGAATCATCATCTCCTCCTCTCATCAACTTACAAGCTTAGGGGTAATAAAAATCAGCAACTCCGTCTTGATCTTATTCTTGGTATTGGACTTAAACATCCACCCCAACAAGGGGATATCCATCAGGAATGGCACGCCGCGATTCGACTCGGTATCGCTATCCACATATATACCCCCAATGACCGTTGTCTCCCCATTTTTAACCAACAGTTCGGTGGTGGCTTCCTTCTTGTTGATCGGTGGCGGGGTGCCGGTGCCGGCGGAGTTGTTCGAGGCCTTGATCTTCATGAGGATGCTGCCATCAGCCGTGATGTGGGGGGTTACCTCAAGGGTGAGTGCAGCCTCGACAAATTCGGTCTTGGTCCCCTCCGCGGACGTCGTCTGGTACGGAATCGACTGGCCCTGGGAGATTTTGGCGGCTTTGTTGTTGAGGGTAACGACCTTCGGCGATGATACGATCTTTATCAGACCGGCTGTGGCAGCAGCAGAGAGACGGAGATCGACCTGGACGTTACTGGTAAGCTTCCCGAAGGAAATGCCAACAGCACCTCCGGCGCTTGCGGGATCGGAGAAGCCTGACGACGGTGGTGGCGTCACGATCCCCCCAAACCCGGTATCGAATTTGTTTATCCCGAACAGCGAAGCAGTACCGTCTTTATAGTGAATCCCCCACTGCACGCCAAGATCCCTGGTAAACGTCGAGGTAGCTTCAACAATGCGCGACTCGATCAGAACCTGCTTTTCCGGGATGTCGAGATTCTTGAGGAGAAATTTCATCTCCTCGATGGCCGGTGCGATATCCTTGACAATCACCCTGTTCGTCCGGGCATCCTGCGTGATCGTACCGCGGTCGCTCTTGAGGGCGTTGAATTGGGTGACCACGTCGCTTGCCGAGGCAAAATTGATATCAAACACACTGGTCTCAAGCTCCATGGCCTTTTCCTTGGCCTTCTTCATCGCCTGCTCTTCGTCGGCCAAGGTCTGGATCTTGGACTTCGGCCTGATCTGGACGATATTTCCCTCGCGCTGCATCCCGAGCCCCTTGTTCTCGAGGATGACATCCAGCGCCTGGTCCCAGGGGACGTTTACCAGCTTGATACTGATGGTGCCGGTCACGTCGTCGCCCACCAGGAAGTTGAGATTGCTCACCTCGGCGATGAGTTGGAAGATCTTCCTGATGTCGGCATCGGAGAACTCAAGGGTGATGCGGCGGCCGGTATAGACTTTCTGGGTCGGCTTGGCCTCGGTCGTTATTGGCATTGTCTGGGGCATTGCCTGACCGGCGGGCCCCGCCAGCTCCTTCTCCACGGCGGCGGATTCGAGTCCCGCCGGGTTCTTGATTTCGAGGGCGATCACGTTTCCGCGGCGCGAAAGCTCGAAGGGGGCGCTCTGGCGCATCTTCACCTGGACCTTGACGTCGCTGCGTCCCTTGGTCTTCACCTGGTACGGGGTCACCCTCTGGACCACAGTGGCAAAGGCGCCTGTGTCGAGGAAGCGCTGCCACTTGACGGGGAGGGTGCAGTTTTTGAGGGTCAGGGCCAGACCGTCGGCGGTCCCGACCGGCTTTTCGGCATCGCAGCCGCCGGAAACCGAGACGAGAAGACGCGACACGCCATTGTCCACCCTGAAATCGATCGACTCGACGGCAGCATGCTCCCGGGCCGCGTGCTTTACCTCCGGCTGTTTTGCTACCCTCGGGGCAGGTTCTGCTTTCGCTGCGGCTGGAGAAACGGCTTTTTTCTCAGGTTTCGAAACCGAGGGGGCCGGTGGAGAAACCTGGACAGCCTTGGCCGTCTCGGACGCGCCGGCAACCGGAACGATCTTCAGCCCGGCTTCACTCTTTTCGACAGTCAGTTGCGGTAACGGGCCGCGCGCGGAATCGAATACGATCCGCACCTTTTCGGGATAGGCCCCGATGCGCGCCGTTCCGACGCCAAGGCTGTCCAGAGGAACGACCTTCGCCTCTATTCCCGCCTTCGCCCCCATGATATCGACGACCAGCCGGTCTGGCTTCGAGAGGCGGAACGATTTGAACTCCGTCACACCGCCGGAGACCTGGATCTCAAGGGTATTGTCCCCGGAAGTGATTGCCGTGACCGTGCTTGCACCAGCCTGTGCCGGTGCGGCATGCTGCTTCGCGCCTTCAGCCGGAGTTGCCGAAGTTTCTGCCGGCACCGGGGTTACTGCCGCCGAAGCCGCCGCAACCGCAGGTTTCGTTTTCTCAAGCGCCTGCTGCGTATCCGTCTTCGCCTCGACTGCCGGAGTCGCGGCCGCCACGGGAGGAACCTCTTCGGCTGCGGTTACCGTCACCAGAAGAGTTCTCTTGTCGCTGGGATCGGGGGCCGCGGTCACATCCGCCCCCTTCGCCAGGTAGAGTTCCAGGCGGGTCATCGCCGTCCCTCCCTCTCCCTGGCGCACCGCCTCGATCTTCTTGACGGCACCCTTGTTCACCTCCAGCGGGAAGTGAACCGATCCCGGATCGACCTGGGCAAGATCAACCACGGCCATCGTGGGGTTTTCGCTCATGTAGAAGGTATAGGCGACCGGCCGGTCGGTGGCGATCGCCACCAGGGTCCTTTTCCCCTCACCTGAAATCCGCACATCCTGCAGGACCGAAGCCTTGGCCTGCTCGACCAGATCCCCCCCCTTCGGAGAAGGGCCGACACCGGCGCAGCCGGACAAGACCGCCATCAGGGCAAATGACGCGATGCTAAGGGGTATGTTCATCTCGATTCTCATGGGGGAATCTCCTTACAGTTTCTTGGAAAGAGAGAGCTTGACCGTCCTCTTTGTCATTTTGCCGTTCTCGGCCCGGAATCGTTCCGAAACTTCAATGTACGAAGGGGCAATCCTGGTGATGACTCCGTTGTTGTTACCGATACTCATCCCCACTTTGACCACGTACCCTTTTCCGGCCGGGTCGATGATCAAGGCCCTGTTCTCCCTCAGCCCGACGATGATCCCGGAAACCTTGAACTGCTCGACGGCATAGCTCTGGATCGGGAGGAGACCGACCGCCCGGCCCCTCTTCGCCGCCGGTGCTTCCTTTGCCACGCTCTTCGGCTCGATGAACGGCTTGAACGGGTCCTTGCGGTTGGTGAAATCAAGCTGGGGCGAGACCGCTACCGCCGGCCTTGCGGATGAAGCCTGCTTCTGAATCGGGGTTTTGGCCTGCGGAGCCGGCGCCCCGGCGGGTGAAGGCTGCGGAGGCGGCACCTCTTCCTTCTTGCACCCCCCCGAAACCGCCAGCAGAGCAAACACCGGTGCCAGAATCCACAGAGAGTTACTTTTTCTTCTCATCCTTGGTCTCTTTCTTGTCGAGGAAACGGAAGGTGGTTGCCAGGCAGTTGACCCGGACCGAAGTGCGCCCCCCCGAAGACTTGATATCCGCAAAGGAGACATCCGTGATATTCACGATGCGCGGAAGGTTCCCCACCGCTGTGAAGAAATTGGCAACACTGTGAAACGACCCGGAGACCGAGATATCGACCGGGACGTCGGCATAGAAGTCCTTCGGTACTTCGGGCCGCGGCTTGAACAGGAGAAAATCCAGACCCGCATTCTTGCCGACGCTGGTGATGCTGGTCAGCAACGACGGTATCTCTTTCTGGTTCGGCAGTTCGGTGAGGGCATGTTCCAGTTCCTTCTGCAGCTGCTGGTATTCTTTCTTCAGCTTCGGGAGGTTGTTGGCAATCTTCTGCTTTTCCTGAACTTCCGTCTGCACCCCGTCCAGTTTCGCCCGAAGCTCCTGCAGCTCCTTCTGCTTCGGCTGGCAGAGCCCCAGGTAAAGCGCCGCCGCTTCAATCGCGACAACGGCGACCAGCAGGGCGATCTTCTGTTTCTTGGGCAGCTTCAGCAGCTTGTCAATTCTCGGATCCATGGGAAGTCCTCAACCGGGCTATTTTTTCTGCGGGGCCGGCTCTTCTTTCTTGTACGACTTCAGAGAGCAGGTAACCTCAAAACGCTTGGCCTTCACGCCGCTGATCTCGGTCTGCTCCGAAACGACGAGTTCCACGTTCCCAAACTCATCGGAGGCCTGGAGATTCCTCATGAACGCCGCAATCAGATCTTCATCGACGGCAATCCCGCCGATGGACACGTTCGGACCGCTTTCGGCATACTTGGTCAGCCACAGCTTGTCCGGTGTCGAGTCGCTGATGACAGCCAGTCTCTTCACCGGCCCCGTCTTCCCCTTGCGGAGCTGGGCGAGCACATCAAGTTTTTTGGTGACCGCATCCTTGAGCTTTTTGAGGTTTTCCAGTTCGCCGATCTTTACCTTCAACTGGGCAAGATCGTTTTCAGCACGGGAAATCTCCTCCGTAGTCGCCTTGATGCGCGCCTGCGCATAGCCGAACAGGCCAAGACCGGCGACGAGGACGACCAGAACAGAGACAAGGAGAATCAGCATCTGCTGTTTTGCCGTCTCCTTTTTCTTTGACAACCTGACAGGGAGAAGGTTGATCCTTACCATTTGTCTCCAACCCTCCTTGTGGCCAGTCCCACGGCAACGGTAACGAACGGACCGATCTCCCGGAGATATTCGGGGTCGAACTCCTTTTCGCTGCTGACAATTTTCCGAAGGGGATCCATCATTTCAACCGGCAGACCGAGTTTGTTCTGCACGACCTCGGAGAGAGACGATGTCTTGGCGGCACCGCCGCTCAGATACACCTTGCCTATCTTCCCCTCGCCGGCCGTTGTATTGTAGAAATCAAGGGAACGACGCATCTCGATGGCAAGGGTCTCGTTGACCTTGGCGATGACGTCCTGCAACCGCCCCTTGTCGGGGTAATTGCCGGTGATCTTCACCTGCTCGGCCTCATCGCTGCTGAGGCCGAGCTGCTTCTGGATCTCCTCGGTAAAGAGGTTCCCTCCCATCTGCACATCGCGGGTGAACAGCGAAATCCCTCCCTTCACGATGTTCAGATTCAGGACGTTGGCGCCGATGTTGATCAGGGCCACCACCTCTTCCGGACCTGCTTCGTAGTTCAGTTCAAAGGCATTCTGAACGGCGAACGAGTCGACATCAACCACCATCAGCTTGAGACCCGCCTCGGTGAATACGTTTACATAATCGTTGACGATCTCCTTCTTGCTCGCCACCAGGAGCACGTCCATGCGGGAAGGATCTTCCTCGTCGGGTTCCAGAATCTGGAAGTCGATATTCACATCGTTTATGTCGAAGGGGATATACTGCTCGGCCTCCCACTGAATCTGGTCCTCCAGCTCGTCGGCCGGCATAGCGGGGAGTTTGATCTTGCGAATGATGACCGTGTTGCCCGAGATGGAGCAAGCCACCTCCTTCACCTTCACATCCAGGCTCTTGACCAGGCTTTTGACCGCTTCAACCACGGAAGAGCTGTCCATGAGGGTATTGTCGACTATCGCCTCCGGCGGCAGTGGCACAATGCCCACGTTGAGAAGCTGATAGACTCCCTTGTGCTCTTTCAGCTGCATGAGCTTCACCGAGCTGGAGCCGATATCTATGCCGATCAAGTCCTTTTTCTTAGAGAAAAACATAGATGGTTCCCGTTCACCTGGTTAGTTGAGGAAGACCTGTTCCCTCTCCGACAAAGAAAAACCAAGAGCAAGAAGTATCTTTCTCTTGGTTTCCATACGGCACTCCTCGCCGCGTTCGATGCGCTCGATTGTAGCAGGAGAGACGCCGGCAAGACGAGCCAGCTCAGCTTTGCTCATGAGCCTCTCCTCCCTGATTCTTCTTACATTATTTCGGCATTTCATCACATAATCCCATAAGAACAGGCAGTTTAGGGCGAACTTTACTGAAATTGAAATATATGTCAAGAAATTAGTCGAAGTTGAAAGGAATTGAAACCTTTTTGGCACAATTGCTTCAAACAGTAACCCCATCGGCTGTATCGAAGCAAAACTTGAGAGGTTTTTCTGCATATTCCTCCACCTCATCCGCAAATCGCGCATCGTCAGCATCCGGAAACAAGAAAAGCCGGGGCCTCGTATCGGAGCGATATTTCGGCATCCCGGCTGTCTCGGTGAGACCCTTGGGCTTTCCGCCCCACCCTCGCGGGTGGTTTAGTCTTGTCGTGTATCACGTATTTCAAAGTATTTCTTTGGTTCTCTGCAAAATTCAAACCTGTACATACAATGTCAACAAAAACGTCTAACTCCTGAAAAATTCAGCCAGCATAGACAAGCTCGCATTATTCGCACCGTCATCCGCTGACAGTTTTGGTCAGTTCGGGTCAAAATTTGTGTGATCTGACAGAACACTTCTTATCGTACGTCCCGTCGACCCTTATCCAGCTTTTCAAGCGTCTTGATCGCAATTCCGCGGTACTTGCCAAGACGGTTCAACCTGTCATCTAAAGCAACTGCCTCGCTTAGCGCTTTCCGGGCCTCGTCAAGCCGGCCGTGGCGAAAATTGTACAGGCCATCCATGAACCGGGCGAACACTCTGTCCCTTCCGGCAAGCTCATGGTATAAGCGCTCTTCGCCAGCAAGATCTCCCCTTATCTCGTAGATGTAGCCAAGATAAAGGTATACCTCCTTGAAGAAGGTAAAAGAGGTTCCGGCATGTGTACGAAGATAGTCGAGATCTTCGAAAGCCTGCGCATACTCCTTCTTGTCGAGTTTTCTTCGAGCCGCAAGAAACCGTTTGATATTCCCTAACTCTTCTGAACGCGTCGGGGGGAGTTCTTTGCCAAGAACCTTGTAAATCATCCTTCCGACCGGGTTGTAGGGCCATGTGATTACAGTCAGGACGGCTAACGACGCAACAAGGATTCCGGCAAGTGACAGCGCGAGTTTTCTACGAAGGGCATCACGCTGCGACGCTGGGGTATTCGGTTTTCCCATGGCAATGCTACTCCAGGGTGAGATCGGAGACAAAGTAAGCCTTGCTTTTCAGTCGGTAGACAACCGCCTTGACCTTCTGCCCTTTCCTGAGTCTAAACGATGCCTTTCCCGCCGGAACGCCCCCAACTTCAGTCTCCTTGAGGATAAGGTATGTTTTCTCTCGCATCGAGAAGCGGTTATTGGCATACACCTCCATGATGACACCCTCATGGGTTTCAGGCGTTATGAGCTGCTCCATGCTTGTTCCCAACTGGGCCAGGGATGGAAGGTCCTGGCAGAAAACGACAGAGGCCGAGAGAAGCAAATAAGCAAAGCCCCCGAAGGTGACCGCTCTCTTTATCACAGACATCAGAAGACCTCCCGCCACGAGATTGGGATAATCCCGGTGACAAAATTGAAAATAGTTGAAATCGGGGTACTGTTCGGCCCCGTTGCGTCAACAGTGAGGGAAGATAGATTGACCACCCCTCCACCAGCACCGACGAAGGCCGTAGTCCCCACCGGGCGGACCACCAGCACCGGCTCGGTGGGAATCCCGTTACCGAGGACGTAGCGGGTGTAAAGTCCAGTCAAATAACTGACAGCATAAAGCTTTGCCCCCCCGCCGATGTCACAGATGGCGTTATTTGGGAGAAACGAATCGAACAGGACATATTTATTGAACAGAACCGGAGCGGCCAGAGACTTTTCCCCGCTCGCCGCAGTGAGACGAATGTACCAGCCGTTCCCTCCCGCGGGCGTCGTCGAAGTGCTGACCACCCCTGTCTGGTCCGTCAGGGTGCTCTCCGTGACGGTAGCGAAACCGCTCGCCGGGTTAAAATCCTTGACGCCGTAAAGCCGGTCGACGGCGGTGGTCGACCGGGGGTTGTCCCGATCGCCGGTAGAAAAGAAGAGATAATCATAGCCGTTCTGGAAGGCGATCTCAGGCTGATAATAGATCTTGCGGCCGCCGCTGCCGTCGGCACCGGGATTGGAGGCGAAGAGCTCCCGGATGACCCAGTTGTCCACCAGACTGTCGTCTCCGGTGGGAGCGGCAAAGCGCCAGAGATTTCCCCCCACGTCGCCGACATAAACCCGGTCGACCACTCCATCCGCATTCCGGTCCACTGCCGTGATGTTGCTCGGCATGGCATAGTCGAGACCGTTTGTCGCACTGTGCAGGAAGCTCGCAAGGGGCGTCCCGTCAAAGAGGTTGACCATGAAGATCCCCCTCCCCTTGGCCGAGACGGTTACCGCCGTGTTGTTGGCCTGGGCCGGGTCGAAGCCGGCGGCAAAGATGATCGCCTGGTAGGAGGTTGGGTTGTTGCTGGCATCTTTTTTCCTTATCGTTGCCACCACCGGCTCGGACCAAGTCTGTCCGAGCTCGGAAAGTCCCGCCGTCGCGCTGTTGATCCGCCAGAGAAAACGGGGTGCCGAGGGTGTGGTCACGTCGAGGGCATAGTAGTTGTCTCCCCCCGCCCGTTCGCCGAAGATAATGATCGCTTTGGTGATCACCCCCGTCGAATCCCGCTCCTGGTAGAGCTTCACCGACCCATCGATGAAATAGGGGTGTGACGCCCCCTCCTGGAAGAGCTTCAATCGCGGCAGCGCATCCGGCGGCAAGAATGCCCACTCCTCACTCCCGTCGACATCCGAGATGCAGTGCAGCATCCCGTCGTTGGAACCAAAGAAGATATGCCGGTTCGGGTCTACCGCCGTAGGCCCGTTGTAGTCGACCACCAGCGGCACGGAATGGAGGATGTCGCCAAGGACGAAATCGCGCTTTTCCGTCCAGTTGAGATTGCCGTTGTCGTCATAGGAGTCGTAGCCGTGGATGAAGTTGATCAGGTCATCCCGCGCCGAGGTTGCCGGGTTGGCCGTGGCGATTTTCGCCGGGTTGCCGAAGGTAGCAGCCGTCAGAGATGCGTTGCCGGTTGTGAAGGCATTCACATTGTTCGTCAGATCGGCGTTAGTGTCGAGGTAGGTATAGATGTTCCTGGCCGTTCCCCGGTTCTTGAGGACCGTCGAGACGCTCCAGTAAGGGACAGCCGTGTCGAGTATGGCGCCGCTGGCATCGGTGGCGCTGTTGCCGGCGCTGTCGACAATCTGGTTTGACGAAGAGAGACCGTACTTCTGCAGGTCGCCGACCCAGAACTTCGTGTAGGAGAGGGGCTTGAAAAAGGCAAGATACATCTTGTCGCCGCTCGACGTCCGGGTAATCGGAACAACGGGGGCGGTGTAGGTTTGGAGTTTCTTGGCGATGTCGTCTAGGGCCATCAAAAGGCTGTGTTCGAGCTCCGCTGCGTTGTTGGCCGTAAAATAGAGCCCGCCGCCGTTCTGGGCTGTTTTCTGCAGGAGGGGACTATTGTGGGCAAAACCGATGGTATAGGTCGTTACGTTTTGTGTCCCTTGCAGATCCGGACGGAGATCGTGGGTATTGAGATATTTCGCCACGTCGTCAAGAAACGTCTGGGGAACGGTGTCGCTGTATGTGTCGTCGGCGACCCAGACGTCGTTGTTGAGCGGGTCGCTGACGTTGGAGCTGTGCTTGTAGTAGTCGCCGTCCTGGTCCCACTTCTGTCCCCGGTTCGAATCGGTAATCCCCGTCTGCCCCCGGTCGAGGAAGTGGCCGATGATCGTGGCGTCGGTATCGTGGGTCGGCTCCCCGTCGGTGACGATGATCACGAAGGCCTTCTGGCACCAGTTGTTCGCGTTCCAGGGACTGTACTGGCCGGTGTAGGTGTCCTCGAAATACTTGCCCGCGTCGGTCAGTGCCTCGGCAAGGGGGGTCCAGGTAGTGGCGTTCATGGCGCTGATCTGGCCGTGCATGGCGGTCTGGGTCGCCCCGATCTTGGAGATGACGTTTCCCCCGTCTTCCGTATTGAACTTCATGAAGCCAAAATCAACGTCATTGTACATGAGATCGACCAGGTTGTTGAGCACCCCCTTGGCGGTGCTCATCTTGCTGGTAACGGTCGTTGCTTCGTAATTGAGGCGATTGCCGGTCTTGAGGCTGGTGTTGCTGTCATCGATGCCGTCCTGGCCGGCAATATCGATGCCGCCGTCACGGTTCACCTGGTCTGTAAAAGCTCCGGTATACACCTGCCACTGGGTCGATGTGCACTGCCCCCGCCTGTTCCGGGCGGTGCAGGTATACTGGTAGACGGTATCGCGGGCATAGCTCCCTGCGTAAGTTGTCACGTTGTCATAAGGGACCGGGTCCCCCATGCTGCCGGAGTTGTCCATGATGATCATGACCATCGGCTTCGTGGTGGCGCCGGCTGAATAGATCTCCGTGTCGTCGGCTCGCGCCACCCCGGGAAACGAAGCAATGTGGGCAATCAATGCCGGTATGACCGCCGCCCGCAAAACCTTCCTGAATAATTTACTTGTCATCATTTTGAGCCTCCAATTGCATGGAGCACCTGCCAGGGAAAGAGGTTACCCGCCGCTACGCACCCATTTCAGGGGGCAAGGTTGAACCCTTCGAACTCCACCGTCTTTCGCGAGGTGCCGATCACAGCAGTGGACGTAGTCCTGCTCCGGTAGGGGGTAAATTTCAAGGCCCCTCCACCCGAACTCGTCGAAACATACTTGGCGCTGAAACCGCTTCCCGCAAGCAGGGAAGAATCGGCTCCCATCGACGACATATTGAGGAAGGTGATCTTCTGCCCCAACGAGGACGGCAGTTGAGTCTGGACCGCTGAGGTGTAGTTTCCAGTCGACGACGAGGAGGGAAACGAATTGCCGATGAGGACAAAGGTCCCCCGAACGTACTCCACGCCGGAGTCAGCGACGGCAAGGGTCTTTTTGCTGACCGTGCTCGCTCCCGACATCAGGGTTTCGATCATGGTCGTATTGAGCATCATCGTCATGACAGCCATGAGGACTGCCGTGAACGTAAGGACCGTCACCAGGGCAAAGCCGGCCTCGCCTCTGGCCCGATAGCTCGGTCGCCAGCCGTTTTCCTTTCGCAATGGGCTCATGCCTTGACCTCCCATCCTCAACTCCCGAAGTAGTTACGGGGATTGATCGTTGAGTTGTAGACCCTACGACGGAAACCGTCGGCATCCCGCCCGATGCCGTTCCCTATCCGGGGAGGGACGGTGGTATAGGTAGGGTCCTTGGCAGCCGACCGAATCATGAGGCTCAGTACTACCTGCATGGCACCGGTTACCGGCACATCAGGGGTGACCGTGACCTGCATATCCTCGACGTTTGAAGCGATGACGTCGGTCGTGCCGCTAAGATTATCCAGTCTCACCAACCCGCCTTCGCCGGTCTTGGCGACATAGTACGTGAAATCGCGGGACCCCCGGATGCCGGGAGTCGCGGCCGTGGAGTAACGAACCTGGATTGCGTCGGTCCCTGTACTTTTAAGCGGGTCCGTATCCCCGGCATTGTCCTGCATCGTAATGGCGGTCGCCTTGTCAACCCCATACCCCCCCATCCGGATATCCCGCTCCAGCAGGTCCATCGCTATCTGACCGCTGATCTGGACATCGCTCGAGGCGGCCTGGATGTTCGCAATCTTGTTCTGGACAATGAAAGTGGTTACCGCCGCCATCGTGACGAGCCCCGCAACCACCATCACGACCAGCAGTTCGACGAGGGTGAATCCCCGGGTATCCTTGGTGCGCATTGCTGCCATACCGGACCTCAGCGAGACCTGACCAACTGGAATCCCATACCGTGGGAGCCAATCTTGTCGGTCCAGGTCGTCGAAATATTAATGAACACAGAATTCGTCGAGAGTGTCGTCACCCGCCACTTGGTGTTGTATGTGACGCCGTTGCTAGTTGTCTGGACAGGTGTCAACTGGCTCGTCAACCCTGCAAAGGACGATTTCAGCAGACTTTCCACTTGTGACTGGATGGTGGCCGTAGCGATGTACCGGTTGTTGCTCCCGGCGCTGGTGGCGAGACCGTTGAACAGCATCGAAGCGGTCCCCAACAGGGCTACAGCGAGGATCGCAATCGCCACGAGAACCTCCATGAGAGTGAACCCCTCCTCGGACTGCAGCGTGCCTTGTACCTCCGATACCACCTTCATATTCCCCTCTCAGTTGTACCCCGTTCCGGTCCAGGACTTGATTCTGGGCCGTCCGGCAGCGGTTACCTCGATTTCCCTTCCATCAGCTGGGGTGCTGTCACTCTTAAGATAGAAACTCCCGGCAGTGGCCAAGCCGCTGGGCTGCACCACCAGCTGGTCGCTGGCAAATGTTCCCGAATCAGGTTCCGGTGCCGCGGAATTGAGGCTCCCAAAGGAAACCCCCTTGAACGCCCCAAGATCTACGCTTTTCAGGACCGATCCGTTCTGCACAATCCGGTAACTGTTGCTGTTCGCAGGAAACTGTTGGATGGTGCAGGGCAAACCGTTTCGCACGGCGGAAATCCGTGCCGACTGAATGTCGTTGAAGAGCTCTCGTGTTGCATCCTTGAGCCGGTACTTGGGGAGATCGCGCATGAACATGACCGTGGCGATGCCGGCCAGAACGCCCAGGATCCCAACGACTACCATCATTTCGATCAGGGTGATCCCTTTGTTGTTAGCTATGCGAGTAATCATGTGTACAGGGCCTCTTTGGTATTCTGTGCGAGGGAGATGCAATATTAGAGCCATGACCTAGCCCAAGGCGACGATACGTTCAAACAGCGTGTTTTCTGAAATTTACCGGTCTTGCATAGCACAAGAAAAACAAATAGGCTATGCAAAGATTGCATAGCCTATGACACGGCCCGGCAAGAACCGCCAGCTACATGGACACCCATTCGGTCCCGTTCCACTTTCGGAGGGTGTAGTTAAAATTTGAATTAACGGTAAGCGCCATGGCAGTCCCTGTTACCGTCGAATGAAGGTAAACGGTCCCGCTGTAACCGGTCAGTCCCGTATCACAAATAAAACTGTTAAAATTCGGGAACGCAACCCCGTCTTCCGGATTGGCCGCTCCTTTCTTATACGGCCCATGGCCGCCCGAGCCAAACCGAGGACCGCCCCCTTTGCTGGCGAGGCTGAAGGTGCGGACCACCCGATCATCGTCAGTGTTCCACTTACCATCCTCACCCTTCGAGGATACCAGGGAGACTGTTCCCTTTTCCGTATTGAAGCAGACAGCATAAGGACAGTCATCAATGCTCAGCGACTTGGCCTCCTTGATCATCCCTCCGATCTCCCACATGGCGGCCCTGAGGCAGAGATCGCCGTAATAGTTGCTGAACGCCGGCACCGCGATGGCGCTCAGGACACTGATGATCGCCACGACAATGATGAGCTCAAGCAGGGTGAAGCCAGGTTCGCGTCTGCTTCCCGTCAATGGGAAAGAAATGCGCGTGCCGCACATTCTCCGCACCTCCCTGTACGCGAAAATGAAAAAAGCCGCGCAATAATTGCACAGCCTTCATTAAATTACAACAGTTTATTAACCGCAGCCAACCGTTTATTCGATCCCGAACTCCTTGAGCTTGTAGAGAAGCGCCCGGTGGCTGATCTCCAGGAGCCGGGCCGCGTGGGTCCGGTTGCCGGCGGTCCTCTCCAGGGCGCGGCGGATGTATTCCCGTTCGAGAACCTCTTCCGCTCTTTTGATCGACAGGGAATCATCGGAAGACGAAAAAACGGCTGCCGTCACCGGGGGGGAGCGCAAGGCCGCCGGCAGCGATGCGGCATCGAGGGTGGCCCCGTCGCACAGGATCAGCCCCCGCTCGATGCAGTTCTCCAGTTCCCGCACGTTTCCCGGCCAGTCGTACCCCATGAAGAGCTTCAGGGCTTCGGGGGCCACCTTTACCCCGGGCTTGCCCAGCCCCTTGCCGTGTTTGTCGAGGAAATGGCCGACCAGCAGCGGTACGTCCTCGATCCGCTCCCGCAGCGGCGGAAGGGTGATGCTCAGGACATTGAGGCGAAAGTAGAGGTCTTCCCTGAACCTTCCGGCGGCGATTTCGGCCGGGAGCGCCTTCGCCGTGGCGGAGACGACCCGCACATCGACGCGGGTCGGCTTTGCGGCCCCCAGCCGCCTGACCTCGCCTTCCTGAAGCACCCGCAGGAGCTTGACCTGCAAAGAGAGGGGCATCTCGCCGATCTCGTCCAGAAAGAGGGTGCCGCCGTGGGCCTCCTCGAAGAGACCGCGCCGGTCGGCGGCCGCGTCGGTGAAGGCACCGCGCACGTGTCCGAATAGCTCCGATTCCAGAAGGTTCTCGGGGATCGCCCCGCAGTTCACCGCCACGAAGGGGGCGGCACGGCGGGCGCCGTTGTAATGGATCGCCCGCGCCACCAGCTCCTTGCCAGTCCCCGATTCGCCGAGGATCAGGACGCTGCTCTTCACGTCGGACACCTTCCCGATGAGCTGGAAGACTTCCCGCATCCGGGCGCTGCGACTGACGATGTTGGCGAAGGAGTACTCCCGCGCCACCTCCTCGCGCAGCCGCCGGTTTTCGTTTTTCAGCCGCTCCCGCTCCTCCGCCTTTTTCAGGACGAGGAGGACTTCGTCGGTCTTGAACGGCTTGGAGACGTAGTCGTAGGCCCCCTCCTTCATGCACTGGATGGCGGTATCGACGGTGCCGTAGGCCGACATCATGATGACCGCGCCGGCGAGCCCCCTCTGCCGGGCTCCGCGGAGAAAACCGGGACCGTCGAGCACCGGCATCCTGATGTCGCAGAGGATGAAGTCGTAGGGAATCCGCTCCGCCATGGAAAGGGCGGCCTCTCCGTCCGCCGCCTCGTCGACATCGTAGCCGTTTCTCCGGAGCATCGCCCGGAGCATGTGGCGGAGGTTTTCCTCGTCGTCCACCACGAGCACGCGCCTAGTCATCGCCCTCTTCCCCCCGGGGCTCCCGTTCCGGCGGAACCGGAAGCCAGACCATGAAGCGCGACCCGGCGCCGGGGGCGCTTTCGACCGTGATCCTTCCACCGAAGGAGTCGACGAGCCGTGCCGAAATGGCAAGCCCCAACCCCGTCCCCTGCCCCGGCTCCTTGGTGGTGAAGAAGGGGTCGAAGACCCGTCCCAGGTTCTCCGGCGAAATGCCGCTTCCCGTATCCGCCACCTCGATCCGGACACACCGGGTCTCCGCCCCCCCGGTGGCGAAGGGGGTCCGGAACGCGGCCCCGAAGTCGCCCCTGCGCCGCCCCCCGACGGCGGGAGGGGGCGCCGAAAGGGACGGGAGATCGGGGAGGGGGGTAAACATCCCTTCCCGGGCCTGGATCGCCAGGCGCCCGCCATCGGGCATGGCGTCGCGGGCGTTGATGATGAGATTGATCAGCACCTGCTGCAGCTGGTGCGGATCGACGGCCGGCCGCGGCAGCCCCGGCGGGAGATCCACCGAAACCTCGATCCGCTTGAAAAGCCCCTGCCGAGAAAGCATCTCCATGGTGGAGACGATGAGGGGGGCCACGTCGATCTCCTCTGCGGCGCTGGCAGCAGGACGGGCGAAATCGAGGAGGTCCCGGACGATGCGGTCGATCCGCTCGGCATCCTGGATGATGCGGCGCAGATAGTCCTCCGCCTCCGGATGGCCGGCCAGTTCGTCCCGCAACAGCGCCGCATACCCCATGATCGCGGCAAGGGGGGTGCCGACCTCGTGGGCGGTGCCGGCGGCTAGAAGCCCTACCGACGCCATCTTCTCGGAGCGGATCGTCTCCTCCCGGGCAACCTGGAGTTCCCGGTTCGCCCGCTCCAGGGAGGCGACGTAGCGCTCGGCGTCTTCACGGCTCGTCCGCAACTCCTCCACCATGGCATTGAACGACTCGGCCAGCTCCGCGATCTCGCGCCCCCCCGGAACCACGGCGCGATGGGTAAAGTCCCCCGCCCGCAGCCGCTCCGTGGCGGCAAGGAGCCTGCGGATCGGGGTCACGATGAACCGGGAGAGGAGAAAGGAGCCGACGGCGAGAAGGAGGATGAAATCGAGGACAAAATAGGCGAGGAACAGATGCCGCGACTGGCTGAGGAGCCGCTTCTCGCCCGCCAGGGAAATGAGCAGCCGCGCCGCCCCGACCACCGTCCCGTTCCGCACCACGGGCGTGTAGCTGCAGAGGCGCCCCCTCTCTTCGGCGACGAAGACCGCGCCGTCGCCACCGGCCAGAGCCTCCCGCACCCATCGCTCCCCCCCCGCCGGTTCCCCGAGCTCGAACAGCGGCGCACCGTCCTTCCCCACCACGAGGATGCCGATGAATTCCTGCTCCCGGGCGAGCCGTTGGGCGAACACGGCAGCCGGCGACTTCGGCGTGTCGGCAAGGGATGGAGGAAGGAGGGTGACGAAGGAGGAGAGGAGAAGGCGCGCCTCCTCCCCCTTCTGCTGCAGGATGTCCTTTTCGGCGGTCCGGAACGAGATGACGCTCAGCAGGATCCAGGTCAGGACCAGGAGAAACGACAGCGAGGAGAGTATGAGGAATCCGAGGCTGAAACGGAACTGCTTCATGGCAGGCCTCCCCTAGCGGGCGCCGAGGTTCAGGTACCAGAGGATGATGGTCTTGCCGAAGAAGATGTAGAGAACGGCGCCAAGCGCGAGAAACGGACCGAAGGGGATGGCGAGCTTGGCATCCTTCTTCTGCACCACCATGAGCGTCACCCCGATGACGGAACCGATGAGGGAGCTGGCGAAGATGATGAACGGCACCGCCCGCCAGCCGAGAAAGGCCCCCATCATGGCGAGGAGCTTTACGTCCCCGCCCCCCATCCCTTCTTTTTTCGCAAACAGCTCGTACAGCCAGGCGACGAGGAGGAGGCTCCCCCCACCGGCCACGATCCCGATGAGGGAGCTCTTCCAGCCGAGCCACGGAAGGAAGAACGAGCAGGCGAAGCCGACGGCGATCCCCGGGAGGCTGATCACGTCGGGGATGATCTGGTGGTCGAGGTCGATGAAGGTGATCGCCACCAGTGCCGAGCAGAAGACGAAGAGGACGAGGAACGTGGGGGTCGGGCCGAGCTTCAGGAAGAGGGCCAGGGTGAGGAGCCCGTTCAGAAGTTCCACCAGCGGGTACCGGGCGGAGATCCTCCCGCCGCAGGCCCGGCAGCGGCCCCGCAGCAGCAGCCAGCTCACCACCGGGATGTTGTCCCAGGGACGGATTTTCGACCCGCACCCCGGGCACCGGGAAGGAGGAGAGACGACCGACTCCCCCGCCGGCAGCCGGTAGATGCAGACATTGAGAAACGAACCGACCGCGGCGCCCAGCGCAAAGGCGAAAATCGCGAAAAGGGTCACCTGTGGCACTGCTCTCTCCTCATCCTCTCACCTCTCACCTCTCACCTCTCACCTCTCACCTCTCCCGTCTCACTATCTTCAGCACCAGGTCCCGAAGTTGAGGCAGGCCCCTGCGACATTGCCGAGCATCGGCACGAGCTGCTCGGCAGGAGCCGGTTTGCTGAAGAGATGCCCCTGCATGTACCGGCAGTTGAGGGCCCGGAGCACCTCCAGCTGCTCGACCGTTTCCACCCCTTCGGCAACCACCCGGAGGTTGAGCCCCCTGGCCATGGTGATCACCGCGCCGGCAATCGCCTCGTCCCCCGAGCTGGAGGTGATGTCGCGCACGAAGGAGCGGTCGATTTTCAGGGCATGGACCGGGAACTTCTTCAGGTAGTGGAAGGAGGAGTAGCCGGTGCCGAAGTCGTCGATGGCGATCTGCACCCCCATCCGTTCCAGGGCCCGGAAGGCTTCGATGGTGCTCTCGGCACAGTCCATCATGATGCTCTCGGTCACCTCCAGGACGAGCCAGCGGGGATCGAGCCCCGACTCCTGCAGCGCCTCCCGCACCGTCGCCACCAGGTCCCCCTGCTGCAGCTGGCGCGGGGAGAGGTTCACGGCGATCTGCATCGGGGGGTACCCTTCATCCTGCCAGAGGCGGTTCTGGCGGCAGGCGGTCCGCAGGACCCACGTGCCGAGGGGAACGATCAGCCCTGTTTCCTCGGCAAGGGGGATGAACCGCGCCGGCGGCACGATCCCCAGACTCGGATGCTGCCAGCGGACAAGGGCCTCCATGGAGGCTATCTGGCCATGATCCACGTTCACCTTCGGCTGGTAGTAGAGGATAAACTCCTCGCGCTCCAGCGCCTTGCGGAGGCTGTTCTCCATGGCGAGCCGGTCGAAGGCCCGCGAGTTCATCTCCGGGGCGTAGAGCTGGCAGTTGTTGCGCCCCTGCTCCTTGGCCCGGTACATGGCGAAGTCGGCGTTCTTGACGAGGACCTCGGGGGTGTCGCCGTCATGGGGAAAGAGGCTGATGCCGATGCTCGTGGTGACGAACAGTTCGTGGCCGTCGAAGACGAAGGGGCGCTGGAACCCCCTGATGATCTTCTGGGCGACCTTCACGGCGTCTTTTGCGTCGGAAACGAGCGAGAGGAGGATGATGAATTCATCCCCTCCCTGGCGCGCCACCGTGTCCCCCTCGCGGCGGCAGCACTCGCGAAGCCGCCGGGCGACCGCCGCAAGGAGCTTGTCGCCAGTGGCGTGACCGAGGGTGTCGTTGATCACCTTGAAGCGGTCGAGATCGAGGAACATGACCGCCAGCGGCCGCGCCTGGCGCTGGGCCAGGGCCATCGCCTGCTGGAGACGGTCGTTGAAGAGGCGGCGGTTCGGCAAACCGGTAAGGGAATCGTAGTACGCCATCTGGCGGATCGTCTCCTCGGCGCGGGAGCGCTCGGCGATCTCCTCCTCCAGCATCACCGCGTGACGCCTCAGATC
This sequence comes from Deltaproteobacteria bacterium, assembly GCA_021847245.1. Lineage (GTDB taxonomy): Bacteria > Desulfobacterota > Desulfuromonadia > Geobacterales > Geobacteraceae > Geobacter. Next base: position 95,185 of record JAJZUC010000001.1, on the reverse strand, counting down.
CTCCATCAGGCGGAAGTTCCGGATCACCATGGATGCCGAATGGGCATACTGCTGCAGGAGCTGTTCGTCGATCTGGTCGAAGGGGTGGCCGACCCGGAACGCCGAGATGCAGCCGGTGATCCGGCCATCTTCGAACACCGGCACGAGGAGGGCGGTATCCATCTCCATGATCTTGAAGAGCTCGCAGGATTCACGGGGCGAGCGGGAGAGACGGTCGATGCGAAGAGGCGTGCCGCAGCCGGCCACCGATGCACAGAGGCTGCCGTTTCGGAGCGGTTCCGTCACCCCGCCCACCATCTGGTTCCACTCCCCCGAAGCCGCGGTATAGGTAATGCTCCCCCCCGGAAGATCGACGGTGGTGAAGACGGCGGTCTCCGCGCGCACGATTTCGCACGCCCCGTCACAGAGCGCCGTATGGAGAAGATCCCATCCTCCCATGGCGAGCAGGCGCCTGATCCAGAGATCGAGCTTGAAAAGTCCGTCGTTGTACCGCTTCAGATTCGCCATGGGACTCCCGCGTCTTCACCGGTGCCGGAAATCGTCACCCTGGAGGCCCCCGATGTCCGGCTCTTGCCTGATTTCCCCTCTGATCGCAACAAGAAATACTTTATGCAGCAAAAATCATTCCGCGAAGGGAAGAGTTACAAAAAACGCCGTTGACCATGCAATCAACGGCGTTTCCCCCCCCGCTACCGGAGCCTTCTGATCTTTTCGAGACTCGCCTGCAGCACCTGTTTTTTCTGGAGCGCCTCGGCGAGCTTCTCCCGCTCCTTCTCCACCACATCGGCAGGAGCGCGCTCCACGAAGGACGGGTTGCGGAGTTTCTTCGCGAGGAACTCCTCGTCCTTCTCCAGCTTTCCGATCTCCTTGAGGAGCCGTTTCTCCTCCTCCTCGACATCCACGAGCCCCTTGAGCGGAACGGCGATCTCCACGTCCCCCGCCACCTGGAGCGCCGCGTCGGCCGGCTTGTCGAGCCCGGTACCGATGGCGAGGTCCGAGAGCCGCGCGAGGCTCACGATGTATACCTCGTTCTTCTTCAGAAGCTGGAGGCTCGCCGCGGAGCCGCAGTTCAGGATCACCGCGATCTCCCGGGACGGGGCCACGTCCATCTCCCCCCGGATGTTCCGGATCCCCCGGATCACCTCCATGACGAGTTCCATCTCGACGGCGCCATCGGCAAAATCCCAGGCCGGATTCGGCTCGGGCCAAGGGGCGGTCATGATCGTCGGCGTCGGCCGCATGCCGGGAAGCGCCTGCCAGATCTCCTCGGTGATGAACGGCATGAACGGATGGAGCAGGCGCAGGAGATGCTCCAGCACCAGCCAGAGAACGTAGCGGGCCGACTGCTGCCGCGAGGCGTCGCCGCGGTAGAGGTCGTCCTTCACGAGTTCGATGTACCAGTCGCAGAACTCGCTCCAGGTGAAGCGGTAGAGGCCCCCGGCCGCATCGTTGAAGCGGTAGGCCTCCAGCGCCTCCCGGGTCTCGGTGGCCGCCGCGTTGAACCGGTAGAGGATCCAGCGGTCGGCGTTGGAGAATTCGAGGGTCGCCGGATCGACGCCCCCCGGATCGAACCCTTCCAGGTTCATGAGGCAGAAGCGGGAGGCGTTCCAGATCTTGTTGGCGAAGTTCCGGTAGCCGGCAATCCGCTCCTCTGCCAGCTTGATGTCGCGCCCCTGGGCGGCGAAGGCGGCCAGGGTGAAGCGGAAGGCGTCGGTGCCGTACTGGTCGATGACGGTCAGGGGATCAATCACGTTCCCCTTGGACTTGCTCATCTTCTGCCCCTGGGCGTCGCGCACCAGGGCGTGGATGTATACGTCACGGAACGGCACCTCGTCCATGAAATGAAGCCCCATCATCATCATCCGGGCGACCCAGAAGAAGAGGATGTCGAAGCCGGTCACGAGGCACGAGGTGGGGTAGAAGGTGGCAAGCTCCGGCGTCCGGTCGGGCCACCCCATGGTGGAGAAGGGCCAGAGCGCCGAGGAGAACCAGGTATCGAGGACATCGGTCTCCTGGCGGATGTTGGCGCTGCCGCACTTCGAGCATTTATCCGGGTCGATCTTGGCGACGGTGGTCTCGCCGCAGTGGTCGCAGTACCAGGCGGGAATCCGGTGCCCCCACCAGATCTGGCGCGAGATGCACCAGTCGCGGATATTCTCCAGCCAGTCGTAGTAGGTGTTCTCCCACTGCTGGGGGATGATCCGGGTCCGGCCCTCCTTCACCGCGGCCAGGGCCCGCTCCGCCAGGGGGCCGACGTTCACGTACCACTGGAGCGACAGGTAGGGCTCCACCACCGTCTTGCAGCGGTAGCAGCCCCCCACGGCCAGGGCGTGGTCGGCGATCTTCTCCAGAAGCGCCTGCTCCTCCAGGTCGGCCACGATCTTCTTCCGGGCGGCGAAGCGGTCGAGTCCCTCGTACTGGTGGCCGGCGGCGTTGATGAAGCCCGATTCGTCGAAGATGTTGATCCGGTCGAGGTTGTGGCGCTTCCCCACCTCGAAATCGTTGAAGTCGTGGGCCGGGGTGATCTTCACCACGCCGGTGCCGAACTCGCGGTCGACGTAGTCGTCGGCCACCACCGGGATCTCCCGGTTCACGAGCGGCAGGAGCACCGTCTTGCCGACGAGGTCGGCGTAGCGCCCGTCCTCGGGGTGGACCGCCACGGCGGTATCGCCGAGCATCGTCTCGGGGCGGGTGGTGGCGACCACCACGAAGCGTCCCGGCTCCCCCACCACGGGGTAGCGGATGTGCCAGAGGTGGCCGGCCTTCTCCTCGTGCTCCACCTCGATGTCGGAGAGGGCCGTGTGGCAGCGGGGACACCAGTTGATGAGCCGGTTGTCCCGGTAGATGAGCCCCTCCTCGTAGAGGCGGACGAAGACCTCCCGCACCGCCCGGGAGAGCCCCTCGTCCATGGTGAAGCGCTCCCGCTCCCAGTCGCAGGAGGCGCCCAGGCGCTTCAGCTGTCCGATGATCTGGCCGCCGGACTCTGCCTTCCATTTCCAGACCCGCTCGATGAACGCCGCCCGCCCCAACTCGTGCCGGTCCTTCCCTTCACCGGCCAGCTGCCGCTCCACCACGTTCTGGGTCGCGATGCCGGCATGGTCGGTTCCGGGCATCCAGAGGACGTTGTAGCCGCTCATCCGTTTCCAGCGGCAGAGGATGTCCTGCAGCGTATTGTTCAGGGCGTGCCCCATGTGGAGCGCGCCGGTGACGTTCGGCGGGGGGATGACGATGCTGTATGCGGGCTTGTCGCTCGTTGCCCCGGCGTGGAAGTACCCCTCCCGCTCCCACGTTGCGTACCACTTTTCCTCAACGGCCTGCGGTTCGTAGACCTTGGCAAGTTCCTTGTCTGCCATTGGAATAACCTCTTTCATCTGCAAAATGAAAAATGGGGATGTGGCATCCCCATTTCAGCGTCAGCAATTCTTCCCGGCACCGCTTCCCGGCCCCTAACTCCCTTCCTTGATCTTGCGGATCTCTTCCTTGATGAGCGTCTCCGCCAGATCTGGAACGACTTCCCAGGCGATCCTCTCGATGATCTCCCTGGAGACCCGGGAGATGGCCGCCGAGAGCTGCTCCTCGGTGAGGGTGAGGGCTCCGGCGGGCGCCTCGACAGGCCCGGACGGGATCGCAGCAACTGGCGGAGCGAGCGCCTCCGCCGCCGGTACATACTCCTCCTCGGGCGCGAACTGTCGTTCGACCTCCGGCTGAGCCGGCTCCCCGAACAGGGGGGCGAAAGCCTCGCCGGCGGCCGGCTCTTCCGCAGCCGGTGCGGCCGCCTCCTCCATCCCGAACGCGAAGGGCTCCGCGGGGGGGGCGGAAACGGACTCGAACGAGAAGGTATCGGCGGAAAGGGCGTCGAACTGTTCCACAGCGGGAGGCGACGGCGCGGCTGGCTTCTCCTCGACCCCGAAGACGAACTCTTCTTCGGCCGGGATGCCGAACTCCACCGTCTCGGCCGGGGCGGGCGCCGGAGCGCCGAAAGTGATCTCCCCGATCGGCTCGGGTGCACCTGATGGGGCTTCGATCTCAACCGCTGTTTTGATCCCTCCCCCAACCTCCTCCTCAACAACCTCTTCCACGAGCTCAAAAGCACCCCAGAGGTCGTCGGCAGGAGAAACTTCCTCAAGCTCGGCGAAAAACGCCGGCTCCGGCGCAGCGGGCGTCTCGAAGAGCGGCTCGGCAAAGGGGACGGCAGGGGCGACGGGCTCTTCGGCCACCAGCGTCGGCGTCTCGATATCGAGCGAAAAGGGGTCCTCGACCGGCACCTCCGGAGCGGCAGCTGCCGCCGGCGCTTCCGGCCGCGATGCGCGAAGCGCCACGAGGCCCTTCACCTTGTCGACAAGCTGCTGGGATTCGAAAGGCTTGGAGATGAAGTCGTCAGCCCCGCTTTCGCGGGCCTTTCCCTCGTCAAAGGGCTCAAAGGCACCGGTCATCAGGAGGATCGGGACATCCTTCAGGAGGGGATCCCTGCGGACCGCCGTGCAGACCTCGTAACCGCTTTTTCCGGGCATGACCGCGTCCACCAGCATCACATCGGGGCGGACCTCACGGGCCATTTCCACGGCGGCGTCACCGTTGTCGACGACGGTCAGCTCGTAATCCTCGTTGGCGAAGATGATCCCTACGACCTTCTGAATGGTAATGCTGTCGTCGGCAAGGAGAAGCCTGCTGCCCATGAAATCCTCCTCAGGGGGGGGTCTGCGGCCTGGTCAAAACAGCCTCAAACCGCGGACAATCGCGGGAAAAGCTAGCATAAGACCCCCAGGGTGTCAAGATATTTACCGGAACCGCGAAGGGGTTCCCCCACCCTCCACGGCGCGCGCATAAAAGGTCGGTTCGAGCATCTCGAACGCAAGGGTGGAGATGTCGCTGCGCAGCTTGCTGAAGGCGCGGGTATGCCGGTAGTCGAGGCGCGAAGATAGAAAAATGACGTAGGAGCCGCTATCGGGGTCGAGCCATACCGATCCCCCAGAATAGCCGGTGTGGCCGAACGAATACTCGGAGAAACCGTTGCCGCGCGGCGATGAGTATGGTGAGGAGATATCCCAGCCAAGCCCCCGCGCCACCTTCCCGCTGCGGGAAAAATAGGGGGCGGTCATCTGGGCGACGGTGCGCGGCTCCAGCACCTGATGGCCGTTGAGCGTTCCTCCGTTCAGGATCATCCGGCAAAACGACGCCAGGTCCCCGACGGTGGAAAAGAGCCCCGCGTGTCCGGCCACCCCGTCGAGGAGCCGGGCCGCAGGGTCCTGGACCTTCCCGAACTGGGGGAGACCCGACCCGTCGAGGGTGGCCGCGCACCGGCCGGCTGCCGCAGGGCCCGGATTGAAACAGGTGTCCCACATCCCGAGCGGCGCGTAGAAGGAGGCAGATGCGTACCTGTCGAGGGGGGCTCCAGAGGCCCGCCGCACCAGCTCGGCCAGGAGGATGAAATTGATATCCGCGTACCTGAAGCGATGCCCCGGTTCCCCCTTCAGTTTCTGGGCGGCCGCTCCCTCGATGGCACTCTGGAGGGGCGCACGGGGGGAGGGGGGAAAATCGTCAAGCCCCGAGGTATGTGTCAGGAGATTGACCACGAGCACCTCGTCCTTCCCCTTGCCGGCGAACTCGGGAAACCACCGGACGACGGGGTCGACGAGACTCACCTTCCCCTCCTCCGCCAGCTTCATGACGGCGGGTGTCGTGGCAATGACCTTGGTAAGGGAGGCGAGATCGAAGAGCGTATCGCTGGTGACGGGGGGCGCGTCGGGTGTCCCCGCGGTCCGGCCGAAAGCGGTTTCGCAGACGACCCCGGTACGGTTGCCGACGAGCACGACCCCTCCGGCAACTAGCCCGTCCGCCATCGCCTTTTCCACGACTGCCCCGATGATCCCCGCCTTTTCGGAGGTGACGACGAGCGGCACATCGCCGGCGAAAACCGTCAGCGAACTGAGCAGCACGCAGAGTATGACGAGAAGTTTTCCGTGTCTCACTGGTATTTCACCATCTTCGCGCGGGGGAGGTCCTGGGCTGTTGCGGGTACAGGGAAGGAACTGCAAAAGCCGGGCCGCATAAATGGAAAAGGGGAGCAGAGCCCCCCTTCAGTTGATCTTGAATTCCACCGCCTTCAGCAGCTTCCCCCCTGAGTCGAGGGCCTCAACCCGCCACTTCCCGACCGACTCCCGGTCGATGGGGCGTTTGCTCCAGGTCCGCCACTTCTCTCCCTTCACCTTGAGCTCCTGCTCGCCGACCATCTCGCCGTCCCTGTACCAGACGTGCTTGATGGTGGTATCCTGCTGCGAAGGGTTCACGAGCCGGGTAAAACAGTAGAGGGCCTTGACCGACGTCGATGATATCCGCTTCACCGAATCGATCGGATTGTTCCGGACGATCTTGGTGGTGACCGCCATTTCCGTGATCCTCAGGTCGGCCCCGAAAACGAGCGTCGCACCGCAAGTAAACAGAACAAGCACCACCAGACAAGCGAGCAGCCTACCCATCGAACTCCCCCCTCTGCGGCCCAAGCCGGGATTTTTCTCACTCCTCACTCATCACTCCTCACGAATCAGGTCCGGTAGTCGGCATTGATTTTCACGTAGTCGTACGAAAGATCCGAGGTGTAGACCGTGGCGGCGCCGCCACCGAGGTGCAGGTCGACGACAACCTTGAACTCCTTCTGTTTCAGGATCTCCGTGCCTCGCGCCTCGGCATCGCCACCGGCAAAGACGCCGTTCTTCACCATCAGGACGTCGTCGAAGAAGAGCTCCGTCCGCTCCGGCTCCACATCGGCGCCGGAATACCCCACCGCCGCGAAGATCCGCCCCCAGTTGGCGTCCTGGCCGAAGAAGGCGGTCTTCACGAGGCACGAGTTGGCAACCGCCATGGCCGCCCGCTTGGCGTCGGCGTCGGAACGCGCCCCCCGCACGGTGATCTCCACGAACTTGGTCGCCCCTTCCCCGTCCCTGACGATGAGTTTCGCCAGTGCCAGGAGCACCTCGTCGAGGAGCCGGACGAAGTCGGCGGCACCGTCGGCGGAGCCGGTCAGCGGCGGGTTGCCGGCCGCGCCGTTTGCCATGATGACGGCGGTATCGTTGGTGGAGGTGTCGCCATCGACGGTGATGGCGTTGAAGGAGCGCTCGATGCCGGCGGCAAACACCGTCCGGAGCCACGCCGGCTCCACCGCCGCATCGGTGACGATGAAGGCGAGCATGGTGGCCATGTTCGGCATGATCATCCCGGCCCCCTTGGCGATGCCGGCGATGGTGTACTCCTTCCCGCCGGCGCTCCCCTTCCGGCTCTCCAGCTTGGGGAAGGTATCGGTGGTCATGATGGCGCGGGCCACCTCGTCCAGGGTGCCGCCGGAGAGCCCGTCCACCAAGGGCCTGATCCCTGTACGGATCCGTTCCATCGGAAGCGGCACGCCGATGACGCCGGTGGAGGAGACGAGCACCGCCTCGTCCGGAATCCCGAGCCCCTCGGCCACCAGCCGCGTGGTCTCCCGCGCGTCGTCCATCCCCCGGGGGCCGGTACAGGCGTTGGCATTGCCGCTGTTCACCACGATCGCCTGGCAGGAGCCGTTACGGGTCCGCTCCATGTCGAGGAGCACCGGCGCCGCCTTCACTTTGTTCGTGGTATAGACCGCCGCCACGGCGGCCGGCGTTTCGGAAAAGATCAGCGCCAGGTCGAGCCGGCCCGGCTTCTTGATGGCCGCCTCCACGGCGGAGAACTGAAAGCCTTTGATGTTCATGACGCATCTCCCGGTAGGGCAACTTTGTGTGGTTGCCTCGAAGGCGGCCACGCGGGGGCCGCCCCTACAAGACACAGATCACTTCCCGCAGCACTTCTTGTACTTCTTCCCGCTCCCGCAAGGGCACGGGTCGTTGCGGCCGGCGGTCTTCTTGCTCTTCAGGGGGAGGGACGCGGCGGCCGGCTCCTCCCCCAGGTTGAAGACCATCTTCTTCGGCTGCTGCTTCGGCAGCTCTTCCTCGATCTGTTCCACATCCTCCTCGCGGGTGATCTGGACCCAGAAGATCTTCTCGACAGTCTCCTCGGCGATGCGCGCCATCATGTCCATGAAGAGCTGGTAGGCCTCTTTCTTGTACTCCTGCTTCGGGTCCTTCTGGCCGTACCCCCGCAGGCCGATCCCCTCCTTCAGGTGGTCGATGGAGAGGAGGTGGTCCTTCCACTGGCTGTCGATGGTCTGGAGCATGATCACCTTGATGAGGTGATCCATCAGCTCGTCGCCGAAGGCCCGGAGCTTCTCGTCGAAGAGCCGGTGGACGTTCTCCTTGAGCAGGGTCCGGAAACTCTCGGGGGAGAGCCGCTCCATGGTCTCGGCCGGGACGTCGAGCTGGATGCTGAAGATCTTGTAGATCGCCTCGCCGATCGCCTGCCAGTCCCACTCGTGGGCCGAGACCCTGTCGATGGCGTAGGCGGCGGCGACATCCTCGATGGTGTCGTCGAGCATCTGGGTGAAGTGCCCCCGGATGTCATCCCCCCCCAGGATCTCGCGGCGCTGGGTGTAGATCACCTCGCGCTGCTTGTTCATGACGTCGTCGTACTCGATGAGGTGCTTGCGGATGTCGAAGTTGTGGGCTTCGACCTTCTTCTGAGCATTCTCGATCGCCTTGGTGATCATCCCGTGGGTGATCGCCTCCCCCTCCTCGATCTTGAGGAAATCCATGATCTTGGCAACCCGCTCGGAACCGAAGATCCGGAGCAGGTCGTCCTGGAGCGAGAGGTAGAAGCGGGACGATCCCGGGTCCCCCTGGCGGCCGGAGCGCCCCCGGAGCTGGTTGTCGATCCGCCGCGACTCGTGGCGCTCGGTGCCGAGGATGTGGAGGCCGCCGAGCTTCACCACCTCGTCGTGCTCCTTCGCGCACTCCTCCTTGAACCGCGCCAGGACCACCGCGTACTCCCCGTCGCCCGCCTCGGGGTTGGCCCGGCGCCACTGCTTGGCGAGGCTTTCGGGATTACCGCCGAGGAGGATGTCGGTACCGCGCCCCGCCATGTTGGTGGCGATGGTCACCATCCCCTTGCGGCCCGCCTGGGCGACGATCTCCGCCTCCTTCTCATGCTGTTTGGCGTTCAGGACGTTGTGGGGAATCCCCTGCCGCTTGAGCATCTCGGAGAGGACCTCCGACTTCTCGATGGAGATGGTGCCGACCAGCACCGGCTGCCCCTTGGCGTGGCACTCCTTGATCTCCTCGATGACCGCGTTGAATTTCTCCATCTCGGTCTTGTAGATGACGTCGGGGAAGTCGGGACGGAGCAGCGGCCGGTTGGTCGGGATGACCACGACGTCGAGCTTGTAGATCTTGTGGAATTCCTCGGCCTCGGTGTCGGCGGTACCGGTCATCCCCGAGAGCTTCTCGTACATCCGGAAGTAGTTCTGGAAGGTGATGGTGGCCAGCGTCTGGTTCTCGTTCTCGATCTCCACCCGCTCCTTCGCCTCGATCGCCTGGTGGAGGCCGTCGGACCAGCGCCGCCCCGGCATGAGGCGGCCGGTGAACTCGTCGACGATGAGCACCTCGCCGTCCTTCACCACATAATCCACGTCCCGCTTGTAGAGGGCGTGGGCCCGCAGGGCTTGCTGCACGTGGTGGAGGATCTCCATGTGGCGCGGATCGTAGAGGTTGTCGATCTTGAGGAGCTTCTCGACCTTGAGCACCCCTTCTTCCGTGAGGGTGGCGGAGCGGGCCTTCTCGTCCACCGTGAAGTCGCCGGTGTAGACCTTGCGCTTGCCGGAGAGGGTGTTCGCCTCTTCCTCCTTCACCTCCCCCTTCTTGAGGCTCGGGATGATCCGGTCGATGACGTAGTACTTGTCGGTCGACTCCTCCGTCGGGCCGGAGATGATGAGGGGGGTGCGGGCCTCGTCGATGAGGATCGAGTCGACCTCGTCGACGATGGCGTGGTGGAAGGGACGCTGCACGTAGTCGTCCAGCGAAAACTTCATGTTGTCCCGCAGGTAGTCGAAGCCGAACTCGTTGTTGGTGCCGTAGGTGATATCGGCGGCGTAGGCCTCGCGGCGCTCCTCGTCGTCGAGACCGTGGACGATGACCCCCACCGAGAGGCCGAGGAAGTTGTAGATCCGCCCCATCCACTCGGAGTCGCGCCTGGCGAGGTAGTCGTTCACCGTCACGACGTGGACCCCTTTGCCGGTCAGGGCGTTGAGGTAGGCGGGAAGGGTCGCCACGAGGGTCTTCCCCTCACCGGTCTTCATCTCGGCGATCTTCCCCTGGTGGAGGACCATACCGCCGATGAGCTGGACGTCGAAGTGGCGCATGTTGTGGACGCGCTTCCCCGCCTCGCGACAGGCGGCGAAGGCCTCGGGAAGGATCGAGTCGAGGGTCTCCCCCCTTGCGTAACGCTCCTTGAATTCGAAAGTCTTATTCCGCAATTCATCGTCGGTGAGCCCGGCGAACTGGGGCTCCAGCCCGTTGATCTTCTCAACGACCGGCCAGAGGCGCTTCAGCTCGCGCTCGTTCTTGCTGCCGACGATCTTTTTGACGATGGTTCCGAACATTAACTAATCTCCTGTCGAAGGGTAGATTGGAACAAAAGTAACGGGAAACGGTACCACAATGGGGAAAAATGCTCAATACATTACGTCGAGCGCCGGAGGACGACGGGGCACCGCGAAAGAGGGAGAATGTCAGGCGCTTCGGCGTCCCATGGACCGAAAAGCGCTAAAGTTTTCTCCGGCCGGGGCGATGAGATCAAGGAAGAGGTAACGTCACCGCTGCGGGGAAGCCATGGGTGGAATTACGTTCGAAGAAATCATGTTCACCATCATGTCGGCCACCCAGGATACCTTCAAGAACTATCTGGGGGTGGATATCTATGCCGGCAAGGTGGAAAAGAAGGTCGACCCGGTCGACTCCGATGTCGTCGGGATCGTCGGGGTGGCGGGGGACCGGGTCGGGTACATCATCCTCGGCACCGACAGCGCGGCGGCCGTCACCATCGCGAAACAGCTCCTGATGCTCGACGAGCCGGACGAGGAATCGATCCGCGACGCCATCGGCGAACTGACGAACAACATCGCGGGGGTCTTCAAGACCAGGTACCATGAGCAGTACGGCAGCGTCGCCCTGGGGTTGCCGCTGGTGGTTTCCGGCACGATCCGCACCATGGGGGACGAGGGGGAGAAACCGGGCGGCTCAAGCATGAACGTCCAGTGCAAGGGGGTCACCATCCCCTTCAGGTCGCTGGACGGCAGCTTCTCCCTCCGGGTGATGGTCTACATCTGACCGGTCGGCTGCCCCCCTTTGCCTGCATCCAAACGAAAACCGCCGCGCCGGCAAGCTGCCGGGCGGCGGTTTCCTTTTTCCCCGGAGATGAGACTACATCATCCCGCCCCCTATCATCCAGACCCCCATCATCCCGATATCCTCGTGCTCGATGATGTGGCAGTGGAACATGGCCGTCCCCCCATAGTCCATGACCGGAACAAGCATCGTCACCTTCCCCCACTTGGGTACGAGGACCGTGTCCTTCCACGCCGGCGCGGTCGTGAGAAACGAGGCGTACCCGGCGTCCCCCCCGGTGACGGAGAGGACCTGGCAGGGGTTGACGTGCTGGTGGAACGGGTGGTCCATGCCGCTGCCGTTGGTGATCTCCCAGACCTCGTACGTGCCGAGCGCGGAGTCGATCATGAAGGTATGATCCATCCCCTCGAAAGAGATGCCGTTGATGTACCCCCGCCCCTGCCCCATGCTGAGGGTGAGGGACCGCTTCGGAAGCGTTGCTGTATTCATGACGGCGCGACTGGCGTTCGGATTGATGACGGAAGGGATGGTGTCCTTCGCAGCGGTGCCCCCGCACTGCATGGTGAGGAGGGTGATGGTCGGGGAAGACATCATCCCCTGCCTGGCGTAGGGGAGCGCCAGGAGCCGGTAGGCGCCGGCCCTGGTTGACGCCTTGACGAGGAGGTCGACCCGCTCGCCCGGGGAGAGGAGGACCTTCGAGAGCGGGTACGGCTTGTCGAGAAGCCCCCCCTCGGTCCCGATGACCTGGAACGTGTGCCCTTCGAGGGAGAGGTGGTAGAACCGGGCGTTGCTGGCGTTCACGATCCGCCACCGCTGCACCTGGCCGGGACGGATCGGGAGGACCGGGTTCACCTGGCCGCTCACCATGATGGTGTTTCCCTCCTTGCCGTGCATGTAGTCCATCATGGAGGTGTACGGCTCGGGGGCACCGCCTGAAAGCGTGATGTCCTTCAGAATCATCGTGTGGGTGTCGAAGGCGGAGAGAAGCGGCGTCTCGTCCTCGATGACGAGGGCGCCGGCCATCCCGCCCCAGTACTGTTCGGCCACGTTCCCGTGGAGGTGGGGGTGGTAGAAGTTGAGGGTTCCCGCCTCCTGCTTCATGAGGTCGTACTCGTAGAGTCCATCCTGTCCCGGCGCAAACATGCGCATCATGTTGTCGGATATCCCGGAGGGGGAGACGTGGAGGCCGTGGGTGTGGAGATTGGTCATGCTCCGGTCGTGGCCGAGGATGTTGGTGCCGAGCTCGGGCAGATTATTTTGGAAGCGGATGCGGAGGATGTCACCCCGGCGCGCCCGGATGGTGGGGGCGGGGTAGCTGCCGTTGTAGGTGAGGAGCGTGGCCGTCGTGCCGTTGACGGAAACCTGGGCCGGCTTCGCCTCCAGCGCCACCTCGACGATCCCGGGGACGCTGCTCAGGTTCACCATTTCCAGCGGCTCCCTGAAGGGGGCACCCGGCGGCGGATTGATGGTGCCGCCCCCCGAGCCCCCCATGCCGCCCCCCCCTCCCCCCCTCATGGCCGCGTGGGCAAGGGCGCTGCCGAATGTCACCGCCCCCGCGGTGCCGATGGCCGATCCGACGATGAACTCTCTTCTCGTGATCTTTTTCCCTGCCATATTTGTCCCCCTTTTGTTTCGTGAATTACCTCTAAGTATACACGTCAGGTCCTTATGGACAACCTGGGGAAAAAAGAAAAGCCGCCCGGCGGCATCGGCGGCCGGGCGGCTTTTGATCAGGAGAATTCGGAAGGTTGCGGCTCGCTACTCGCCGCTCACATCGAGGGCGGCAATCCTGAGCGACGGCGCCCCCACGGTGCCGTAGAACCGCAGATCGTTGCCCACCGCCTCCACCCCCCGGAAGAGGTCGAGGATGTTCCCGGCGATGGCGACCCCCTTGACCGGGCGGGTGATCCGGCCATCCTCCACGAGGAAGCCGGCGGCCCCCACGGAGAAGTCGCCGGAGATGGGGTTGGCGGTATGCATCCCCATGACGTCGGTGACGAGCATCCCCCTGCCGATGCCGGCGCGGAGACCGTCGAACGTCACCGTCCCGTTCTCGATGAAAAGGTTGGATATCCCCATGTGCGGCGGTGACTTGATCCCGCCGCGGGTGGCGTTGCCGGTGGAGGCGACTCCCTCTTTCCGGGCCCGGAGGGTGTCGTAAAGGAAGCCCTGGAGCACCCCCTCCTCCACCAGGACGGTATTGCGCTTCGAGACCCCTTCGGCGTCGAAGGGGGCGGTGCCGGCGCCGCCTGGGAGGGTGCCGTCGTCGCGGATGCGGAGCAGCGGCGCGAAGAGCCGCTCCCCCTTCTTCCCGGCCAGGAGCGATTTTCCCTTTTGGACGTTCTCGGCCAGAAACGCCGGGGCGAGCACCTCCAGGATCTCGGAGGCGACGTAGCTGTCGAGGACCACCGGGCAGCGCATGGTGGGGACCTTCCCCGCCCCGAGGAGCCCCGTCGCCTTGGCCGCCGCCCGCGCGGCGATCGGCTCCACCGCGAGGTCGGCAAACCGGTTGCGGAAGTCGAAATCCCACCCCATCTGGGACTGGCCTTCCTCCTCGGCAATGGCCGAGACGCTCGCCGAGACCGAGGTCCCCCGGTAGGTAGCGTCCACGCCGAGGGAGTTGACGATCCGCGTCTCCACCGTCGACTCGCTGTAGGCGGCCTTGCGGACCTTTTTCATCCGCGGGTCGGCCTCCAGGACGAGCCGTTCCAGCGTCAGGGCGCGCCCCACCTTTTCCCCTTCGGCAACGCCGGCAAGCTCCCCGTCGAAGAGGCCGGGGATCTCGGGATAGCTGGCCGGGGCGGGGAAGCCGTGGTGCTCGTCGGGGGTCTGGGCTGCGGCCCCCACCAGGGCGTTCTCCACCATGCGATTGAGGTCGACCCCATCCATGCTCGTGGAGAAGGAGAACCCCATGCCGCCCCCCTTCAGCACCCGGATGCTCACCCCCACCGGCTCGGCGCACTTGAACGAGTCGACCTTCTGCTCCTTCACCTCGATGCTGAGGGTGCGCGACGCCGCCACGGTGATCTCCCACCCGTCCAGCGGGCGGGATCTGAGGAGGGTTTCGACGGCTTCGATAATCTGGTTCGTGTCCATGGCCACCTCGTCAATCCAGATCCAGGATCATGGCGATCTCGTCGCAGTCGGGGAACTTCACGCACTTCATGCAGTCGCCCCAGACCTTGTGGGGGAGCTCCGACTTGTCGACGATCCGCATCCCGAATTTCGCGAAAAAATCCGGTTTGTAGGTGAGGCAGAAGACCCGCTTGAGCCCCAGGGAGCGCGCCTCGTCGACGCACGCCCGGACGACCGTGGTCCCGACCCCCCGACGCCCCGCCTCCTCGGCCACCGCCACGGAGCGGATCTCCGCCAGGTCCTCCCACATGATGTGGAGGGCCGCCGTACCGAGGAGCCGTCCCTCCTCTTCCCAGACGTAGAAATCGCGGATCGATTCGTAGAGCTCGGAGAGGGAGCGGGAGAGCATGTCTCCCCGGCTGGCGAAGTGGGTGAGGAGCTTCTGGATCTCCTTGACGTCGCGTATCTGGGCCTTGCGAAGCATTTGCGAACGGTCTCCTTCCGTGGGGTGCTGACAGGGGGAATTGCCGGTAGGCCTACCGGCGGCGGCGATCGACGACGTAGCAGCTTTGGGGCGACTGCTTGGCGAGCTTCTTCAGCTCCGCCGCCACCTCGGCCACCTTGGCGTAGTGCTCGATCTTCGGGTAATCGGTCGGGACGATGGCGATGGCGACCCCCATGAGGGGGACCTTTTCCTCGTTCCCCTTGCGGTCGTGGGCCAGGAAGAAGCCGCTCACCTTCTCCCCCTCGTCGAAGAGCTCGGAGGCGACCGCGGTGAAGTTGTCGATGATCCGCTGCGCCACCCCCTCCGCCTGCTCCTCCGGGACGATGAAGACGAAGTCGTCGCCGCCGATGTGGCCGGCAAACCCCTCCCCCGCCTCCTTCACCGCGTTGGACATGATCCGGGCGAGCATCCGGAGCACCTCGTCGCCGTGGACGAAGCCGTAGACGTCATTGTACTGCTTGAAGTGGTTGATGTCCACGTAGCAGACCGCCATCGGCTTCCCCACCGCCTGCTCGATGGCCCGCTGGATCGAGGTGTTCCCCGGGAGCCGCGTGAGGGGGTTGTTGTCGAAGACCCGCCGCAGACGCCGGAGCGAAAGCGCAATCCGGGCGAAGAGCTCCCGGGCGTTCAGGGGGAGCCCCACGTAGTCGTCGAGGGGATACTCCTCCCAGTCGAACGCCTCGGCAAACGGCTCGGGGATCATGCCGATGACCGGGATGGTGCTGAAGAAGAAATCCTCCTTGAGGCTGCGGATGACCCCGAGGAGCGGCTCGTCCGGCGCCGAAAGATCGACGAGCACCACATCGGGGGGGTCGGCGTAGATGAGCCCCATGACGCCCGCCGGAGCGGTAACGGTAACCACCTGGTACCCCTTGCTCTGGAGGCGGAGCTCGACGTTGCCGTCCACCCCCTGTTCCCCCGCCACGATGATGATCCGCAGGCTATTCCCCATAGCTCGACTGCATCTCCAGGCTGAAATTCCTCGTTTCCACGAGCTTCTCCTCCAACTCTTCCACGATCGCCGCCAGCCCCTCCTCGGTGAGGCCGAGCCGCTCCAACGCCACCGGCTGGATGCGGGGGACGTATTCGTCGCCGCTGAAGCCGAAGCCGCTCGCCTTCACGAGCACGTCGGCCAGATGCACCACCGCGGCCTTCATCTGGTGGGTGGTGGCGCGGGCCACGTCGTGATGGCACGCCACCGGCTCGATCAGCTTGTCGGGGAGGTGCCAGCTCCGCCCCAGCCACTCCCCCACTTCGGCGTGATCGGTGCCCAGGTGCTCCCGTTCCGCCTCCAGCATCGTCAGGTTGCGTTCCTTCATGAGCCGGACAACGTCATCGTAGTCGTCGGGACATTTCTCCTTGATGATCACCTTGCCGATGTCGTGGAGAAGGGCCGCCGTGGAGATCTCCTCCCCCTCGGAGAGCTTCAGGTGCCGGGCAATGACGTTGGCCGCCACCCCGGCCCCCAGCGAGTGCTCCCAGAGCCCGACGATGCTCTTCCCCATGATCTCGAAGATGGAGGAGCTGAGGGCCAGACCCTTGATGACGTTCACCCCGAGGAGGATCAGGGCGTTGGAGATGGTGGAGACCCGGTAGAAGCCGTACGAGGGGGAATTGACGAGCCGCAGCACCCGGGCCGAGAGGATCTGGTCGGAAGAGACGAGGCGCGCCATCTCCTCGATGGTGGAGCGGCGATTCTCCGAGAGGGCCTGCAGCCGCGACACCACCCCCGGGAGGGTCGGCAGGGAGCTCGTCTCCCGGACGATCTCGAAGATATGGGTACGTTTATCGCTCACTCCCGCCTCCCTGGGAACGGATGATGATGGCGCGGCAGATCTCCTTGAGGCGCTGCATCAGGGGAATCGACTCCACTCGGCTGAACCGGCGGTCCAGGCCGGCCAGCAGCTCGTCGACCCCCTTCTCCCCTTCCGGAGCAGCCACCGGCTGCCCCTCGACCGTGAGGGTCTTGACCCCCATGTTCCGGAGCCGCTCGATGAGGGAGGAGGTCAGGACCGTCCCCTTGCCGCAGATGGGGGGGCCCTGGGGGTTGTCGGCACGCTTCACCGCGCGGGCAAGGACCATCTCGGGCTCGGCAAGGGCTATGGGAATGGTCTGCATCGCACGTTCTCCTGGGGAATTCAGGCCCTGCGGCCCTCTTCGATCATCTCGCGGGCATGTTCCCGGGTCCGGTAGGTGATGGTGACACCCCCCAGCATCCGGGCCATCTCGGCCACCCGCGCCTCACCTTCCAACACCGTGACGGCGGTGGCGGTACGCCCCTCCGCCACCCGTTTCTCGACCTTGTAGTGATGGTCGGCGAAGGCCGCCACCTGGGGGAGATGGGTGATGCAGAGCACCTGCTGCCCGCGGCTCACCCGCTTGAGCTTTTCGCCGACCAGCGCCGAGGTGGCACCCCCGATGCCGGTATCGACCTCGTCGAAGATGAGGGTCGGCACATCGCTCTCGGGGAGGATCTGCTTGAGCGCCAGCATGAGGCGCGAGAGCTCCCCCCCGGAGGCGATGCGCGAAAGGGGCTTGGGGGGCTCCCCGGGGTTGGGGGAGAAGAGGAACTCCACCCGCTCCATCCCCGTGGCCCGGGGCTCCGGATATTCCTCGAAGGCGACTTCGAACACCGCATGTTTCATGGCGAGCTGGTGGATCTCCCGCTCCATCGCCCCCTTGAGCTCCCGGGCCGCCACACGGCGTCTCGTCGAGATCTCCCGCCCCTTCGCGACGAGCTCCGTCTTCAGCCGCCCGAGGGCGGCATCCAGTTCCCCCCTGGTCCGTTCACGGTTGGCAAGGAGGTCGAGTTCCCGGGCCACCTCCGCGCCGCAGGCGATGATCCCCTCCACCGTGGGGGCATACTTTTTCTTCAGGCGGCGGATCAGGTCGAGCCGCTCCTCCACCCGCTCCAGGCGCGCCGGGTCGGCCTCCACCCGGGCGGCGTAGTCCCGCAGCGTCAGGGCCGCATCCTCAAGCTGCGCCGCCGAAGACTCCAGGGTTTCGTGCAGCGGCACCAGCGTCGGGTCCACGGAAATTATCCCGGCAATCCTCGTCCTGACTTCGGCCAACCGATCCAGGATCGCCCCGTCACCGCCATAGAGCGCATCGAAGGCTTCCTGGCTGGTGCACAGGAGCTTCTCCCCATGGACGAGGAGGCTTCGCTCCCGCTCCAGCTCTTCGTCCTCGCCGGGGGCAAGGGCCGCCGCCCGGATCTCCTCCGCCTGGAACGAGAGGAGGTCAAGCCGCCGGGCCACCTCCCGCTCCCCCTCCTCCAGCTCCCTGATCCGGGTCTCGGTCGCCCGATACTCTTCGAAGAGGGCGGTGTAGGCGCCGCGCAGCGGCTGGAGTTCCGCGAAACCGTCCAGCAGCAGCAGGTGGTTCTCGGGCCTGAGGAGCGTCTGGGACTCGTGCTGGCCGTAGATGTTGATCAGCTCCCGGGCGATTTCCGCCAGGATGCCCAAGGTCGAAAGCCCGCCCCCCACGAAGACCCGGTTCCTCCCGGAGCGGGACACGACCCGCTTCACGAGGAGCTCCCCCCCGCACTCGATCCCCATCTCCTCCAGCCGCGCCGGCAGCGGCGAAGCGGGCGGCAGCTGGAAGACCGCCTCCACAGTCGCCTCCTCCTCGCCGCTGCGGATCAGGTCGGCCGACGCCCGTCCCCCCATGATGAGGTTGACCGCGTCGATGATGATCGACTTGCCCGCCCCCGTCTCGCCGGTCAGGATGGTTAGCCCGTCGCGGAACGGAACGTGGAGGGAATCGATGATGGCGAGGTTTTTGATGGAAAGGTCTGTGAGCATGGGAACAATTCGCGGAACTCTGTAGGGGCGATTCATGAATTGCCCCTACCTTGCGTTATCTCTCTCCCCATTTCAATTTCGTCCGCAGCACCTCGAAGTAGTCCTTGCTCCCCGACATCACGAGCCGGGTCCGGTGCTCGGCCCGCCGCACCCGGACGATGTCGCCGCATTTCAGCTTCATCCCCACCTGGCCGTCGAGGGTCAGGAAGACATCCTCGTTCTTGGAGATGAGCCGCACGGTCACCTCCGCATCGGCCTCCAGGACAATGGGACGGTTGGTGAGGGTGTGGGGGCAGATGGGGGTGATGGTCAGGCATTCGAGGGCCGGGTGGACGATGGGGCCGTTGGCGGAGAGGCAGTAGCCGGTGGAGCCGGTGGGGCTCGATATGATGAGGCCGTCGGCCTTGTAGGTGGTGAGGTAGCGGTCGTTGACCAGGGTCTCCATGTCGATGATCCGGGCCAGCGCCCCCTTGTTGATCACGACGTCGTTCAGCACCCGGTGGCAGGACTCTTCCCGGCCGTCCCGCTCAACGGCGACACGGAGCATCATCCGCTCCGAGACCCGGAAGTCGCCGCGCAGGCACGATTCGAGGGCGGGATAGAGTTCGTCGAGGGTGATTTCCGTCAGAAAGCCGAGGCTGCCGAGGTTGACCCCCAGAATCGGGATCTCCCGGGCCCCGATGAGCCGCGCCGCGGAGATGAGGGTACCGTCCCCCCCGAGCACCACCGCCATGTCCGCCAGGGCCGGGATCTCTTCGGCGGCGATCCCCGATCTTCCCCCCATGTGGCGGGCGAGGTGCGCCTCCACGAGCGGCACCAGTCCGCGCCCTTCCAGCCAGGTGATCAGCTCGTCGGCAACCCCCCGGCAACGGGGGTCGTGAACCTTGGCGAAGATGGCGATTTTTTTCATCGTCCCGGCCTTTTGAATATGGTATAAGAATGAAATTTACTAGCATAGTTTAGGGGGCATGTCCAATGGAAATTCCCCCGCCCGGCGGGCTCCGGCTCCGTTGCCAGCACGGCCTTTGCACCCCCCGGCACCCCTCTCTCCCACGAAGGTGACCCCATGAACGATGAGGCAATCCCCAACGCTCCCGCTCCCGCCGAACTCGACGCCCTGATGCTCATCATCAAGTCGTTTCTCGAACACCTGGAGTACACCCTCGGCAAGGACAAGTACTCCGCCACCCACCACGACATCTTCAACGCCCTCTCCTACGCCGTGCGCGACCGGCTGGTGGAGCGGTGGCTCGACACCCAGCAGACCTACTACAATGAAGACCCGAAGCGGATCTACTACGTCTCCATGGAGTTCCTGATGGGGCGGACCCTGGAGAACAGCCTCGTGAACCTGGGGCTCCTCGAACAGTTCCGCGAGGCGATGACCTCCCTCGGCTACGACCTGGACCAGCTGATCGAGCAGGAACAGGACGCGGGGCTCGGCAACGGCGGTCTCGGGCGGCTGGCCGCCTGCTTCCTCGACTCCATGGCCACCATGGGGATTCCCGGGTACGGTTACGGCATCCGCTACGAATACGGCATCTTTCGCCAGAGCATCGTCGACGGCGCCCAGGTGGAGATCCCCGACAACTGGCTCCGTTACCGCAACCCCTGGGAACTCGACCGCCAGGAGCATCTCCACCCGGTGAAGTTCTACGGCCGGGTGGTGGAGCGCCGGGACTCCGAGGGGAAACCGGTCTTCGACTGGGTCGACACCGAGGACGTCATGGCCATGGCCTACGACACCCCCATCCCCGGCTTCGCGACCAACACCGTCAACACCATGCGGCTCTGGACCGCCAAGTCGACCCGGGAGTTCGACCTCACCTTCTTCAACGAGGGGAACTACATCCGGGCCGTCGAGAAAAAGATGGTGACCGAAAACATCTCCAAGGTCCTCTACCCCGCCGACAACGTGCCGGAGGGGCGGGAGCTCCGCTTCAAGCAGGAGTACTTCCTCGCCTGCGCCACGGTCTACGACGTCATCTACCGCTTCCGCAAAACCCACGACGACCTGCGCCTCCTCCCGACCAGGGTGGCGATCCAGCTGAACGACACCCACCCCGCCCTCTGCATCCCGGAGATGATGCGGCTGCTCCTCGACCACTACCGCCTCGACTGGGACACCGCCTGGGGGATCGCCACCAACACCTTCGCCTACACGAACCACACCATCCTCCCCGAGGCGCTGGAGAAATGGCCGGTCTGGTTCTTCGAGCATATCCTGCCGCGGCACCTCCAGATCATCTACGAGATCAACGACCGGTTCCTGGCGGAGGTCCGCAGGCGATTCCCCGGCGACACCGGCAGGCTCCAGCGGATGTCCCTCATCGAGGAGCACTGGGAGCGGAAGGTACGGATGGCCAACCTCGCCATCGTCGGGAGTCACTCGGTGAACGGCGTGGCGGCGCTCCACACCGAGATCCTCAAGGAGAGCGTCTTCCGCGACTTCTACGGGATGTTCCCGGAGCGGTTCAACAACAAGACCAACGGCATCACCCAGCGCCGCTGGCTCAAGTGTGCGAACCCCGGCCAGGCGGAGCTCATCGGCACCACCATCGGCGACGGCTGGACAAAGGACCTTTTCGAGCTCGCCAGGCTCCGCGACCATGCCGCCGACCCCGCCTTCGTGGCCCAATGGCGCCGGGTGAAGCGGGAGAACAAGGAGCGGCTCGCCCGTTACATCCTCGACCACAACTGCGTGCAGGTGAACGCCGACTCCCTCTTCGACTGCCAGGTGAAGCGGATCCACGAGTACAAGCGGCAACTGCTCAACGTCCTCCACGTCATCACCCTCTACAACCGGATCAAGGCGAATCCCGCCGGCGACTTCGTCCCCCGCACCGTCATCTTCAGCGGCAAGGCGGCCCCCGCCTACTTCATCGCCAAGCTGATCATCCGGCTCATTAGCGCCGTGGGGGACGCGGTCAACAACGACCCCGAGGTCGGCGACCGCCTGAAAGTCGTCTTCCTCGCCAACTACAGCGTCTCCCTGGCCGAAAAGATCTTCCCCGCCGCCGACCTCTCCGAGCAGATCTCCACCGCCGGCACCGAGGCTTCGGGGACGGGAAACATGAAGTTCGCCCTCAACGGCGCCCTCACCATCGGCACCCTGGACGGCGCCAACATCGAGATCATGGAAGAGGTGGGCCGCGACAACATCTTCATCTTCGGCATGAATGCCGCCGAGGTGGAGGAGCTGCGCCGCAAGGGGTACAATCCCCGCGACTGGTACGGCCGCAACGCAGAGCTCAGGAAGGTCCTCGACATGATCGCCGAGGGGCACTTCTCCCCCGGCAACCGCGACCTCTTCCGCCCCATCGTCGACACCCTCCTCAACCAGGGTGACTACTACATGCTCCTTGCCGACTATGCCTCCTACATCGCCGCCCAGGAACAGGTGAGCCGCCTCTATCTGGACCAGGACGAGTGGGCCCGCAAGGCGATCCTCAACTGCGCCGGGATGGGTAAATTCTCCAGTGACCGGACCATCGCCGAGTACGCGCGAGAGATCTGGGGGGTGGAGCCGATGGAGATCCGCCCCGTCCTGGAGTTTCGCCAGCGCGACGGCGTGCCGGAGAGCTGAGCGGGCGCCGCGATGATGGACCTCTTCGACACCGGCACCACCGCACTCCCGGACAAGGACGCGCCGCTTGCCGAGCGGATGCGTCCCCACACCCTCGACGAGTTCATGGGGCAGGCGCACCTGCTGGGGGAAGGGAAGCTCCTGCGCCGCCTCATCGAGTCGGACACCCTCACCTCGCTCATCTTCTGGGGCCCCCCCGGCTCCGGCAAGACGACCCTCGCCCGGATCATCGCCAACGCCACCAAGTCCCACTTCATCTTCTTCTCCGCCATCCTCTCGGGGGTGAAGGAGATCCGCGAGATCGTCAAGGAGGCCGAGGAGGAGAAGAAGTACCGGGGACTCAACACCATCCTCTTCGTCGATGAGATCCACCGCTTCAACAAGAGCCAGCAGGACGCCTTCCTCCCCTACGTGGAGAAGGGGACCTTCACCATCATCGGCGCCACCACGGAGAACCCCTCCTTCGAGGTGGTGGCGCCGCTCCTCTCCCGCTGCAAGGTCCTGGTCCTCAACCCCCTCTCCCCCGAAGAGATCGGGTCGATCCTGCGCCATGCCCTGGAGGACCGGGAGCGGGGGCTCGGGAACGCCGGTTTTGCGGCAACCGACGAGGCGATCGCCTTCATGGCCGAGCAGGCCGGGGGGGACGCGCGGGTGGCCCTCAACACCCTGGAGACGGCGGCGCGGCTGGCGAAGGAGGGCGCCATCGACCTCGACACCGTCCGGGAAGCGCTGCAGAAAAAACCGCTTCTCTACGACAAGGGGGGGGAGGAGCACTACAACGTCATCTCCGCCTTCATCAAGTCGATGCGCGGCAGCGACCCCGACGGCGCCCTCTACTGGCTCGCCCGGATGATCGAGGCGGGGGAGGACCCGCTCTTCATCCTGCGCCGGATGGTGATCCTGGCCTCAGAGGATATCGGCAACGCCGACCCCCGGGCGCTTCAGGTGGCGGTGGCGGCGCTCCAGGGGTTCCAGTTCGTCGGGCTCCCCGAAGGAAGGATCATCATGGCCCAGGCGGTCACCTATCTCGCCACCGCCCCCAAGTCCAACGCCTCCTACGCCGGGATCAACGCCGCCCAGGCGGAGGTGAGGAAGAGCGGTGCCCTCCCGGTGCCGCTGCACGTCCGCAACGCCCCGACGAGACTCATGAAGGAGCTCGGCTACGGCAAGGGATACCGCTATGCCCACGACTACGAAGAGGGGTACGCCTTCCAGGAGTATCTCCCGGAAAGGCTGGCCGGGACGGCGTTCTACGCCCCCCGGGGGCACGGCTACGAAAAGACGATCAAGGAACGGATGGAATACATACGGAGTCTGAAAGAGAGGGAAAAGGAATGAAGAAGATCGGGATTCTGACGAGCGGCGGCGACTGTTCCGGGATGAACGCCGCGATCCGGGCGGCGGCCCGCACGGCAATCCGGATGAACATCGAAATGGTCGGTTTCCGCAAGGGGTACCTGGGGCTCATGAAGGGGGACTGCCTCACCCTCGACAACAAGGCGGTATCCGGCATCCTCCACCGGGGGGGGACCTTCCTCCAGTCGGCGCGCTCCCCCGAGTTCCGCACCCCCGAGGGGCAGCAGCAGGCCCTCGCCATCCTGAAAGAGCTCGGGATCGAGGGGCTCGTGGTGCTCGGCGGCGACGGCTCCCTCACCGGGGCGCTGGCGCTCCACCGGCTCGGCTTTCCGGTGGTCGGCATCCCCGCCAGCATCGACAACGACATCCCCTGCACCGACATGGCCATCGGCGTCGACACCGCCCTCAACAACATCATCTACTCCGTCGACTGCATCAAGGACACCGCCAGCTCCCACGCCCGGGCCTTCGTCATCGAGGTGATGGGGCGCAACTCCGGCTACCTCGCCTCCATCGCGGCGATCGCCACCGGCGCCGAATACGCCCTGGTCCCCGAACGCGAATACGACCTGGCCGAGATCTGCCACCAGCTCCGCGCCCGTTACGAAGAGGGGCGCGACAACGCCATCATCATCGTTGCCGAAGGGGCGGGACATGCCCAGGAGGTCGCCGACAGCATCAAGGACGCCATCGGCTTCGAGACGCGGGTGACGGTGCTCGGCCACTACCAGCGGGGGGGGGCCCCCACCGTCTTCGACCGGCTCCTGGCGAGCCGCTTCGGCAAGAAGGCGGTGGAGCTCCTCGTTTCGGGGACCAGCGGCGTCATGGTCGGGCTCGCCTGCAACTCGATGAGCGCCACCCCGCTGGAGGACGTGATCAAGGGGGAAAAACGCCCCCAGGACGAGGTGCTGCGGCTGGCGGAGGTGCTGGGGATATAGGAGCCTGTCGGACTTAGGAATGGATCTACTGCGAGAACGGCAAATCGGTCCATATTTCCGGGAATTCTTGACGAATAGAACCACTATTCGCCTGCAAATTCCCGAAAATCTGTCCTCGATCTGCCATTCTCTCGCTACGATTCCCTAAGTCCGACAGGCTCCTAGATTGCGTTACACCGCTCGATCTCGGCGGCTATCTCCTCCTCGGAAAGCTCGGGGAGGAGGAAGGCCCCCTGCTCGTCGCGCTCGACGGTGGTGATGCCGGGAAAGCGCCTCTCCAGCCCCCTCAGCTCCTGCGACTGGCGCCGCACCGTGGCCAGCAGGCGCCGGTTTTCCTCCTCGAGCCGGTACTTTTCGAAGGCGGCACGAAGCGCCAGCCTGAGCTCCAGATCGTCCCAAGGTTTGGTGAAGAAGCGGTAGATCTCCCCCCCGTTCACGGCCCTCATGGCGGCGTCGACACTCGCGTGGCCGGTAAGCATGATCCGCACCGTCTCCGGCCGGCGTTCCCGCACCGCGGCGAGGAACGCCGAGCCGTCCATCCCGGGCATCCGCTCATCGGAGATGACCACCATCGGCCGGAAGGATTCGAGTTGCACCAGTCCCTCCTCGCCGCTCTCCGCCACGGCAATCTCATAGGGGTCATCCATGAGCGAGCGCCGGAGCGCCGCCAGCACCCCCGGCTCGTCGTCCACTAGTAACAGTCTCTTCATCGTCACACCTCCTCGGTAAGGGTCAGGCACTCAACGGCCCGCTCCACCCCGCAGAAGGGGCAGACCGCCCACTCCCCCTCCAGGGGCATCTTGCACCCCTTGCAGCAGTTGCTCTTGAAGGTGCCGCACCAGGGGCAGAAGAGGAACTTGGCGTCGACCATCTTGCCGCAGCTCGGACATCCCCGCTCGTACACGATCTGGGGCCCGATCACCCGCAGCAGCTCCTCCAGGGTCGTGTGCCCGAGCCGGACCTTTTCGATGCCGTCCTCGATCAGAGTCCTCATGCCGTTGGCGCGCGCCATCTCGAAGAGCTCCGACTCCCGGTAGTGGCTGCTGATGAAGTGGCGGAAATCGTCGTTCATGACGAAGAGCTCGAACACCCCGATCCGTCCCCGGTAACCGGTCTTGTTGCACTTGTCGCACCCCTTCCCCTGGTATACGCTCCCCTTGAGGTAATCGCGGGGGATGCGCAACAGTTCCATGTGATCCCGGTCCGGGGGAACGGGGACCTTGCACGCATCGCACACCCGGCGCACCAGTCTCTGGGCAAGAATCCCCTCCAGGGCCGAGGCGAGGATGTACGGCTTGATCCCCATATCCATGAGGCGGGTGATGGAGGCGACGGCGCTGTTGGTGTGGAGGGTGGAGAGGACCGTGTGGCCGGTGAGGGAGGCCTTGAACGCCACGTCGGCGGTCTCGAAGTCCCGGATCTCCCCCACCATGATCACGTCCGGGTCCTGGCGCAGCGTGGAGCGGAGCACCTGGGCGAAGGAGAGGCCGATCTTCTCCCGCACCGCCACCTGGCTCGCCTCCTCCAGGAAGTACTCCACCGGCTCCTCGATGGTCTCGAAGTTCTTGTGGCTGTCCATCATGGCGGAGAGGAGCGAGTAGAGCATGGTGGTCTTGCCGCTGCCGGTGGGACCGGTGGCGATGATGACCCCCTGGGGCTTCTTGCTGAGGACGGTGAGTTTCCGCATGTCGGCGGGGAGCACCCCGAGCTCGTCCAGTCCCTTGATGGAGGCGCTCTTGTCGAGGATCCTCATCACCACCTTCTCGCCGTTCAGGGTCGGAAGGGTCGAGACCCGCATGTCGACGATCCTGGTTCCCGTCTTGACCGTGATCCGGCCGTCCTGGGGCTTGCGCCGCTCGGAGATGTCCATCTTGGCGAGGATCTTCACCCGCGAGATCACCGCCGCGTGGATGTCGGAGGGGATCCTGATCTTCGGGTGCAGCAGCCCGTCGATCCGGTAGCGGACCACGGTGCACTTGGTCTTCGGCTCGATATGGATGTCGCTGGCACGGTAGCGGACCGCCTCGGAGATGACGGCGTTGACGATCCTGATGATCGGGGGAACCTTCGACGAGCCGATCAACTCGTCGACGTTCACCTCGGCCTCCTCGTCCTCGATGACGATGTCGATCTCGTCCAGGGGCTCCAGCTCGCCGTACTCGTCGTCGAGCTCCTCCCCGCCGGAGATGGTAACGGCGGACGACGCCTCCCCGTAGATCCGGGCCAGCTGCGTCCGGATCTCGGAACTGGTGGAGAGGAGCGGGACCACCTTGAGTCCCAGGACCCGGGAGATGTTGTCGATCTTGAAGATATCGGAGGGGTCGGCCATGGCGATGGTGAGCCGGTTGCCGTCCAGCCGCACCGGAATGAGGCGGTGCTTCTCGCACATGTCGCGGGGGAGGCACTTCACCACCCCGGGGGTGAGGCTCGCCTCCCGCAGGTCGATGAACTCGATGCCGAGATGGTTCTGCAGGGCCTTGAGGATCTTCGCCTCGGTGGAGATATTGAGCCTCACCAGGGCGTCGATCAGGAGCTCCCCCCCCTTCTTCCCCTGGAGGACGGCGGCGAAGTCGTCCTTGCGGATCACCCCCCCTTCGGTCAGGATGCTCCCGAGCATCGACTTGTCCTCGTCGAAGAGCCCGGCGAAGTTCCTGATCTTCGACTGCTGCGCCCTGGCGATCTCCTTGAGCTTCTTGTTCTCCTGGATGAGGGCGTACTGCTGCAGCGCGAGGCTCACGGTGAGCCGCAGATCCTCGTCGTTCCACGGCTTGGTGATGAACTTGAAGACCGCCCCTTCCTTCACCGCCCCCATGATCGACTGGACATCGGCGTATCCGGTCAGCATGATCCGGATGGTGTTGGGCCACCGCTGCTTGATCTCCTTCAGGAGCTGGGCGCCGGTCATCCCCGGCATCCGGTGGTCGGAAATGACCAGGTGGACCGCCTGTTTTCCCAGGATCTCCAGGGCCTTCTCGGCCGATTCGGCGGTGAGGATCTCGTAGTTCTCGTCGATGAAGATGCGCCGCAGCGCCCTCAGGACCCCCTCCTCGTCGTCGACGAAGAGGAGGGTGAAGCGGCTCTCGGTCTCGCTGTACTCCACCAGAGCGGCGTCGTCATCGGCCGGAAGCGGCTGCGGGGAGTCCTCCCCCGCGGCAACGGTCTTGAAGAGTTCCGAGAACTTCGACATGCTGTCTCCTTAGAGAATCCGCGGGGCGAGCCATAACTTCCGAGTAAGTTCCGGCTGTTCACCCCCCCTGCTCGCTTTGCTCGCTTCCCCCCTACAAGGTAGGGGGGACTGAGGGGGGTCCTTCCTTGGCCTCAAGCGCTAGAGAGCGGAAGCCTCACCACGAACGACGCCCCCCCTTCGGGGGAGTTTCCCGCCTCCACCGTGCCGCCGTGGGCGGTCACGACATCGTAGACGACCGCGAGCCCCATCCCCATCCCCTGCCCCACCGGCCTGGTGGTGAAGAAGGGCTCGAAGACGCGGGGCAGAAACTCCTGCGGAATGCCGGGGCCGTTGTCGGTAAAGGCGATGACGATGGCATCCCCCGAAAGCTCGGTCCGGATGACGATCCTGAGCCCCGCATTCCTCGCCTGGCAGGCGTTCACGATGATGTTGAGGAACACCTGGCAGAGCTCCCCCGCCCGGCAGGAGAACCCCGGCAAGGTGCCGTACTCCCTGACGATCTCGGCCCCCGGCGGGATCTCGTGGACCAGCACGGCGAGGGTCCGGTCGAGCTCGGCGTTCAGGTCCGCCACCGTCTCCCCCAGGTCGTCGATGTGCGAGAACCCCTTCAGGTCGGCCACGATCTTCTTCACCCGCTCCGCCCCCCCGAGGCTCTGGGAGACCAACTCGTCCACGTCGGCGAGGACCATGTCGAGCTTCAGCTGGCGCCACTTCCCGGCAAAGCGCTCCCTCTCCGCCTCCCCCGGCGCCCCCGCGACGAGGTCGCGGGAGAACTGGAGCATCTCCACGAAGCGGGCCAGGTACTTCTGCATCGTATGGATGTTGCTCGTCACGAACCCCATGGGGTTGTTGATCTCGTGGGCGATGCCGGCCGCCAGCTGCCCCACGGAGGCGAGCTTCTCCTGCTGCAGAAGCCGCGCCAGGGCCTTCTTCAGCTCCGCCGTCCGCTCCTCCACCTTGATCTCCAGGCTCTCCGCCAGCTCCCGGTACCGCGCCTCCGAGGCGGCCAGCTTCCGGTTGGTCTCCAGAAGCTCCTCGTAGGACTGGTTGACCACGGTCGTGTGGATCTCGGTGGTGAGCATCCTCTTGAGGTTCGAGCCGACCAGGAGGTTCACCGCGGCGGTCAGCATGACCGCGATCCCCTTCAGGAACTCCTCCCGCCCCTGCTCTCCCTTGACCAGGACCGACCCCACCGGCTCCCCCTCCAGGAGGATCGCGGGCCCCCTGAGGCCGGCGGAGCCGCCCTGCTCACCGGCGTCCGGTGCGGCGTGGGACCAGAGGACTTTCCCCTCGGCATCGGCCAGGGCCGCGGCAAAGGCGCCGGCCCGCACCGCCCCCCTGAGGAGCGGAAGCACCTCGGCCTCGGAGATGACGTCCCTGAGGCCCCGTTCCTCGCCGACCAGGAATTGGAGGCGATTGGCCGATGCGTTTGATGTCTGGCGGCTTTCCATGACAGCTCTCTTTCAATTGCTATGCAGGGGCATGTTTGCCCTTTTCGGCAAGACGGGCGACCACAAGGACCGCCCCTACCTCTCCCCGACGTTGGTCATCTGCCGCACGAAGCTCGCCCCATCCAGCCCGTGCTCCTCCAGGAGGCGGTACTTCCGGTCGATGGCGGCGTAGGTGAGCTCCAGGAGCTTCGTGAAGGTCTCCACCACCCCCCACCCCTCCAGGGCCGAGGCGGTAGTCACCGGAACCCCGGTCGGCCCCCAGACCCGGGCGATCTCCTCTTCGCTTGCGACGTTCTTCAGGTCCCTCTTGTTGAACTGCACCACCAGGGGAACCTTCTCGATGTCGATCCCGACGAAGGCGAGGTTCTTCTCCAGGTTGTCGAAGCTCTCGAAATTGTTGGCCGCCTCGGCGAGCTGGGAGTCGGCCACGAAGACCACCCCGTCCGCCCGTTGGAGGACCGCCTTGCGGGTGGCGTCGTGGCGCACCTGTCCCGGCACCGTGTAGACCTTCACCTTGATCTTCAGGCCGCTCGGGGCAACGAGGAAAAAGGGGAGGAGGTCGAAGAAGATGGTCCGGTCGTCGGTGGTGTCGAGGACCATGAGATCCCCCCGCCCCTCCTGCGTGATCAGGTCGTGGAGCTTGAGCAGATTGGTGGTCTTCCCCGACATGGCCGGACCGTAGTAGACCAGCTTCAGGACCATCCGCTTCTGTTCGGCGTCGTACTCGATCACTGTTTCACCCCTTCGTGAAAACGCGCACGCCGCCCCTGGGGGGATCGAGCTGATAGTAGCGCAGGATGGCCGAGATCTTCATCCGGTCGAGGGTCACGCCCCGGTTCAGGAGGAGGAGACCGGTGCCGCTCACCACATCCTGCGCCAGGACCATCCCGGTCAGGAGATCCTCGGGGGGAAGCTCCCGCTCCACCAGGAAGTTTCTCGGCTTCAGGTCGGCGTAGAGGGTCCGGATCGGCTTGACGACGTGCCTGAAGAGTTCGGGATCGAACCTCTTCCCCAACTCCCCCTCCAGCGCCTTGAGGCACCCCTCGGCCCCCCCTTCTTCCCCGCCGGCCATGGTACGGTCGGCAAAGTCGACCAGGGCGATGATCCTGGAACCGAGGGGGATATCCCCGCCGGCCAGGGCGTCGGGGAAACCGCCGCCGTCAAAGCGTTCGTGATGGTGACGGATGAAGAGGCCGGCTCCCCGCAGGTCCTCGACGCTGTCCAGTGCCGTCTGCCCCCTGACCGGGTGCTGGCGGTACTCCTCGGCCCCCTCCCCTTCCCCGGAGGAGAAATCGAAGCCGAGATGGCCGTCGGGCATCCCGATCTTGCCGATGTCGTGCAAAAGCGCCGCAACCCTGACGGTCTCCACCTCCTCGGGCGGGAGCCCCAGATTGAGGGCCGCCCCGGCGGCAAGCGCCGCCACGTTGCCGGCATGGTCGCGGCTCTCCCGGTCCCGCAGCTCCAGAAGCTTCGCAAAGGATTGGATGACGCCGCGGTAGTTCTTCCCGAGACGGTCGTTGAGAAGGTGGAGCTCCTCGTTGTTCTTCCTGATCTGGGCCGTCTGGGCCATGACCCGCTCCCGGAGGCTCTCGTTCCACTGCCGCAGCTCGTCGGTCAGCCGCCGGTTCTCCACGACCAGGGCGTAACGGGCAACCCCGTCGCGGATGATCTGGAGCAGCTCGTCGTTCTCGAACGGCTTGGAGATGTAACGGCCCGCACTCCCGCGGTTTATGGCGTCAATGGCCGCCGTTATGTCGGCGTAACCGGTCAGGAGCATCCTGATCGCGTCGGGCGCGATCTCCCGCGCCCTGAAGAGGAAGTCGGTCCCCGCCATGCCGGGCATCCGCTGGTCGGAGACGATCACCCCCACGCCGGAAACCGTTTCGAGGATCCGGACCCCTTCTTCGCCGCTCCCCGCGGTGAGGACCTCGAACTCCTCGTCCCGGAAGAGCCGGTCCAGAGAGTGGAGGATATACTCCTCGTCGTCGACGAAGAGCACCTTCATGGTATCTGTGTTCCGGCAATCGCTCACGGCCTTTCCTCAGTATTCCACGAAAACCCCGTGGGGCGGCGGATCGATGCGGTAGTAGCGGCGGATGGCGTCGATCTTGGCCGCGTCGAGCCGCACCCCGCGGTTGAGGAGGAGCAAGCCCGTGCCACTGTAGAGGTCACGGGAGAGGACCAGCCCGACCGTCAATTCGGACAGCCCCATCTCCGTCTCGCCAAGCTTCTTGATCCCGGTTTCCCTGACGTAGTAGATGTACTTGGCGAATTTGCTCAACGGTTTGTAGAGCGATGGGTCCAGCCGCTTGCCGAGCTCGGCGGAGACGCTGCGCAACCCGAATTCGATGGCGGTGGCCCCGTGCAGTTTCTGCATGATCCGGTCGAGGAAGTCGGCCATGGCGATGATGCGGGCCCCGAGAGGGATCGCCTCCCCCTTGAGCCCGTCCGGAAAGCCGCTTCCGTCGAAGTGCTCGTGGTGGTGGCGGATCAGCTCGCCCGCCTCACGCAGTTCCTCGATGGCGGCTATGGCCGTCTGCCCTCTCACGGCATGGAGCATGTACTCCTTCAGTTCGGCGGGGGTCATCTCGAGGGGATCTTTCCGCAGCAGCTCGCCCGCTGTCCCCAGCTCCCCGATGTCGTGGAGCAGGGCCGCATTGTGCACCGTCTCCACCTCTTCGGCGGAAAGCCCCAGCGCCTGGGCCATGTTCACGGCCAGCTTGGCGACGTTGTCCGCATGCTTCTTCTTGCCGCCGAGCTCGATCAGCCGCGAAAAGGCCGTGACCGTCTCCTTGAAGTTCGTCCGCAGCCTCTCGTTGTACGCTTGCAGCGCCTCCTGCTTCTTCCGCAGCTCCACGGTCTGGTCGAGGACCCGCTGCTTCAGGTTCGCGTTCCACTCCTGCAGCTCCTCGTTCTGACGGCTGACGATGGCGGCGAGACGCCGGTTCTCCAGGACGAGCCGGTACTGGCGCACCGCGTCGCGGATCGTCTGGACGAGCTCGTCCTCGCTCCACGGCTTGGTGATGTAACGGTACGCCCCGCCCCGGTTGATGGCGTCGACGGTGGCGGAGATGTCGGCATAGCCGGTCAGCATGATCCGCAGGGCATCGGGAACCATCTCCTTCGCCTGCTCCAGGAACTGGACCCCGGTGACCCCCGGCATCCGCTGGTCGGAGACGATAAGCCCCACGTTGTCGTTCGCCAGCATAAGCCTCAGACCCTCTTCGGCGGAAGAGGCGGTGAGGATCTCGAAATCCTCATCCATCAGAAGCCGCTGCAGGGCCTTCAGTATGTTTTCCTCGTCATCGACGAAGAGCACCCGGACCGGTGCACTCTCGTACAGTTCATCCATGGGATTCGTTTCCTCCTACAGTCTCTTTCGGCAGAAATCCCCTTTTCTTGAGCGAGGCGATGAATGCATCCACCAGCGCCGGGTCGAGGGGTCCCCCCTTCATCGATTCGAGGATCTCGACCCCCCCCTGCCACGAAAAGGCCCGGCGGTACGGGCGCTCGGAGGTCAGGGCGTCGTAGACGTCGGCCACCGAGGCAATCCGGGCCGCCAGGGGGATGGCCTCGCCGGCGAGGCCATCCGGATACCCCTGGCCGTCGAAGCGCTCATGGTGGTGAAGGACGATGTCGACCACCGTCCGGGAAAGGCGGGCCTGGCGGACGACCTCCGCCCCCCACGACGGATGCTTCTTGATCGTATCGAAGTCGTGGTGCGAGAGGGGGCCGCCAAAGGAGAGAATCGCCTCGGGGACGCCGATCTTGCCGCAGTCATGGAGCCAGCTCCCGTAGCGGATATCCTTGCACTGGGAGGGGGAAAGCCCGAGTTCGCCGGCGATCATCAGGGCATAGGAGGCGACCCGCGCGCAGTGTCCCCTGGTGTAGGGGTCTTTGAGCT
Organism: Deltaproteobacteria bacterium; assembly: GCA_021847245.1. Lineage (GTDB taxonomy): Bacteria > Desulfobacterota > Desulfuromonadia > Geobacterales > Geobacteraceae > Geobacter. The sequence continues at coordinate 62,134 of JAJZUC010000001.1, read as the reverse complement.
CGATGGTCTGGGCGAGGGATTCGAGGATTGCATCGTCCTCCCGGGCGAGGACCGTCAGGGTCCGGTAGCGCGCAAGGGCCTGGCCGACGACCGCCACCAGTTCGTCGTTCTCCCACGGCTTCACCACGAACCGGTAGACCTCCCCACTGTTGATCGCCTCCAGGGTAGTGGAGAGGTCGGCGTATGCCGTCATCAGGACCTTCACCGTCCGGGGAGAAACCGTCTTCAGCTCCGACAGGAACTCGACCCCCCGTTTCCCGGGCATCTGGTTGTCGGAGACCACGACCGCGATCTCCTCCCGCTGGAAGATCCCCAGCGCCTCGGCCGCAGAAGCGGCCCGCAGGATCGGCATCCCCTTTTCGGCGAAGAGCCGCTCCACGGCGTTGAGGATATGCTCCTCGTCGTCCACGAACAGGACCTTCTCGGTCATTCGCACCCCTCCCCGTCGAAGACGACGATGATCCCCTCCTGATCCCCCGTCTTCAGATAGACCCCCCGGGTATGCACCCGCGCCCCCCCGACCGGCACCCGGCAGAGGGAGGTCTTCTTCTCCGCGAGCTCGTCGACGAAGGCGCGCACTTCCGGCGGCAGAACCTCCCCGGCCCCGCAGCCGACGATCTCGTCGCAAGCGACCTCCAGCAGACGCGCCGCAATCCGGTTGCACTGGACCACCGTCCCCTCCGTATCGAGTCCCAGCACCCCGACCGGGAGGGCATCGAGGATATTCTGCGACGCGGTGAGGACCCGGTTGCGGAGACTGAGCTCCGCGGTCCGCTCGGCCACGAGCCGCTCCAGATTCTCGTTCATGAGGCGGAGTTCCTCGTTGGAGTTCCTCAGCTCCTCCACGAGCTGGGCATTGTGCTTGTGGAGCTGGTAGCGCTCCAGGGCGTTGGCGATGGTCACCTTCAGCTCTTCGTCGTTCCACGGCTTGGGAACGAAGCGGTAGATCTCCCCCTCATTGATGGCGGCGACGATGGCGGCCGTATCGGCGTAGCCCGACAGGACGATGCGCACCGTATCGGGCCACCGGGCGCAGACCTCCCGGAGGAAGTCGACCCCGTTCATGACCGGCATCCGGTAGTCGGAGATGACGATCTGCACCGGCTCCACCTTCCCGAGCAGCTCCAGCCCCTCGGCCGCCGACGTGGCGGTGAGGAGCTCATAGTCGTAGTCGAGGAGCATGCGCTCAAGCGCCCTCAACACGTTCGTCTCGTCATCCACGCAGAGAATCCGCACTGGTTCGGCCATGGTACCTCCTGTCTTATGTCCTGAATCCGTGAGGAGTGAGGCGCAAGGAGTGAGGAGCACACCTCTCGCCTCACACCTCTCGCCTCACACCTCTCGCCTCACGGATTCAGTCACGTCACGGGAATGCGGACGGTAAAGGTCGTCCCGTTCCCCGGCTCGCTCTCGACGCTGATCTCCCCCCCGTGCTTTCTGACGATATCGTAGCTGATGGAGAGGCCGAGGCCGGTACCTATCCCCACTTCCTTGGTGGTGAAGAACGGCTCGAAGATCCGCCCCCTGATTTCTTCCGGGATCCCGCAGCCGGTGTCGGAGACCCGGATCGCGATCCACTCCCCCTCGTGACAGGTGCCGACACCGATCTCGCCCTGTCCCTCAATGGCGTGGGCGGCGTTCACCAGCAGGTTCAGGAAGACCTGGTTCAGCTGCTGGGGATTGCAGCGGACGGCGGGAATCTCCCCCAGCTCCTTCGTCACGGTCGCCTTGTACTTGATCTCGTTCCAGGCGATGTTCAGCGTGCTCTCCAGGCATTCGTTGATATCGGCCAGCCTGGTCTCCGTATCGTCGACCCGGGAGAAGCTCTTCAGGTCGGCGACGATCTTGCGCACCCGCTCGGTCCCCTCCAGCGACTCGTCGATCAGCTTGCCCGTGTCGCCGAGGATGTAGTCGAGCTTGAGGGCCTGCCTCTTCTGGGCCAGCTCCGCCACCACCTCCGGTGAAGCAGCCGCCAGCCGCTCCCCCTGGAAGCCGATGTAGTCGACGAGCCTCCCCAGGTACCGGCGCAGGGTCCCCAGGTTGCTGGAGATAAAACCGATGGGATTGTTGATCTCGTGGGCGACCCCGGCGGCCAGCTGACCGATGGAGGCCATCTTCTCCCGCTGAAGCATCTGGGCGTGGGTCGCCTTCAGCTCCGCGTAGGCCTTCTCCAGCTCCCGGCTCTTCTCCTCCATCTCGGCATACAGCGCCTGGAGCTGGGCGTGCTTTGCCGCCAGCTCCTGCCTGCTATCCCCGAGGCTCTCCTCGGCCTGCTTCAGGTCGGTGACGTCCCGGATCACCGCGAGGAGGCTGCGCTCGCCGGCGTGCTCTATCTCCCGGGCCGAAAAAAGGATGGTGCGGATGTCGCCGCTCTTCGTGCGGAGCTTCAGTTCACGGTTGCGCAGCATCCCCTGCTGCTGCAGCGCCTCCACCATGGCGGCCCGGTCCTCCGGCGTCAGCCAGATCCCGAGCTCCATGGAAGTCCGGCCGATGGCCTCCTCCCGTCCGTAGCCGAAGATCGTGGCGGTGGAGTCGTTCAGCTCCAGGACCCTGCCGTCCTCGAGGCGGCTGATGATGATGCTGTCGGGGCTCGCCTTGAAGGCGACCGCAAACTTCCGTTCCGACGCCCGCAGCGCCTCTTCCACCTTCTTCCGCTCGGTGATGTCCTTCACGGTCCCGAAGATCCGCACCGGTGTCCCGGCGCCGTCGAAAAAGACCTCCGCCTCGGCGTGGACCGTCCGCTCGGTCCCGTCCGGCCGCACGAAATTATGCTCCAGGTTGAACTTCGACTCGTTGCGCAGGGCCGCGGCCACGGCATTCTCCACCGCCTCCCGGTCGTGGGGGGTGACAAGCCCGAAGAATCCCTCCCTGGTGCCGGAGAAGGTTCCGGGAGCAAGGCCGGTTAGCCGGTACATCTCGTCCGACCAGGTAATCGTGCCGGTGGCGATGTCCAGCTCCCAGTTGCCGACATGGGCCAGGCGCTGGGACTCGGAAAGCATCGCCTCGCTGCGGGCGAGGGCTTCGTTCTCCCGGTCGAGGGCCTCGATCATCCGGTTGAACGCCGCCGCCAGAATGCCGATCTCGTCCTGCCGGTCGCGGTGAAAAAACCGCGCCCCCCCTTTCTTCCGGGAAAACTCCTGCACGTGCCGCGTGAAGTTCGCCAATGGCACCGTGAGGAAGCTCATGAGCCCCCAGACCAGCGCCACGGAAAGAAGGGCCGAAACGGCGAGCGCCGTCCCCAGGAACGCCTTCGCCTTGTTCACCGAGCCGTAGGCCTCGGAGAGCGGGGTGCTCGCCGCCATGATCCAGTCGGTGGTCTTCAGCCGCTTGAAGGAGGCAAGTACCGCCACCCCGCGGGAATTGACCGTTTCCCCGCTCCCCTCGAAGCCTTGCAGGGCCCGGTCGAAGAGGCTGTTGGCCCCCGGCGGCACATCCTTCTTCATGATCCGGCCGGCGTCGGGGTGCATGATCATCGTCCTGCCGGAATCGTAGAGATAGACGTATCCCCCCTTGCCGAGCCTGAGGTGCGCCAGCTTGCCGAGGAAGTTGTGCCGGGTGAGGTCGATGCTGCCGACGAGGATCGCCTCGATCCTCCCCCGCTTGTCCAGCAGCGGCGCCGTCAGGTTAATGATCGGCATGCCGCGTTTCTGGAAGGTGATGAACGGTTTAGAGATGTACGGCTGGCCGCTCTCCATGGTCCGACGGAAGTACTCTCGCCCGGAGTAATCGTTGCGGAGCATGTCCGGTTCGAAGGGGGTTATGGCGGTCATCCTCCCCGATGGGAAGATGAGCGCCACGCAGTTGTCGAAGATGAGACGGACATCGACTCTGCTATCGAGGTATTCCTGGGCCCGGGAGAAGTCGCGGGGGAAGGAGGCCGCCAGCGCCACGAGCTCACCCTGGGCCGTGGCAAGCTTGTCGTCGAGCTCCGTCGCCAGGGCGGATACGAGAATGAACTGCTGATTGGAGGCGTTGCGCCTGATCTCCTGCCGGAAGAAGGAGAGCGCCAAAAAGCTGAGCGCGGCGATGATCGCGACGATCAGTACCGAGACGGCGACCGATATCCTGGTCTTCATAGCCGGTACGACCCGTCCTCTCATGCGACCTCCTCAGCTTCTCCGAAAGGGTTCGCCGGGAGCCGGACGGTAAAGACGGTCCCCTTTCCGGGCTCGCTCTCCACGGCGATCTCGCCGCCATGCTTCTTCACGATGTCGGAACTGATGGAGAGGCCGAGCCCGGTCCCCTTTCCCGCTTCCTTGGTGGTGTAGAACGGCTCGAAGATCCTCTGGAGTTTATCGGGAGGGATGCCGCACCCGGTATCCGCCACGCAGACGAAGACCGACCCCTCCTGCGCCCGGGTCGTGACCGTGATCTCCCCGTGGCTCTCGATGGCGTGGGCCGCGTTCACCAGCAGGTTCAGGAAGACCTGACCCAGCTGCTGGGGATGGCAGACGACGGGGGGAAGCTCCCCGTACTCCCGCTTCAGGGTCGCCTTGTACTTCAGTTCGTTCCAGGCGATGTTGATGGTGCTGTCCAGACACCCGTTCAGGTCGACGCGCTCGGGGTCGGCGCCGTCGGAGCGGGAAAAGCTCTTCAGGTCGCGGACGATCCCGCGGACCCGCTCCACCCCCTCCAGCGACTCCGCCACCAGATGCCGGCAGTCGCCGAGGATGTAGTCGATCCTGAGGGAGCGGCGCATCTCCTCCAGCTCGGTCCTGGCCTGGCATCCAAGCTGGGAGAGCCGTTCGGACTGGGCCGCCACGAAGGCGGTGAGCCGTTCCAGGTACTTGTCGAGGGTGGTCAGGTTGCTGGCAATGAAGGCGACGGGGTTGTTGATCTCGTGGGCGACGCCGGCGGCCAGCTGGCCGATGGCCGCCATCTTCTCCAGCTGCAGCGCCGGGGCGAGTGTCGCCATATGTTCGGTGTTGCTTCGCTCCACCATCGTATCGAAGAGCCCCGCCCGCCCGGCCTCTCCTTCGGGCGACACTCCGTTCTGTTCCGGGAATAGTTTGACAGCTTCCATGTGGGGCCTCGACTCAGGTGAGATTCCCGTCCCGACCGGACAGGCAGAGGGGGGCGCCGTTGCCCACGAGCGGATTGGACAAGCCTCTGAAATTACTTATCGGTCGGCGTGGAAAAAAGTTGCGCCGGCGGGCATCAGGGATTTCCTGAGGAGGAGAGGGAAAAACGAAAGATTTGCCCCCCTTACCTGTTCCCCCTGTCGGGAGAGAACGGCAGGTGGATGGTGAATGTTGTTCCCGTCCCGACTTCGCTTGCCACAGTCATCTCCCCCTGGTGCTTCTTCACGATATCGTAGCTGATGGAAAGCCCGAGCCCGGTCCCCTTCCCCACCTCCTTGGTGGTGAAAAACGGTTCGAAGATGCGGGAAAGGAGCCCCTCGGGAATGCCGCACCCGGTATCGGAAATGGCGACACGGATCGTGTCGTCCTCCTGCCACGTCCTGACCGTAATCTCCCCCTGTTTTTCGATGGCATGGGCGGCATTCACGAGGAGGTTCATGAAGACCTGGTTCAGTTGTTGCGGATAGCAGCGGACCGGGGGGATCTCCCCGTACTCCTTGCGGAGCGTCGCCTTGTATTTCAGTTCGTTCCAAACGATATTGATGGTGCTGTCGAGGCACTCGTGCAGGTCGGCCACCTTGTACTCCGCCTCGTCCACGCGGGAGAAGCTTTTCAGGTCGGCAACGATCTTCTTGACCCGCTCGGTGCCGTCGAGGGACTCGGCGATGAGGCTGCCGACATCGCCGATGATGTGGTCGATCTTGAACTGTTTCCGCGACGCAGCAACCTTCTCGCTGTCGGCCGGATCGTTTCGCGAGAGTATCACCTCGCTCTGCAAATCAATGAAACCGGCAAGACGTTCGGCGTATTTCCCGAGGGTGCCGAGATTGCTCATGACAAAACCGATCGGGTTGTTGATCTCGTGGGCCACCCCGGCCGCCAGTTGGCCGATGGAGGCCATCTTCTCCCGCTGGAGCATCTGGGACTGGGCCTCCTTCAGCTCGGCGTAGGCCTTCTCCAGCTCCGCGTGGACCTTCTTGATCTCGGTGGTATCGTGGAGCGTTATGACGGCACCGCCTATCTCCCCCTGCTCCGCCCCGCCGTACTCGTAACGGGTGAGATGGAACCATTTTTCCAGCCCCTTGTGGAACAGCTCCCTCGGGTTCTGCCCCTCCATTTCCGGCGTGAGGACGATCTGCTGCCACTCCTTGCCGAGAATCTCCTTGTAGGGCCTGCCGGCGAACTGGACGACCGCCTGGTTGCTCCGCTTGATGCATCCCTCGCTGTCGGCGAGGATGACGACATCCTGGATGCAGTCGAGGGTCGTTTCCCATTCGCGCTTGACCGTCTCCACCTGCCGGAAGAGGGCCTGAAGCTCGGCATGCTTGACGGCCAGGTCGGCTTTGCTCCTGAGCAGCTTCCGCTCGTTGTCCTTCTGCTCGGTTATGTCCCGGGCGACGGAGAGGAGGCATTCCTCGTCACCGAGGGTAACGATCTCCGCCGACCAGAGCATGGTACTGATCAGGCCGTTCTTGATCCGGAAGCGGACCTGCCAGTTGCGCACCCCCCCATCCCGCCAGGCCGCGTCGATCAGCTGCTGCCTCTGGTCGGGATCGACCCAGCACCCGAGCTCGATGGAGGTGGTGGCGGAGAGCTCCTCCCAGAGATAGCCGGAGGCGCAGACGAAGGCATCGTTCACGTCGATGAACCTGCCGTCCCGGACGGTATCGATAAGGATCCAGTCGGGACAGGCGTGGAACACCTTGGAGAACTTCTCCTCCGACTGGCGCAGCGCATCTTCGGCGAGCTTGCGCTCGGTGATGTCGTAGCAGGCGCCGATGTACCCGGCGAACTCCCCCTCCGGGTCCCGGAAGGGACGGCCATGATCGACGATCCAGCGGTACTCGCCGTCGTGGCGACGCAGCCGGTACTCCATGACGAAGGGGGTGCGGGCCGCGAACGACTCGCGGTACGTCTTGAGGCATCCCTCCAGGTCGTTCGGATGAACGCCTGCGGCCCATCCCTCCCCGAGCTCCTCCTCCAGCGTCCTCCCGGTGAACTCAAGCCAGGTGCGGTTCAGGTAGTCGCACGAACCGTCGGTCCCCGAGCGCCAGATGAGGGCCGGGAATTCCTCGAAGAGGGAAAGGTAGAAATCCTTCAGGAGCATCACGTTGTCTTCGGCGAGCTTGCGGTCGGTGATATCCTGGAAGGTCTCGATGACCGCCACCAGCTCCCCGTCGGCATTCCTGATGGGGGCCGCTTCGAAGGAGATGTAGCGGTCTTTTCCGCCGAGGCCGAAATACCACCCTTCCGCCTGCAGGGCGTCCCTGGCGAGGATGGAGGAGGCATACTTCACATAGAGCTCGGAGAGATCACCCTGGCCATGGTCGATGATGACATCCGACAGGGTGGGGCGCCTGCGGTGGTAGAACGGCTCCCACTGCCGGTCGGTGCCGAGCATCTCCCCGGCCGGGAAGCCGGTCAGCTCCTCGCACGCCTTGTTCCAGAAGAGGATCCGGTGTTGGGGGTCGAGGACGAAGATCGGGGCGGTGGCGTTGCTGATCAGCTTTTCGGCGAAGTCTATCTGGGCGAGGAGCGCCTCCTGCTGCCGCTCCAGCCCCTCCACCATGGTATTGAAGGTTTCGGCCAGGGTCCCGATCTCGTCCGCCGCCGCCCCCCTGAAGTACTTTCTTTCCCCCGTCTTCCAGCGAAGATCGGCGACATGCTGCGTAAAACGCCGCAGGGGCGCGGTCAGGTACGCCATGGCCAGCCGCACGACGGCGATGGAAAGAAGGAGCGCCGCCACCAGGGCGCCGAAGAAGTACTTCTTTGCGGCATAGAGGGGGGCATAGGCTTCCTGCAGGGGATAATGGGCGGCCAGGATCCAGGCGGTGGAGCGCAGCCTCTTGAAGGAGGTGATCCCCCTGATCCCGAGGGAATTCACATTCTCCATGCTCCCTTCGAACCCCTGGATCGCCCGGTCGAAACCGGGGTTTTTCCCGGCGGCCACCGTTTCCAGGATCCGGGCCCGATCGGGATGGATGATGAGTGTTCTCTCGCCGTTAAAGGCGTACAGGTAGCCGGTCTTGCCGATCGTGACTCTCGACACACCTTTGAAAAAGTTATCCTTGAGCAGATCGAAGCTCCCGGCGAGGATGCCGGCGAGCTTCCCGCCGGGGCCGAAAAGCGGGACCGTGAACATGATGGCCGGGTTATGGCGTTGCTTGGTCGACTGATAGGGGATGGAGATGTGGGGGCGACCGGTGGCCACCGTCTGGCGGAAGTATTCGCGGAAGGAGTAGTCTCTCCCCCGCATGCCCGGCTCATAGGGGGTCTGGGCGATCAGCCTCCCCGCCGGCGAAAAGAGGAACAGACCGTCATCGAAGACCGACAGCGACTCCCTGCAGCCGTCGAGAAATTTCTGCGCCCGTTCGGGATTGCCGCAAGCCTCGGCAGGGACCCGCTTTGCCGTCTCGGCCAGGACATGGCGGCTGATCGCGATCTTGTCGTCGATCTCCCGGGCAATGGAGGAGACGAGGACGAACTGGTGGGAAAAGATCGACTGCTTGAACACCCCTTCGAAATACGCATAGGCAAAGAACGCCAGCGACGACATCAGGGCCGCCACCAGCAGAAAGACCGCAACGGTCATCTTCGTTTTCAGGCTGACTGCTCGCATGACCCCGCCCCGCTTCTCCAGGAGGATGAATTCTGCACTTGTAAAAAGGGAAGTACACGCCGGAAGGTCCCTCTGGACAGGCGCGATGCTGAAACGTTGTCCAGGCGTTTACGGTATCCTTATCGGGGAAAACCGTAGAAACTTTAGGCCAATATTCTGCCGATTTCGTTTTCCCTCACCCGGTCTTCGGCCACCCTCTCCCACGGTGAGAAGGTTTGGCGTTTCCCGGGGAGGGGTGGGAAAGGTCAGATTGAAGGGGGGCTGGGATAAGCTGAGAAGGAGGCGGGAAGGGCTACATCAGGGAAAGAATATCCCCATGACTGGTGATGCGAACAAACGAAGGGAGGTCCGTCTTGTAGGCGACAAACGGCACCCCGGCGGATTCCGCGGCGAGACGGTCCACCTCGGAGTCGCCGACGAAGAGGGCTTCGCCGGGGGCCACGGCGAAGTGTGCCAGCACCTTCAGGAGCGGCTCGGGATGGGGTTTCGGGTTTGCCACCCTGGAGGCGGTCATGACGATGCCGAAATAGGAGTCGAGGCCGAACGACCGGAGGACCATCTCCATGGAGGTGGAGCGGTTGGTGCAGACGCCGAGTCCCACCACCCCCTGCAGCGCGTCGAGGGTCTCGCGAAACCCCTCCTCCATGATCATGAGCGGCACGAAGTCGCGGTAATCGATCCGCCCGGCGCAGCGCACCGCCTCCTCCCATTCGCCGCGGTCGGGGAAAAAATGGGCCAGAACCTCGCGGTTCGCATAGGTATGGAGGATCCGCATCTGCTCTTCATTCCCCTCATCGAGGGGGGCGCGCCCCATCATCGCCATGATCCGCTGATAGAACGCCAGATTGGCCCCGAAGGAGTCGAACATGACCCCGTCGCAATCATATATTATCGCCTTGTAGCGCTGCACGCCCCCTCCACCGGTCTCTCCCGTCTCCCGTCTCCCGTCTCCCGTCTCCCGTCTCCCGTCTCCCGTCTCCCGTCTCACGTCTCACGTCTCACGTCTCACGTCTCACGTCTCCCGTCTCACGTCTCACGTCTCCCGTCTCACTTCTCTCGCCTCACGCCTCACGCCTCACGCCTCACCCTTCTTCCCCATCGCTGCGAGATATTCCTCCCACTCGATGGGAAGGAGGTACTTCTTCCGGTTGTTGCACTCCTTGCAGGCCGGTACCACGTTGCCGCGGGTGCTGGTGCCGCCGCGGACGATGGGGACGAGATGGTCCATGGTCAGCTCGTCCGGCGGAAAGCTCCGGCCGCAGTAGTGGCAGATGCCGCGGGCGACGCGGTTCTTCCACCACTGGCTCCGCCGCAGTTCCCGGGCCTTCTCCTTCTCCCGCTTTATCTGTTGATCCGAAACGTTAACGATGAAGTAACTCACGTGTGACCAAACCTCAGCCCCTTATAACTCCCCCTGGCCCCCTCTTAACTTAAGAGGGGGGAATAACTCTCCGCCCGCAACCGCCACAAGGGAAGAATTCCCGTAAGGCGCGCTATCGGCGCATCAACTGCTCGGCCTGCTTGCGGAAGGCGTCGATGGCCCCGCGGGCAAGGAGGTCACACCGCTCGTTCTCCACATGCCCGTTGTGCCCCCTGATCCAGACCCACTCGACCTGGTGGCGCTTGGTGAGCTCGACGAGCCGCTCCCAGAGGTCCCGGTTCAGCACCGGCTCCTTCCTGCTGTTGACCCACCCCTTGCGAATCCAGCCGGCAAGCCACTCGGTCATCCCCTTGACCAGGTACTGGGAGTCGGTGGTGACGACGACCCGGCACGACCGGGTGAGGGCCTCCAGCCCCTTGATTGCGGCGGTCAGCTCCATCCGGTTGTTGGTCGTCATCCCCTCGGCGCCGGAGAGTTCCTTCTCCGTCGTCCCGCAGCGAAGGATGGTCCCCCAGCCGCCGACTCCGGGATTGCCGCTGCAGGCGCCGTCGCAGTAAATCTCAACCCTTGTCGACATAGGCACCCTCCCCCCGGAGGAGATCGGCGATGGCCGCCATCACCCGCTCGACGATCAACTGATGGGTTTCCTTGCAATCTTCCCGTGAGTAGAGATCGGAAAAATCGAGCGGTGTGCCGAAGATCACCGTAGCCTTCTGGCCGAATCCCGGAAACTTCCAGCGGTTGAGGCCGACGAGGGCCGTCGGGATGACGGTCGGGCGCACGTCGTAGATGATCTTCCCCACCCCCCGATTCCCCGGCCCCAGCACGCCATCCTTGTGCCGGGTCCCCTCGGGAAAGAGCATCACCTTCTCCCCTTCGAGGAGCTCGTTGATGACCTTGCCGGCCCGAACGTCCCGTCCCCGCTTGACCGGGAATGCGCCCCACGACGAGTAAAGCCACCCCTGGAAGCGCTTGCGGAACAGCTCCTCCTTTGCCGGCGCCCAAAGCATCTGCATCGGGTAGGTTTTCAGGATTGCCCAAGGGAGGAAGATGGTTTCATAGGCGGAGATATGGTTGGACGCAATGAGTACGCCTCCCTGGCGGGGGACGTGCTCTATCCCCTTGATCCGGAACTTGTTGATGGTGGATGCGTAGAAACCGATGACGTGGGCGGAAAACGTAACCCACAGGCGGCGCAGGAATGATGCCTTCAAGAAAACCTCTGTGCGCGTGGAATGCTTTGGTTATAGCATTTTTCCCGAAAAGCGGGCAACAGGGAATAGCCTCGCGCTCTTTTCACCCTGGCGTCGGCCAGCGCGGCTCGACACACAAAAAAAAGAGGGAGGTGTTGCCACCTCCCCCATGCGCGACTGTGTCTGCGTGATTCGTGGTTGCGGGCAATCGCGACCGCAGCCAGAATGGTTTATCCGATACCTACCGGAGTTGACTGACGCATGCCCTCGCATCGAGGAGCGTCACGATGCCGTCCCCGTCGATATCGAGCCGGGGGTCGCTTTTCCCTTTCCCGGCAAGGATCATTATGAGGTCATTGTAGGTAACGCTCCCGTCACCGTTGACATCGCAGTTCAGAGCCGGCGTGGTTCCTGCCGGGGTAGTTCCCGACGTGGCATCCCCGACACTGAGTTTATCCGCCGAGATGCTCTCCACCACCTTGAGGGTGAAGCTCTGGTAGGCCGTCGATCCCTTCGAATCCCGCGCCCTCACGGTAACCTTGTAATTTCCGGTACTGCGGGGATACCAGGTAATCACTCCGGTCGAAGAATCGATCGACATCCCCTCCGGCTTGGAAGAGAGGGAATAGGTAACGGTATCCCCGTTCGGGTCGACGGCATTGGCCTCATACCGGTAGATCTGTCTCTTCACCGCGGTCGTAACGGGTGCCGAGGTGAACGTCGGCGGGTTGTTCGCCGTGCTCTCCCCGACGGTAACGGTAAAGCTCTGGGTAGCCGTCCCTCCCCTGCCGTCAGCCACTTCGACGGTGACGGTGGAAGACCCCGTTTGCGAGCTCGTCGGTATCCAGCCGATGATGCCGGTGCTGGAGCTGATGACCATCCCCGACGGAGCGGAAGCGAGGGTGTAGGTCAGGGGGTCGCCGTCAGGGTCCGTTGCATTAACGTCGTAGGCATAGGCGCTTCCTGCCGTTGCCGCCGTGACCGGGATGGAGGTGAACGTCGGCGGATTGTTCGCGGCAGGGGCGGATGATGTCACCTTCACGGTAAAGCTTTGAGTGGCCCTTCCCCCTTTGCTGTCCACGACTTCGACCGACACGCTCCGGTCGCCGACCTGGGAAGCGGTCGGAGTCCAGGTGATCAGGCCGGTGGCGAGATCGATCGTCATCCCGGACGGGGCCGAGGTCAGCCGGTAATAGAGGGTATCCCCGTTGTAGTCGGTTGCCTGCACGTCATAGGCGTAGGGGGCATCCACCGTGGCCGTGGTGACCGGGGTCGAGGTTATTCTCGGCGAACTGTTCGACGGTCTGTCGGTGATGGCTAACCTGTAGCTTTGGGTAGCGGAGAGGCCGGCCGGATCGGTCACTTTCACCGTAACCGTATAGGTGCCCGTACTCTCCGGTCTCCAGTAGATCAGGCCGGTTGCCGCATTGATCGTCATCCCGGACGGTCTGGCAGCTAATGAGTATCTGAGTGCATCGCCGTCGGGGTCGGACGCCTGCACCTGGTAGTAGTAATAACCTTCCTTATACCCATTGGTCACCGGCTGGGAGCTGATGACCGGAGCCTGGTTGGTGGTGGCTGCACTGCTCACCGTCAAGGTAAAGCTCTGGCTGGCGGAGAGCCCGCCCGGATCGGTCGCCTTTACCGTTATCGTATAGGTCCCGGCGACGGAGGTCGGCCAGGAGATGAGTCCGGTGCTGCTGATCGTCATGCCGGAAGGATTCCCGGCAAGGGTGTAGCTCAGGGTCTGGTTTTCCGGGTCGGCAGCCGTCACCTGGTAGCTGAACGCTGCCGGTGCGGTGACGGTGGCCGCAGGGATCGCCGTCATGGTCGGAGCCTGGTTGGGCGCCGCGTTTACCGTCAGGGAAACAGTTGCAGTGGCCGTGGTGTAGTTGGTGGTGTCGGTCGGCGTGAAGTCGGTCTTGAGGGTTACCGTGCCGGCGGTATCCAGCACCGTTCCCGCGGCCGGGGTGTAGGTGAGGGTCCCCGGTACGCTGGCGCTGGCGTTCAGTTGCGTGCTGGAGAGCGCCGTGCCGACCGCTACCGCCGCTGGCGTTGTCCAGGCGATGGTCGGCGTTGCCTTGGCGATTACCAGGGTGCCGGTGGCGCTGCCCGTGTAGTTCGGGTCGGCTACGGTGCCAACGACGGTGTAGCTTCCCGCCGCCGTCGGGACGGTGGCGCTGCCGTTGTAGGTGAAGGTGACGCTCTTGCCCGCCGGGGTGGTGGTGGCGGTGGCGCCCTTGGCGCTGCCGTCGTAGATGGCGCTAAGCCCACCCAAGGTGACCGTGGCCGTGGCCTTGTTCACCGTGAGGGTGACGCTGGCGGTGGCAGTGGCATAGTTCGTCGCGTCGTCAGGCGTGAAGGTCGCCGTCAGGGTCTGGCTCCCGGCGTCGAGGATGGCGCCGGCCGCCGGAGCGTAGGTGAAGGTCCCGGGTACGCTCGCCTGGGCGTTCAGTTGCGTGGCGGAGAGGGCCGTGCCGTAGGTGATCGCCGCAGGGGTCGCCCAGGCGATTACCGGCGCCTGTTTGGTGTTGACGGTGATGCTCACGCTCTTGGTGGCTGTGGCGTAGTTGGCGCTGTCGGTCGGCGTGAAGTCGGCCTTGAGGGTTACCGTGCCGGCGGTATCCAGTACCGTTCCCGCGGCCGGGGTGTAGGTGAAGCTCCCCGGTACGCTGGCGCTGGCGTTCAGTTGCGTGCTGGAGAGCGCCGTGCCGACCGCTACCGCCGCTGGCGTTGTCCAGGTGATGGTCGGAGTCGCCTTAGCGATTACCAGGGTGCCGGTGGCGCTCCCCGTGTAGTTCGGGTCGGCTACGGTGCCAACGACGGTGTAGCTGCCCGCCGCGCTCGGAGCGGTGGCGCTCCCGTTGTAGGTGAAGGTGACGCTCTTGCCCGCCGGGGTGGTGGTGGCGGTGGCGCTCTTGGCGCTGCCGTCGTAGGTGGCGCTAAGCCCACCGAGGGTGACGGTGGCAGCGGCCTTGTTCACCGTGAGGGTGACGCTCGCCGTGGCGCTGTTGTAGGTGGTGGTGTCGGTCGGGGTGAAGGTGACGTTCAGGGTCTGGCTGCCGGCGTTAAGGACCGTCCCGGCCGCCGGGCTGTAGGTGAAGGTCCCCGCGATGCCGCCGCTGACGCTGGCGTTTAGCTGGGTAGCGGAGAGGGCCGTGCCGTAGGTGATCGCCGAGGGGGTCGCCCAGGTGATGGTCGGGGTGGTCTTGGTGTTCACCGTGAGGCTTACGCTCTTGGTGGCGGTGGTGTAGTTGGCGCTGTCGGTCGGGGCGAAGCTGACCAACAGGCTCTGGGTGCCGGCGGTGTTCATGACGGTGCCGGCCGCCGGGGTGTAGGTGAAGGTCCCGGGGACGCTCGCCGTGGCGTTAAGTTGCGTAGAGGAGAGGGCCGTGCCGACGTAGACCGCGGCCGGGGTCGCCCAGGTGAGCACCGGCGTCGCCTTGGCGATTACCAGGGTCCCGGTGGCGCTCCCCGTGTAGTTCGGGTCGGCTACGGTGCCAACGACGGTGTAGCTCCCCGCCGCGCTCGGAGCGGTGGCGCTCCCGTTGTAGGTGAAGGTGACGCTCTTGCCCGCCGGGGTGGTGGTGGCGGTGGCGCTCTTGGTGGTGCCGTCGTAGGTGGCGCTCAAGCCACCAAGGGTGACGGTGGCAGCGGCCTTGTTCACCGTGAGGGTGACGCTCGCCGTGGCGCTGTTGTAGGTGGTGGTGTCGGTCGGGGTGAAGGTGACGTTCAGGGTCTGGCTGCCGGCGTTAAGGACCGTCC
>JAJZUC010000001.1:0-47085 GCA_021847245.1 Deltaproteobacteria bacterium | reverse complement strand
AGGGTGACGGTGGCAGCGGCCTTGTTCACCGTGAGGGTGACGCTCGCCGTGGCGCTGTTGTAGGTGGTGGTGTCGGTCGGGGTGAAGGTGACGTTCAGGGTCTGGCTGCCGGCGTTAAGGACCGTCCCGGCCGCCGGGCTGTAGGTGAAGGTCCCCGCGATGCCGCCGCTGACGCTGGCGTTTAGCTGCGTGCCGGAGAGGGCCGTGCCGTAGGTGATCGCCGCGGGGGTCGCCCAGGTGATGGTCGGGGTGGTCTTGGTGTTCACCGTGAGGCTTACGCTCTTGGTGGCGCTGGTGTAGTTGGCGCTGTCGGTCGGGGCGAAGCTGACCGACAGGGTCTGGCTGCCGGCGGTGTTCATGACGGTGCCGGCCGCCGGGGTGTAGGTGAAGGTGCCGGGGACGCTCGCCGTGGCGTTAAGTTGCGTGGAGGAGAGGGCCGTGCCGACGTAGACCGCGGCCGGGGTCGCCCAGGTGAGCACCGGCGTCGCCTTGGCGATTACCAGGGTCCCGGTGGCGCTCCCCGTGTAGTTCGGGTCGGCTACGATGCCAACGACGGTGTAGCTTCCCGCCGCGCTCGGAGCGGTGGCGCTCCCGTTGTAGGTGAAGGTGACGCTCTTGCCCGCCGGGGTGGTGGTGGCGGTGGCGCTCTTGGCGGTGCCGTCGTAGGTGGCGCTAAGCCCACCGAGGGTGACCGTGGCCGTGGCCTTGTTCACCGTGAGGGTGACGCTGGCCGTGGCGCTGTTGTAGGTGGCGCTGTCGGTCGGGGTGAAGGTGACGGTCAGGGTCTGCGTCCCGGCGTTCAGTACCGTGCCGGCCGCCGGGCTGTAGGTGAAGGTCCCCGCGATGCCGCCGCTGACGCTGGCGTTTAGCTGGGTGGCGGAGAGCGCCGTGCCGTAGGTGATCGCCGCGGGCGCCGCCCAGGTGATGGTCGGGGTGGTCTTGGTTGCTTTGGTGATTGTGAGTGTAAATGACTTGGTAGTGCTTGCCTGATTGGCATCGGTGACCGTAACAGAGAAAGTATAGGTACCGGCAACGGGGTTCGTCCAGCTCAGCAGCCCCGTCGTACCGATCGTGAGGCCGGCGGGCTGGTAGAGAAGGCTGTAGCTCAGCGCATCTTTGTCGGGATCGGTCGCGTCAACCTGGAAACTGTAGGAGGCCGCATCGGTCCCCGCGGGTAAAGCCGTCGTATTTATCACCGGCGAGCGGTTCACATGGGTGACGGTCAGCAGCCAGTTCTGCGACACTGTTCCCCCCTTGCCGTCATTAACCGTAACCGTCAGCGAGTAGCTTCCCGCTACCGGCGAAGGCCAGCTGATGACGTTGCCGCTGATTGTCATGCCGACCGGAGCGCCCGCCAGACTATACGTCAGGGGATCATTATTCGGATCCGAGGCAACAACGGTGTACGAATACGCCGCATTATCAGTCGCACTGGCAACCGGAGCACTGGTTATGGTGGGGGGGCTGTTGGCGACACCGCTTGTCACGGTGATGTCGAAGGACTGGGTGACGTAGAGATAGCCCGAATCGGTAGCCTGCACCACCACATGGTTAACTCCGACCTGGGTGGCATCCGGAGTCCAGGTGATAACCCCGAGATTCGGATCGATGGTCATCCCCGCCGGGGCGGTCGGAAGGCCGTAGGTAACCTTATCCCCCTTGTTCGGATCGGCCGCGACGGCCAGATAAGTATACACCTGGCCGACCGTGGCAGTCGTAGCCGGCGTGGAGGTGAACGCCGGCGGGGCATTGATGTATGCGATGAACAGCGTATAGGTCTGGGTTGCACTGAGCGAACCGTCGCTTACCCGGACGGTGACGGTGTTATTGCCGGTCTGAGCCGATGTGGGGGTCCAGTTAATGAGGCCGGAGGTCGGATTAATCGTCATGCCGGTGGGAGCCGCATCGAGGGAGTAGGTCAGCGTCGTGCCGGCATCGGAGTCTGAGGCGGTCACCTGGTAGCTGTAAGGCTGCCCCTCGGTGCCGCTCTTGACCGGAGACGAGGTAATGGCGGGGGGGTGGTTGCAGAGTGTCAGCTTCGCACTGTAGCTTGAGGGGAATGCCTCGTCACTGGCAAGCTGTGACGCCATCGTAAAATCCACGGCGGAGTTGGCGGTGAAAGTTCCCTGCACCGTCTGCTGCACCGCCCCGGCAACCAGCTGCGGAACGTTCCACCTTACCGTGCCGGTCGCGGCATCGTATGTCCCGCCGTTCGTCGCTGAGGCAAGGGATATGTCACGGGCAAGCTTTTCGGATATCCGGATGTTGTTTACCGCAGTGGAGGTGTTACGGGTATTGTCGAACGTGTAGGTGTTGGTGAAGGTCTGTCCGTAGTTGACGCAGGTCCCGGGAGTACTCTTGGAAAGGTAAAGGGCCTTGGTCGGGTAAAACTCGTCCGTGATCGTGAATGAGGTCGGAGTGGCGGGATCGACCGTCAGGTCCCATTGGAGAGCGAACTGCTTGTCGCCATTGTCGAAGGCGCCGCCCGGGATGGTGTAGGGTCCGGCAAAATTGTCGAGGTCGTACGGGGTGGTTCCGTTGGCCAGGTTGCCCAGGAACTGGCTGTTGTCGATGCCGTAGCGGCTGGGCGGTATGGTGGCGCGCTCCACCAGGGTCGTGCCGGAACCGACGTTGTCGCTTGCCGTGGCGAAGTTGGACTGGTACGCCTTGCCGTTGACAATCGCTGCGTTCTCTAAAAGGTCAGGGCCAGTCTTGAGATCATAATCGGAGTAGCTGAAAAGATGGAGGTCGAGAGGGGCTCCCGTGAGGTTGGTGATAACGACCTTCTTGTTGAGTGTCGACCGCCCCGGCGTCCCACCGATGAGTTCGTAGGTCACGGCCATCGTGAACCTGCCGGCCTTTTCGGTAAAGGTCAGGGTGACGGAAGAGGCTGTCTGGCCGGTAGCGGCCACCGTGAAGGGAGCCGTGGAGTCGAGTTCATCACCGCTCACGCGCAATTCGGGCGATGTCGTCCCGATCCTGTAGTAGAAAGCCTGTTGGCTGACATGCTCGCCGCTGTCAAATACCCAAGAATAAACGCCTGGACTCTTTCCGGTGCTACCGGAATCGTTTAAGGCCACCGTCGAATTCCCACTGGTGAGGGTCCAGTTGGCGGCATGGGCCACGGGGGCGAATACCGCCGCCACAAAGAGGCAGAGTGCCCACAACAACACTTTAAATCTCTGTGCAAAATCCATGATCTCGTACCTTCTTCCTTTCAATTCCACTGCAGTTAAGTTTCGACACTGTGCGAAAGCGATTACCAGTCGTAGGTCATGCTGCGTGAGCTATGCTCATCGCACTGACCGGAAGAGGACCAGCAGTTCCCTTCACCATAGCTGAAGGGGGTGCTTGCCTTCCTGAATCCCTTGAGCAGCGCGGTATTGGTGTTGATGATGTATGGATAGGGGTCCGGGGTCGTGGCGCCGTAACCGTAGACGATGAGCCGGGACCTCTTGTTGCCATGGGGAACGACCGAATGGCACGAGACGCAGGGGACGCCCGAATACCTTTTGCCGTCAACGGTGTAGGATTCCAGATGGTCACCCTCGCGGTGAACGTTGTTTTTCCAGTTTCCGCCCGAATAAATGGGGTGGCAGTTCACGCAGAAGAGGTCGGCGGACCAGTTGCTCGTGCTGCTCCTCAGATCACCGAGGGACCAGAGCTTGCCGTTCCGGTCATAGGGCCAGTAGACGCGGGGGCCATTGAGAAGGTATTTGGTCGGCGTCACCCCCGGCGTTGTCGGGGCCGCATGGCAGGCACCGCAGGTCATGGTCTGGCTCCCCACGTTGCTCCACTGCGCAGTCATCTGCTGGATCGTCAGCTTCTTCGGAGCGTAGGAACCGGTCTGGTTATTGAGGGGGACCTGCACGGGATGGGCCGAGAGGTTATTCGGATTGAACTCCATCGGCTGGTCCGTAAGAGGGACCCCCGACATGCTGATGATGGTGCTGACTCCAGTCGGCGCGGCGCCGAAGGCGTTGTAGGAGTGGCAGCGGTAGCACGCCTGGTACTGCTTGGCCGCGGGAGTCACCACCGAAAACGTCGTGATCTGGGTCCAGAGGGGCGCGGTGCCGGGCTCGACGCCGGTAAGCATCATCCAGTTGGCGAGGTAGGAACCGTGCCTGTCGTAGTGGACGGTGGTCTTGTGGCAGTTCAGGCAATCCCTGAAGGGGGCGAAGACATACGTGTTGGTGACCGGATCGAGCACCTGCTGGTGACAGCCGGTAACCGGCTGGGCGCTCGGGTCGCCGTAGCAGCTCAACTGCCGGGGAGGAAGGGTGAGGTTATGGTGTCGCTCCACGTTGTTCGTCGACGGGTGACACTTGCTGCAGTCATTGAAGGTGAGTGCCTGGGCCCCCCCGCTCCCAAACAGACCAAACAACACTGCGCTCACCAAACCGAGACCGACCGACACACTTGCCCTCTGTAGCAGATTTGCCTTCATACCGCCTCCTTGCTTAGTCTAGCAGGATCTGGATGGATGCCTTCTTCCGCAGTTCCATAGTGTGAACGTCCAAACGCCTTTCATCGGCGAAACGCTGAAGGTACCGGGCGATAAATTCTCGCACCTCGGTAAGGGGGCGCGGCGCCCCCGGCTTTCTGTCCAGCACCTCGATGATGTGAAAACCGTAGTTGCTCCTGACCGGCTCGCTCACCTCGCCGATCTTGAGAGAAAAGGCAACGGTGTCAAACTGTGGGGGCATGTAGCCGCGGGCAATATAGCCCAACTCTCCCCCGACAGAAGCGGAGGCGCACGTTGATGCCTCCTTGGCCACAGCGGCAAAATCCTCCCCGGCTACAAGCCGGCTGCGGATTTCGCGGGCCTTATTCTCGGCCTTTGCGACGGCATCCGCACCGCTGCCGGCCGGTTCGATCAGGATGTGCCGGACCTTGATCTGCTCCGGCACGTAAAAACTTTTCGGGTTGTCACGGTAAAACTTCTCGACCTCTTCATCCGGTACCGCAATGCCGGTGACCTTGTTGGCCCGCAGGTATTCCTCGTAGCGCACCCCTTCGTGCAACTCGGCCATGAAGGCATCTAGGGACTTCCCCCTCATCTGGAGGCTTTTGAGGAACGCTTCTTCGCTGGGGAACTTCCCCTTGATTTCCTGCAGCCTTTTGTCCACCTTGGCTTCGAGATCGGCGACAGGATACCGGCTGCTTGCCTGCCGGAGAAGCTCTGCATCGATGAGGGCGTCGAGGGCCTTTCTCCGTTGGTAGTCATCGAATTTGCCGGGGTCCCGCCCCATACCCGTCGCCTTCCCTTTGTTCGCCAGGGCGATCAGGTGGGCCTCCAGTGCCTCTTGGTAAATCGGCGTCCCATTGACGATGGCAACGACCTTCTTCGTCTCCTTCACCTCACCGGCCCGGGCAGTAGAGGGAGAAAGGTGGGAAAAAAGCGCCAACCACACCATCAGGGAACCGAAAACTATCGCGCGTGCCGTGTGCATCACTCGCCCTTCACGTCCTGGTTACGGGAGTTTCGTAATGGTGATATCGGCCGATGTTCCGGTATCGCCGCGGGGAGTGAAAGCGAGCGTCGTTTGAGGACTGTCGAGGGTCACGGCAAAGTTCACTTCCTGCGAGGCGGATGTGAAAGGAAACGAGTAGGGGCGCGGGTATTTGAACCCTTTCCCTTTGTTGGCGAAAGCGACAACTCCCTCCAGGCCGTTGTTCTTCAAGCTGAGCGAATAGCTTCCCTGACCGAGGGAAAGCGATTGCGCATCGCGCTTCGGCGACCGCCCCTTTCGCTCGAGGTGCAGCTTGTGAGTTTCCTGGGGAACCGTAGCAGCCGAAAGATCGACCAGTCCCCAGCCGAAGTACTTGTCGCGTCCGGGGTCTCCCAGGTCCTTTGCCGTGCCGTCAAGCCTCGCCCGTACCTCGTCGGCGCGGCTGCCGTTGCCGTTGGCGTCCGCAATGCCGGAGGAGAGAAGCACGACCGCCGCCCCCGCCACGTGGGGAGCCGCCTGGGAAGTCCCGCTCAGGAGCGCATACCCCCCGCCGCTGACCGTAGACTTGATGAAGGTCCCCGGGGCGGCCAGCTCCACTTTCGCACCGTAGCTGGAAGCGTACGGGGAGGTGAATATGGCACGCTGGTCATTCTGGTCGGTTGCGGCAACGGCAATGACGGAATCGAACGCAGCCGGAACCGAGACGATCTCCCTGTTGTCGTTCCCCGCTGCGGCCACCAGGACAATGCCGGCCTGGTAGGCCCTGTCGCAGGCATCCTTGAGGGGCTGGAAATAATCGGGATAAACGGAATAGATGTCGCCGGAGTAACCGATACTGAGGTTGATCACATCCATCTTGTTGTCGATGGCCCACTCGATCCCCGCGACCACCGTATCCATGTCTCCGCCGGTGTTGTTGGCGCCGAAGACCTTCACAGCGTAAAGCGATGCTTCCGGTGCCACGCCAACGACACCGGTGCCGTTGTCCCGCGCCGCAATGACCCCGGCCACGTGGGTCCCGTGACTCTGAGAATCGTCATCATAGGGATCGGCATTATCCGCAACAAAGTTGTATCCACCCCGATAGTTGTCCTTGAGGTCGGGATGGTTGTAGTCAATTCCGGAGTCGACAATGGCGACCTTGACCCCTGCCCCTTTGAACCCCCGCGAAGCGGCGGTTTCCGAACCGATCCGCTGAACTCCCCACGAATCGACATATTCGGGGGACGGAACGCTGAGGGGCTCGACCGGGCGGATCAAGGCAAACTTTATGTTGTCGACGACATAGGCGACCGACGGGTCCTTCTTGAGGCGGGCAATCTCCTCCTCGGGAAGTTCCGCCGCAATGGCGGGAATGTGCCGGTGGATACGCTTGATGCGTCCCCTGACACCGTAAACCAGGTTTTTTTCATGATCGGCGGGGGCATGGCGGAAGCCGACGATTACTTTCTTCGTGGCGGCAAACGTGTCAAGCGGCATGAGCAGCAGCGCGCCCGTCACAGCGACGAGCAGGGTGCGTAAGGCATTCATGTGCGTACCTCATGAAAAGTGAAAACTTCCGTCAATCTTGCGAAAAAGTGGGGATAGGGAGGACTCCCTCCCTATCCCCGGGACATCTAGATACTACCGTTTGGTCTTCTTCGCAGCCCCGGTGATGAGCCTGCTGACCGGTCCGTAAAGGGTCTTCACGGTGACCGTGCTGCCAGCCTTGAGGGCCGTGTTGGTGACAACGATCTTCGTGTCACTCCAGTACGTGATCGCGCACTGGCTGCCATCGGCGGCAAAGACGCCGAGGCCGGTATTCACGTCGACCGGCGGTTGCTGACCGAAGCCGTTGCCGGTGATGGTGACGGTGCTGCCGCTGATCGAAGCAGACTTGATGGCGAGCGGCGGAAGAACGGCGACCCTCGTCAGGTTGCTCTGCTTGTCTCCCTTGACGACGAGCAGATCGTAGGTACCGACCGGAAGAGCCGGGATGGTGGCCTGGATCTCGCTCACGGTGATCGAGGTCGGCTGGACGGTGACGGTGGTGGAGCCATTCGTCAGTTTGACGGCCGAGGTGAAGTCAGTCCCGTTGCTCTGGTTGGTGAAGCTGCCACCGGTGATGGTGATGGCGTTTTCCTGGTTGGCGATGAGAGCCCTGGTGCTCACGTCAGAGACGAACGGTACGATGGCGCCGGCCGGGGACGCATCGGTCGCGTACTTCTGGAACGTACCGTGGCAGCCCCAGCAGTCGAAGTCGGCACCGACGTGGCCGTAACCAAGTGGCATGGCGCCCGGAACAACGTTCGGGCCGGTCGGACTGCCGGAGGGGCCGGCTCCGGAGGGATTCTGGATGTTGTGGAGCGACTTGACGCCATGGCAACGCTCGCAGGTACGGATGTCGAGGAAGTTGGCATCGCCGGGAGCACCGCCGTGGCACCAGGTGCAATCGCCGACCATGATCGGCTGACCGGTAACCGAGGTCGGAGCCCCAAGGCCGGTCCCGTGGTGGTTGTCGGCGTTGCTCTTGATGTCCTTCGGCCCGACGGTGGGAGACGCAGCAGCAGCCTGGTGACATGCCATACATCCGCCGTAGTTACGCGGTACGGCAGGGTCATTGCCACGCCACTTGGTCTCGGGGGTCACGGAGGACTTGGCGTAGGTCGGGATGAAATGGCCGTCAAGCGGGTTGTCGATGAAGCTGCCGTGACAGAACTTGCAGTCCTGCTGCTGGGCGGCCGTCGTGATGTGGTGCGGGGTCCTGGAGTGGCAACGGAGACAATCCCTGAAGTCGGCGAAGGTGAACCCGCCGGAACCATCGGGAACCAGCTGGTGGCAGCCGGTAACCGGCGTGGCGGTGGGATCGCCGTAGCAGCTCAGCTGCCGCGGTGGCAGCGTCAGGTTGTGGTGCCGCGGAACAACAACGGCATCACTGATGTGACACGGGGCTGCCTGAAGGCAGTCCGAGCGGGTCAAGGCCGAGAAGGTAGTGTCATAAATCCCGCCATTCTGGTTGACCGGCGGCGGGGGCACCACTGCCCAGTTGACAGCGGCAGCGCCGAGAACGAGCGTGGCCGCGAGCGAAGCGCTCAACAGAATTTTTTTCTTCATCCTTTCTGCTCCTTTCGTAAATGTGCTGCAAACCAGTACAAACTTACATCTTCCCTTACTGGCACCGATATGCCGACTATCACCTCCCTTACCTTGGATTGACGTTCAGCCGCGTCATCGATATCAAGCACGTCATTGCATCCTTTTCCGGGAGGCAGCCGCGCGACACGGAATGCCATCCCCTTCCAAACCGAGGCCGCATCGCTCAGGGAATGCACCTGTGAGCATGCTGCCTGCAGAGACTTATTCATGCATGTCGACAGGCCAGGCGAACCTGGAAATCAAATGGTCCAGAAACGGCAAGAACAAACGAAGGGGCAACATTAAAGCAATATAAGATTAAAATCAATGGCGAGAAAAATTGTTAAGGATCGTGTTGGAGAGCCCCCGAACAATGATCGACATCACATTTAACGAAAACAGCCGCATTTTAAACCCGGCGTCCAAATTATCAATACAAAATTCACACCGTACATGTCGATTCCTTGACTCACAACAAATCCACCACCCCCAACGCGCCGTTATCACTAGATTTTTCATTCTCACTTCCCAGGCGGTCGCGGGAAAATTAAATCAAGGTCTGTCATAATTCTGTCTTTTGACGACAATAGCCGCCAAATCACCACCTCCTGCGCAAAGGAAAATGCAAACATCTCTCAGGACAAATAAGCAAAGTCTAATAAATACGTGCGGCTTTACGGACCGACCCGTTAGGTGCACATTATTAATTGCTATTAATTTTCAACTATCGAGCCCAATTTACGTCGCAACCAGGACCTGAATACCGGGTGGGTTAAAAATGGAGACGCATCAGGGTATGCCGACGCCATCGAGCACTGTCGAGCATCGTGGACAACGGCCGTTCTCGACAGCGATGGACTCAACGCGAAATCCGGTGCGCGAAACGAGTAGTTCGCCACAGGCGGAGCAGAAGGTGCTTTCGCCGTGAAGGCCAGGGACATTTCCTTCATAGACATAGCGCAAACCCGCCTCCAGACCGAACTGGCGGGCCATTCGCAGAGTTTCGGGCGGGGTTCTAGGCTGATCGAGCAATCGATAGGAAGGATAAAACTGGGTGACGTGCCAGGGGGTCTCGATGCCGACCTTGTCGGCAATGAATTCGGCCATTGCCTTCAGTTCCTCATCGGAGTCATTGAGGTTGGGGATGATAAGAGTGGTTAGTTCGACCCAGATGCCGAGCCTTTTGTATTCGAGTATCGAGGCAAGCACCTCGTCGAGCATCGCATGCACGACTTCACGGTAAAAGCGCTCGGAAAACCCTTTGAGGTCGATGTTGGCCGCATCGAGGCAGGGGGCGATCCGGGCGAGTGCCTCGGGCGTTATGTAGCCATTGGTCACAAAGACGTTCTTCAGGCCGTTGCGGTGGGCCAACACGGCGGTATCATAAGCGTATTCGAAAAAAATGGTGGGTTCGGTGTAGGTGTACGAGATCGACCGGCAACCGGATGCCAACGCCCTGCTGACGATCACTTCGGGAGGGAGGTCGTGGCCGCCAAGGGGAATCTCGCTTCGCGGCACCTGGGAAATTGAATAGTTCTGGCAGTGAAGACAGCGAAAGTTGCATCCGACGGTGGCGATGGAGTAGGTGCGACTACCGGGCATGAAGTGGAAAAGGGGCTTTTTCTCTATCGGATCGACATGTTCCGCCACCGCCTTTCCATAGACCAGGGAATAGAGCACACCTCCACGATTCTCCCTCACCCCGCAGATGCCGCGACCGCCATCCGGAATCGTGCAGCGGAAACGGCACAGGGCGCAGTTTACCGCCCCCCCCTCAACTTTGGAGTAGAAGCTCGCCTCTCTCATGACCTGCCTCCGTAAGAATTTTTTAAGTATAGCAGGGCAGGAAGTTATGGCAAGAGCTCAAGATGCAAAACCATTGTTGGGGATTTTTCGGTGAAAAAAATTGCTGTACCGGCTGAAAAAAAAAGGGAAGATCAGCAACTTGAACCCCGTGCCGGCATAATTTCGTTCTAATGTCCAACTTCGCCTGTTTTCCGGAGATCGGCCGTCCCCATGCGGCGGAAATACTCTTCCCTCACCCCCAGTTCTAAAATATCGATCTGACATCCGCCATCTTTTAGCACATAAACTGCTGTTTTATCTGACTTTTGGCAACAATAACCTCTTGCAACACTCGGGCACCTTTCTCTATAGTTGAATCAACAGAGAAAGGAGGATACGTTATGAAGTGTCCTATTTGCAGCACCCGCACGGGAATCGAAATCGATATGCACGCAGACGGCTATGCCGACAATCTGCTCGAATGCACGCGTTGCGGCACGATGTGGATTGAATCGTTCGAGGAGAAAATCCTGCTGAACAACAAGGTTGCCTGAAGCGGGAGGATGAAGGCGGGAGGATCCCCGAATGCGGGAGGATCCCCGAATGCGAGTCACACGGGGAGAGAGCGGCCGGGAAGTACCGCCGGACCGGCTAGAACATGAATCTGCGCATGCTGATGTTGAGCAGGATTGCCACCCCCACCATCGACGTTATCATGGAAGTTCCGCCGTACGAAAAGAGCGGAAGCGGAACGCCCACCACCGGAAAGATCCCGATCACCATTCCGATGTTGATGACGATATGCCAGAAGAGCATGGCGGTGACCCCGACCGCCATCAGGCTCCCGAAGCGGTCGTTGCAGCGGCTTGCGATGTGGAGCCCCCAGAAGATCAGGAACAGGTAGAGCAGCAGCAGCACAAGGCAGCCGACGAATCCCCATTCTTCGCCGAATACCGAAAAGGCAAAATCGGTGTGCTGTTCGGGGAGAAAGCGGAGCTGCGCCTGGGTCCCCTGCATGAATCCTTTCCCCAGTACTCCTCCCGAACCGATCGCTATCTTGCTCTGGATGATGTGGTACCCGCTGCTCAGGGGGTCGCGCTCGGGATCGAGAAAGTTGAGGATCCGGTTTTTCTGGTAATCCCGCAGGTAGTAGTGCCACGCCAGGTAGACGGCAGGGATGGCCGAGACCAGGCAGGCGACAAACGCCGAGAGCCTGACCCCTACATAGGCGAACATCGAACAGGCGATGAGAATGACGAGGATCGCCGTGCCGAGGTCCGGCTGTTTCATGATCAGCGCTGCGGGAACCCCGATGAAAAGGGCCGGGTACGCAAGGTCCTTCAATGTCAGCCCGCCGGCGGTCGAATAGTTCGAGAAGAAGCGGGCAAGGACCATGATGGCGACGATTTTCATCGGCTCCGAAGGCTGAATGCTGAAAAATCCGAGATGAAGCCACCGCGTGGCCCCCATGGAAGTTTTTCCCACCACCAGAACGACCAGCAGCAGGAAGCAGAGCAATCCGTAGAACCAGTACGAGACATCCTCCAGCAGGTGGTAATCGATACTGCAGACCACCACCACCAGCAGCAGGCCTGCGACAATCCAGTACAACTGCTTCACGAAGAAGGGGGTGCCAACAATGGTATATGATGCCGAGGCGCTGTAGATATTGACGACCCCCACGGCGCAGACGACAAGCACGATTCCAAAGAGGGTCCAGTCAAAGTTGGTTATCAGTCTCCTGTCGATCATCGCTCATTCTTCCTCTTGCGGCGCAGGATTCGCATTTTCCCGGCCGTTTCCGCCCGTTCCGTGTTTTTCATCTCCGCCGGTCGGGGAGCTCCCCGCGCCGGCCGGCTTTGCGGCAGAACTCTTTCTCTCGAAGTAGGTCCGCAGAATGCTCCTCGCGATGGGGGCGGCGGCAGAACCGCCGTGCTCGCCGTGCTCAACCACCACCGCCACGGCAATTTCCGGCCTGTCGTAGGGAGCAAAGGCGACGAAGAGGGCGTGATCGCGGTACTGGTAGGGGATTGCTCCTCTCTTGTCCCGCTGTTTCACCACCTGCGACGTGCCGGTCTTTCCCGCCACGCGCACGTCGTAAAGCCTGGCCTGGCCGCCGGTTCCCCCCCCCTCGTTCACCACGGCAAGCAGGCCTTCCTTCACGAGGCGAAAACTGCGCGGGCTGATACTCGTGCGGGCCACAACCTCGGGCTTGAACTCCCGGATCACCCTCCCCTCCTGGTCAATGACCCGTTTCACGAGATGGGGGCGATAGACGGTTCCGTCGTTGGCGACAGCCCCGATCATGGCCGCCAGCTGAATCGGCGTCATCAGCACGTACCCCTGCCCGATGGCGGCCGGAAGGGTGTCACCCTGGAGCCATTTTTTGCCGTACCGTTTTTCCTTCCAGGCACTGTCCGGGATCAGCCCCCCCTTCTCGTTTTCGAGCCCGACCCCCAGCGGCGCCCCGAGGGCGAATTTGCGGGCGTAGGCAGCAATGCGGTTAATGCCGAGCTTTTCCCCCAGCTGGTAGAAGTACACGTCGCACGATTCCTTGAGGGCCCGTTTCAGGTCGACCGTCCCGTGCCCCTTCTTCTCCCAGCAACGGAAGGTATTGCGGCCGAGAACGTAGGCCCCCTTGCAGTACGACGAACTCCGCTCGTCGATGAGTCCCTCTTCCAGGCCGGCCAGGGCGGTGATGATCTTGAAGGTGGAGCCGGGAGGGTACTGCCCCTTGAGCGCCTTGTTCTCCAGCGGGTGGCGCTTGTCCTCCAGGTACTCCTTCCACTTGTCCGGCGGCATCCTGCCGGCGAAGAGAGCCGGGTCGAAGCCGGGATTGCTCACCATGGCGAGGATCTCTCCCGTGTTGACATCCATGACCACTGCGGCCCCTGCCTGCTCGCCAAAGGCCTTCTCGGCCTGCTTCTGGAGCGCCGTATCGATGGTGAGGACGAGACTGGAGCCGACGGCGGGAGGGGTCTCGGAGATGGTTCGCAGGACGCGGCCGCGGGCGTCCACCTCGATCTGGCGCCCCCCGTCCCGGCCGTGCAGCAGCTTCTCCCAGCTCCGCTCAATGCCGCTCTTGCCGATGTAATCACCGGAGTTGTAACCGCTGGCGGCATCCTTCTTCAGGTCTTCGTCCGAAACCTCGCCGATGTAGCCGAGGAGGTGGGCGGCAAGGGTACCGTCCTCGTACTGGCGCACCGGTTTCATCTCGATCTCGACGCCGGGGAGCCAGAGGCGGTTCTCCTCCAGCACTTCGAGCTGATCGCGGGTGATTCCCGATGCCAGGACGATGGGATAATACCGGGCGCGCCCCTTACCTTTCTCCCATTTATCGAGAAGCTCGGCGCGATCGATTTCGAGGTACCGCGACAGCCGTTCGAGAAGGGCGTCGCGGTCCCTGACCTCCTGGGGAATGACCGCCACGCTGAAGGAAGGACGATTGGTGACGAGCACCGCGCCGTTGCGGTCGAAAATCGTCCCCCGGGACGCGGCCACGGGAACGAGCCGGAGACGGTTGCTTTCGGACTGGCTGTGAAGCTCTTCGGATTTGACGATCTGCAGATACCACAGGCGGGTCAGGAGCAGAAAGAAGAGTGCCGCGGCGAAGATCGAGAGAACGACGAGCTGCCTCTTGGAGCCGTAGTTGTCGTGGATGAAACGCTGCCCGTTCACCGTGCGTCCCCCATCCGCGCCAGGGGGGAGAAAGTGAAGACGACCGAAGCGATGAGAGCATTGACGAGCCCCTGGGGGACGATGCTCTGGAGGAGTGTTTCATAGATCCCCTGCGCGGCGGAAAAAAGGGCGAGGAGCAGCAGGTTCAGCAAGGCGTTGCCGATGCTCGCCGAGAAGACGCCGAGAATCATGAGGGAGCGGCGATCGGTGAAGAGACGGTCGGCAACGGTGCGCAGCACGAGAAAGATGAGGAGATAGGAGAAGCCGTTGAGCCCCAGATAGAGGCCGCTGAAACTGTCGTGCACCAGACCGAGGAAGTATGCCGCCACGCCCCACACGGCCGATTCGCGCAACCCCATGTACACAACGAAGATGATCAGAAGGTTCGGCTGGAAGGGGTCCGCCACGTAGGCGGGGAGGATCGTAACCTGCAGCACGAGCGCCGCGAAGACGAGAATGGCGTACCAGGTGAATTTAATCATGACCGTTCTGCATCAGAACAAGGACTTCTTCGAGCTTGGCCATGTTAACGGCCGGTCTCACGTCGATGGACTGGAAGATGCCGTACTCCCCCTTCTTGACCATCGACACCTCGCCGATGACGAGCCCTTTGGGGAATATCCCCCCTATCCCGGAGGTGACGAGGATGTCGCCCACCTTCACATCCTCCTCGCGGAGCGAAAACTCCAGGGAGCAGAGCCCGCCCCCCTTCCCCTTCACGACCCCCCGGGCGCGGGAGCGCTGCACTACCGCGGCGATGCCGCTGGCGTGGTCGGTCAGCAGCAGGACCCGGGAACTCCCCGACGCCACCTTCACCACCTGCCCCACCACCCCGCTGGCGGCTACAACCGGCATCCCCTCCTGCAGGCCGTCAACGGCGCCGCGGTTTATGACGAGGGTCTTGAACCAGGGGGAATTGTCCTCCCCGATCACCATGGCCGCCACCGATGAGGTCTTAATGGTCCCCTTGAGGTTCAGCAGCGCCCGCAGGCGGCCGTTCTCGAGGTTCGCTTCCCGCCCTTCGAGAAGCCGGGCATTGAGGATCTTCACCGACTGGCGGAGCTGCTTGTTCTCCTTCCTGACATCTACCAGGTCGATGTAGTCGCTCCAGAGCCCTCCGACCGCATTGCCGATCCGCTCGCCGACGTTGTGGAGAGGGGCGAAGATATCCATGACGGTCCGTTCGAAGGGATTGGCGTGTTCCTTGTCCCGTAGGTTGAGGGAATAGAAGGCAAGGGCGACCAGGAGGGCCACCCCGGTGATGATGGGAAACCGGTATCGTTTGATCAGTTCCAGCATTGGGGCTCAAGGGACCGGCACGGCACAACGGCGTGTGCGGCGCCGATGGCGCCTTAGTCGAGGCAGAAGGGCGATCCCTCAACCTCCTCGTGACGAATCTCGTCCACCGGCGACTTCTTCCCTGCGCCGGCATAGAGTCGGTTCGGCGCGTTGAAGACGATGCCGTCCGCCGTGCCGATATTCTTGTACGCGTGCACGACCCCCGGCGGCACGATCACGGCGAGGGGGGCGTCGGCGCCGGCGAAGATCGTCTGGCGGACGCCGAAGGTGGGGGAATCCCGCCGCGCATCCCAGAGGAAGACCTTGAAGTTGGAGGGGCCGATGAAGCAGAACCAGTCGGTCTGGTCGACGTGCTCATGGGGGCCGCGGGCCACCCCCGGCTGGGTCATGGAGAGGTACGCCATGACCGGCATGGTCCGGGGATCGGTCTCATCGCTGCGGAAGAGCTCGGCGAGCCATCCCCGCTCATCCAGATACTTGGCGAGGGGGCGGACGGTGACGTCGTGGATCTTCCCCTTCGTGAACTCGGGCCAGCCGGACATCAGTTCCTCCCTCCGCACAGTTCGGTTTCGTTATAGACCCGGACGAGGTAATCCCGGTACGACGACTTCGGGGTGGCGGCGATGGCGGCGGCCATCCCCTTGCAGTCGATGTACCCCATCCGGAGCGCAATCTCTTCGAGGCAGGCGATCTTGAGCCCCTGACGCGCCTCCAGGGTCCCGATGAAGTGCGACGCCTCCAGCAGACTCTGGTGGGTGCCGGTATCGAGCCAGGCGATTCCCCGGCCGAGCTTCTGCACCCGCAGCTCGCCGCGCTGCAGGTACTCCAGGTTCACGTCGGTGATCTCCAGCTCCCCCCGGGCCGACGGTTTCAGGTTCCGGGCAATGGCGCTCACCTTCCCGTCGTAGAGGTAGAGTCCCGGCACGGCGTAGTTGCTTCGCGGCTCGGAAGGCTTCTCCTCGATGCCGACGGCCCGGCCGTCTCCGTCGAACTCCACCACGCCGTAGCGGTGGGGATCGTTCACGTAGTAGCCGAAGATCATCGCCCCGCCGGCGAAATCGGCCACGGCCCGGTCGAGCTCCATCTTTCCGTAGAAGATGTTGTCCCCCAGGATGAGACAGACGGGATCGCCGGCAATGAACTCTTCCCCTACGATGAATGCCTGGGCGATTCCGTTGGGCTCGGGCTGGACCCGGTAGTCGAGCCTGACCCCCCAGCGGGCGCCGTCACCGAGAAGGGTCTGAAACCGCGGGGTATCGTGGGGGGTGGAGATGATCAGGATCTCGTTGATCCCGGCCATCATCAGGGTGGCCAGGGGATAATAGATCATCGGCTTGTCGTAGACCGGCTGGAGCTGCTTGCTGGCGACGAGGGTGAGGGGATAGAGGCGGCTCCCCGCCCCTCCGGCGAGGATGATGCCTTTCCTGATGGCCATGGAGAATCTCCGAAAAACGGTAAGATCGAATCAAAAACGTCCTTGGAACGGTCAGTTATAACATGGCTGCCTGAAAAACGTCAAACGGTATCTCCCCCCGGCACCGACGCGGCAAGGCCACTGGCCTCTTCGGCAAGGATCAGGCGGGCGGCGGCGAGGAGGTCGTCGCAGACCGGCACCTGCCGGGGCACCAGCGGGGCCTCGTCACTGCCGTAGCCGGTCCGGACGATGATCGACCGGCAGCCGGCGGCCGTCCCGGCCTCGACGTCGCTCGCCTTGTCACCCACGAGCCACGAGCGGCCGAGATCGATCCCGTGGACGGCGGCGGCGGCGAGAATCATCCCGGGGAGGGGCTTGCGGCAGGCGCACTCGACGCGGTAGGGGCCGACCCCGTGCCGGGGGTGGTGGGGGCAGAGATAGTAAGCATCGATGCCGGTGCCGGCCTTGGCCAGTTCCCGGTCCACGAAGCGGTGCAGCCGGTGGACCGCCTCCTCGTCGTAGTAGCCGCGCGCCACCCCCGACTGGTTCGTCACCACGATCACGAGAAACCCGGCCTCCCTGAGGAGGCGGATCGCCTCCGGGGCGCCGGGAATGAACTCGAACTCCGCGGCCCGGTGGAGGTACGACTTCTCCACGTTGATGGTGCCGTCGCGGTCAAGGAATACGGCCCGCCTCATTCCCCGTCCCTCACTCCTGGCCGTAGCTGTTGAGAATCTTCTCGATGATGTTCGTGGTGGATCGGCCGTCGACGAACTGCACCAGCTCCACCCGGCCGCCGTAGGACTCCACCACCTCCCGGCCGACCACCCCCTCCGGGGTGTAGTCCCCTCCCTTGACGAGCACCGCCGGCCGGAGGGTCTCGATGAGCCGCAGCGGCGTATCCTCGTCGAAGATCACCACGTAGTCGATGCAGTCGAGCGCCGCCAGGATATGGGCCCGCTCCTCCTCGCCGATGAGGGGGCGCTTCTCCCCCTTGAGCCGGCGCACCGAGGCATCGCTGTTGAGCCCCAGCACCAGGATGTCGCCGAAGCTCTTCGCCTTCTGCAGGTATTTCACGTGCCCCACGTGGAGGAGGTCGAAGCAGCCGTTGGTGAAGACGATCCGCCGTCCCCGCCCCTTCTCCGCCGCGATGATCTCCGCCAGGACGTCGAGATTCTTGATCTTGGTGTCGCTGTCGCCGTGATGCAAGCCGAGGGAGCCGACGATCTCCGCCGGGGAGACCGTGGAGGTCCCCACCTTCCCGACCGCCACTCCCGCCGCCACGTTGGCGAGCCGGGCCGCGTCGGCGAACGAGGCCTTGCCGGCCAGGGCCATCCCCAGGACCGCCAGCACCGTGTCGCCGGCACCGGTCACGTCGAAGACCTCCCGGGCGAAGGTCGGGATATGGACCACCTCCCCTCCCCGCAGGAAGAGCGACATCCCCGCTTCGCTCCGGGTGATCACGAGGGCCGTCAGGTCGGCCGTCTCCAGGAGCCGCGCCCCCGCCCGGCGAAGGCTCTCCTCGTCCCGGATGGCGATCCCCGACGCCGCCTCGGCCTCCTTGCGGTTCGGGGTGAGGAGGGTGGCGCCGCGATACTTGGTGTAGTCGCTCCCCTTCGGATCGACGACCACGGGAATGCCGTGCTCCCGGGCAAAACCGATGATGGCGGCGAGCAGCGCCGGGGTCAGCACCCCCTTGAGGTAGTCGGAGATGAGGATAACGGCGAACTCATCCCCACTTGCCTGCAGGAAGTCGATGATCTTCTGCTCCCACGCCCCCCCGATCGCTTCCCGCGACTCCCGGTCGATCCGGACGATCTGCTGGTTGGCGGCCAGCACCCGGGTCTTGCGGCTCGTGGCCCGGAGGGGATCCTCGAAGACCCCCGCCACATCGACCCCCTTGCCGGAAAAGGCGTGGAGGAGGATGGTGCCGTTCTCGTCGCCGCCGATGACACTCGCCACGCTCACCGGGCACCCCAGGGCCACGAGGTTGTTGGCCACGTTCCCCGCCCCGCCGATCCGGATCTCCTCGCGGGCGACATCCACCACCTGCACCGGCGCCTCGGGGGAGATCCGCTCCGCCTTCCCCCAGAGGTATTCGTCGAGCATCAGGTCGCCGATGACCAGGGTCCTGATCTCCCGGGCGCGGGCGAAGAGTGATTCAACGTCTTTGCGTTCCATGGTGACTCCGTCTGGTGCGCTACCGGCCGAGCCGGTCGAGGATCCCCGCCGCCAGGAGCGGGATCATGATCTCGTGGTGGCCGGTGATGGTGTAGCCGCGCCCCTTCCCCGAGGTGGGTCGCTTCACTACGTTCTGGAGCGGGCGGTAGTGCTGCTGCATGTCGAAATTGGCGGTGGAGAAATGGTCCACGTGGTGCCCCAGGTTCTGGGCGATGGAGAGGGCCTTGAGGAAGACCTCGGGGAGGAGCACCGCGCTCCCGACGTTCAGGTAGACCCCGCCGTCCCCCAGATCCGCCACCACCGAGGTGAGGAGCCGGAAGTCCCGGAAGGTCGCCTCGCCGATGACGGCGCCGTCGGCCTCGGGGTGCTGGTGGATGATGTCGGTGCCTAGCGCCGCGTGGACCGTGACCGGAATGTCGCGCTCCACGCAGGTGGCGATGAGGCTCCACTCCCGGTGGGGGTTGCCGTTTTCGATGATGAAGCGCCCCACCGCCTCGCCGTACCCCATCCCCCGGGCGACCCCCGCCTTGAGGGCCCGGTTGAGGTCGCGCCCCGTCTCCTCGGCCATGCCGAAGGTGCCGCAGTGGAGCACCGCCCCCACATCCTCGCTCGTCTCGCCGATGAGCGACAGCTCGTAGTCGTGAACCGAGCCGGCGCCGTTAAGGGCGACGGCGGTGATGACGTCCGCCTCGATGAGGCTCTTCAGCACCGGCTGGAGCCCGCACTTGATGACGTGGGCCCCCATGGCGAAGATGACCGGCTTTCCCTTCTCCCGGGCGCCGGCCACCGCCTCGATGACCCCTGCCAGGGCCTCGGCGCCGAGCTGTGCCGGCATTGATGCCAGCAGGCCGGCAACGCTCATCCCGGCGAAGACCGGGCGGGCGAAATCCCGCGAAATGCTCACCTTGTTCTTCCGCTCGGCGATGGGGTACGTCCGGACCCCCGCAAGGTCGACGGGGCGGTATTTCATGCGAAGAGCCCCTTCTCCACCAGGTCGCAGACGATATGAATGATGGTGATATGCCCCTCCTGAACCCGGGGGGTATCGGGGCTCGGCACCGTCAGCGCCAGGTCGACCAGCTCCCTGATGGTACCGCCGCCACGCCCCAGGAGCCCGACGGTCAGGCACCCCCGTTCGTTGGCGAGCTCCAGCGCCAGCTGCACGTTCCTCGACGAACCGCTGGTGGAGATACCGACCACCACGTCCCCCTCGTCGGCCAGCGCCTCCACCTGGCGGCGGAAGACGGCGTAGAACCCGTAATCGTTGCCGATGGCGGTGAGGATCGAGGTATCGGTGGTAAGGGCGATGGCCGGCAACCCCCGGCGCTCCATCCTGAAGCGACTCACAATTTCCGCGGCGAAGTGCTGGGCATCGGCCGCCGAGCCGCCGTTTCCCATGGCGAGGAGCTTCTTCCCTCTCCGGAACGCGTCGACGAGCATCCCGGCGAAGACGGCCACCTGCGGCGCCAGCTCCCGCTCCACCGCCTCCATCACCTCGCGGTGGGAACGGAGCTGGTTCGTGATTTCTTCGAGCATCGCATCCTCCTGCTGACTGTCTGGACTTCGCCTACTCTAACCGAACGGGATGATCGTGTCACCCCGATTTACGCGCCTGCGCTGCGGTAGCAGGATTCCTCCCGCAGGCGGATCGCCCCCTCCAGCCAGCCAAAGGGCCTGGCATCCTCTGCCGGGACGACGAGCCCGTCGAGACCGGCAACGACCGTCGTCTCTCCCTCCCGGGCCGTCACCCGTGCCACAATCCGGCGAAGCTCTCCCGCGGCGAAGAACCGGGGGAGCGGCTCGATGGCGATGCTGCGGTGCAGTGAGCCGTACCCTGCCCGGAGCAGCGCGTTGTGCAGCGCCCCGTGGACGATGACCGTAAAACGGTGCCCCATCCGGGCCCCACGCAGGAGCACGGGAAATCTCGCGCGCACCTCCTCGGGATCGGCATCATTGGGCCAGTAGACGCAGAACGACTCGTCGCGCCCCCAGCGGGTCTCGCAGGTGGCGGCGCTCCGGCGCACCGTCTCCTCGCGCCTCGCCGCGGAGCCGAGCGGGGCATCGTCCTCACAGGTTACCGTCACCCCTTCGGCCGCACAGGTGAGAAAGCCCGCCCGCAGCGCGCGGCGGGAATAATCCTTGAGGCACCAGACGCCGCCGTCCAGCTCCTCGTCGAAGCCGCCGATCGACTCCAGGAGTTTCTTGCGGACGAGGAGCGCCGCGAACGAACCATGGGAAACTTCCGTCACCGCCGGCCCGGAGCGCCCCGGTTTCTCCCGCCGCTGCGGGAAGGCCTGCTCCAGGCGCGGCACCACCAGCCCGACCTCCGGGCGGG
Organism: Deltaproteobacteria bacterium; assembly: GCA_021847245.1. GTDB lineage: Bacteria > Desulfobacterota > Desulfuromonadia > Geobacterales > Geobacteraceae > Geobacter. The sequence goes on along the minus strand of JAJZUC010000001.1, from coordinate 25,826 downwards.
AGGCGACAAGCTCCAGCATCGGATCGAGCCACCCCTCGGCCACGACGGTCGTGTTGCGGACGATGACCACGCAGGACGCCTCGGCCCGCTCCAGTCCCCGGTTAATCGACCTGACCAGTCCCTGGTTGACCGAGGTCTTGAGGTAAAGCGCCCGCTCCCCCAGCACCTCGGCAAACTCCTCCAGCAGCCGTTCGGTCTCCCGGTCGCTCCCGTTGTCGATAAGGATGATGCGGGCCGCCGGCGCCGTGGCCATGAGGGTGACGAGGCAGTTGCGGGTGTCCACCGGACGGTTCCAGACCGGCAGGAGTATGTCGACGTCGAAAGGTTCCATGGAACGATTGCGTCCGTGAACGGATAACCGGCAGCGCGTCACGAAAAGGATGAACCGCATGGACGACCGCGGCTGGGGATCATCCCCCTCCACCGCGGCGTCGATGCGGTTCCCATGTCGAATCGGCCGGGCGGACCGGCCGGGTACGGAAGTATCAGGAGGAGACGGCGACCCTGCGGAGCAGGTTCAGCTCATCGAGCACCTTGCCGGAGCCAAGGACGACGCAGGAGAGGGGATCCTCGGCGGTCACCACCGGCAGCCCCGTCTCTTCGCGCAGCAGTGCGTCCAGGTTGCGGAGCAGCGCACCACCGCCGGCAAGCACGATCCCCTTGTCGACGATGTCCGCCGCCAGCTCGGGGGGGGTCCGCTCAAGGCAGATCTTCACCGCCTCCACGATGGCGTTCACCGGTTCGGAGAGCGCATCGCGGATCTCGTCGGAGTTGATCTCCACCGTCTTCGGGATGCCGGAGACGAGGTCGCGCCCCTTGACCTCCATCGGCCGTGAGTCGCCGCCGGAATAGGCCTCGCCGATCTCGATCTTGATCAGTTCGGCGGTCCGGTCGCCGATCAGGAGGTTGTACTTGCGCTTGATGTACTGGACGATCGCCTCGTCCATCTTGTCCCCCCCCACCCGGACACTCTTGGTGTAGACGATGCCGGCCAGCGAGATGACCGCCACCTCGGTGGTGCCGCCGCCGATATCGACGATCATGTTGCCGCTCGCCTCGGTGATCGGTAGCCCGGCCCCGATCGCCGCCGCCATCGGCTCCTCGATGAGGTAGACCTCCCGGGCGCCGGCCGACTCGGCCGACTCCTTCACCGCCCGCTTCTCCACCTGGGTGATGCCGGAGGGGACGCAGATGACGATCCGGGGGCGGACCAGGGTCTTGCGGTTGTGGACCTTGTGGATGAAGTAGCGGAGCATCTCCTCGGTGATGTCGAAGTCGGCGATGACTCCGTCCTTCATGGGGCGGATGGCGGTGATGCTTCCCGGCGTGCGGCCGAGCATCTTCTTCGCCTCCATTCCGACGGCCAGCACCTTCTGGGAGCCGCCGTGCAGCTTCTGCACCGCCACCACCGACGGCTCACGGACCACGACCCCCTTCCCCTTGAGATAGACGAGGGTATTGGCGGTGCCGAGGTCGATGGCGAGGTCGTTGGAGAAGAGCCCGAACAGCGCATCGAATATTTTAAGCATGGGTTAATCCTTTCATTCATGCAGATACATGAGGTTTTTCGAAGCGTTGGATGGTAACAGAAAGGCCCTGGCCATGCAAGGGGGAAAACGGCGGGATATTGTATATGATTGATTTTGCGTTCCGACTTATAGTAGTATGCTCACCCGTTATTTTCAGGGGTTTTCACCGAATTCACCCGGCCAAAAGGAGTCCTCGCGAATGCTCGGCATCATGCGGAAGTACAAGCAGTCCATCGTCATCAAGGTCGTCTTCGGCATCATCGTCCTCTCCTTCCTCGGCACCATCTTCCTGGTGTGGGGGAAAGGCGACCATGCCCTCACCCCGTCGAGCTACGCCGTCAAGGTCGACGGGACGAAGATCACCTACGAAGAGTTCCAGCGGACCTATTACCGGTTGCGCGACATCTACGCCCAGATCTACGGAGGATCGATGCCTCCGGAGGTGGAGAAGCAGCTCAACCTCAAGAAGCAGGCGATCGACACCCTCATCGACGCCACGCTTGCCCGCAATGCCGCGAAGGATATGGGGATCAGCGTCTCCAAGGACGACGTCCAGAAAGCGATCGCCGCCATCCCGAGCTTTCAGAAGAACGGCTCGTTCGACTTCAACCAGTACCTCCAGGTCCTGAGCGCCAACCGCCTCACCCCGAAGGACTTCGAAGAGAGCCAGAAGGAAGAGCTCATGGTCCAGAAGGCCCGGGAGAAGGTCAAGGCGCGGGCCCAGGTTACCGACGACGAGGCCCTGAAGCTCTTCAGGAAGAAGAACGACACCGTCGATCTCCTCGTGGCCACCGTCTCCCCCGACGATGTAAAGGGTGAGATCAGGCTCACCGACCAGGAACTGACCGATTACCTCGCCAAAAACGCCGGCGAGTTCAAGAGCCCCGAAAAGATCAGTCTGACCTACGTCCACGTGGACCCCGCCCAAGGAGCCGGCAACGTGAGCGTCTCCGAGGCGGAGATCCAGTCGTGGTACCAGAAACACATCGACCGCTACCAGGGGAAAAGCGGCATCCTCCCGCTGGCCGAGGTAAAGGATAAGGTTACGGAAGAGGCGCGACGCTTCAAGGCGGGGCAGCAGGCATACGAAACGGCGGCGGAGGCCATCAACAGGAACAAGGCGACGGGGGACCTCGCGGCGGTAGCCAAAGCCCTCGGCGCCAAAGTCGAGGAGACAACGGCCTTCACCGCCCAACAGCCGGCACCGGCCCTGGCCGGCGATCCGGAAGTGGTGAAGCGGGCGTTCCTCCTCAAGCAGAACGAACTCGGCGGTCCGGTGGAGACACCGAAGGGAATCTACATCCTGAAGCTCAAGGAGCGCCAGCCCTCTGAAGTCCCCCCCCTCGCCCAGATCCGCGCCCGGGTGGAAGAGAAGGCAAAGGCGGCAAAGGCGGTGGAACTCGCCAGGAAGCGGGCCGAGGAGATCCAGGCCAGGCTTGCCAAGGGGGAGACGGCGGGGCTGAAACTCCAGCAGACCGTGAGCTTCGCCTTCGACCCCAAGGGGAACGTGCCGAACGTCGGTCCCTCCCCCGAACTGATGGAGGCGGCCTTCAACCTCACCGACAAGGCCCCCGCCCCGCCGGCACCGGTGAAAGTCGGGGCCCGCTGGGTCGCCTTCCGGCTCAAGCAGCGCACCGAGCGCAACGCCGCCGCCTTCGCCGCCGAGAAGGAGAAGATCAAGCAGCAGATCCTGCCGCAGAAGCAGGAGGAAGAGATCCAGAAGTGGCTCAAGGAGCTCCGGGCCAAGGCCAAGATCGAGATCAACCCCGCCCTGCAAAAGGATTAGCAACGGTTCAACGTTCAACGTTCAAGGTTCAGAAGTCGTCTGTCTTGAACTTGGAACCTTGAACTTTGAACACTCTTACAAAGGAGTCTTTCTTATGTCACAACTTGTTCTGCAGACCGACTTTCCCGACCTCAAGCTCGCCGGCCGCGGCAAGGTCCGCGACATCTACGACCTGGGCGACGCGCTGCTCATCGTCACCACCGACCGGATCTCGGCCTTCGACGTCATCATGAACGAGGGGATTCCCGACAAGGGGTACGTCCTGACCCAGATCTCCGCCTTCTGGTTCCGCCAGATGGAGGACATCATCCCGAACCACATCATCTCCACCGAGGTGAAGGATTTCCCGGCCGAGTGCCGGAAGTACGCCGATGTCCTCGAAGGGCGCTCCATGCTCGTGAAAAAGGCGACCCCGCTCCCGGCCGAGTGCATCGTCCGCGGCTACATCTCCGGCTCGGGGTGGAAGGATTACAAGGCGACCGGCGCCATCTGCGGCATCAAGCTCCCGGCCGGGCTGGTGGAGTCGGACAAGCTCGAAGAGCCGATCTTCACCCCCTCCACCAAGGCCGAGCTCGGCACCCACGACGAGAACATCTCCTTCGACAGGATGGTGGAGCTGGTGGGGAGGGAGACCGCCGAAAAGGTCCGGGACATCACCATCGCCATCTACAAGCGGGCCCGCGACATCGCCGACACCAAGGGGATCATCATCGCCGACACCAAGTTCGAGTACGGCATCTACAACGGCGAACTGATCATCATCGACGAATGCATGACCCCCGACTCCTCCCGGTTCTGGCCCAAGGAGAGCTACCGCCCGGGCGGCCCCCAGCCCTCGTTCGACAAGCAGTTCCTGCGGGACTACCTGGAGACCCTCGACTGGAACAAGACCGCCCCCGCCCCGCCGCTCCCCGACGAGATCGTCCGCAAGACCGCCGAGAAGTACATGGAGGCCCTGGTCAAGCTGACCGGAAAGGGCAAGTAACCGCGCTTCCCCCATGCAGAAAAGCCCCGACCTTCCCGGTCGGGGCTTTTTTCTTTTGCGCACGGCAGCCGGGCGGGGATCCCGTCCATCACCCCTCCGCCGTGCCGAGGACCTCACGCAGCACGCTTCCCAGCTGCTCCACGTTGTAGGGTTTGCCAACGGAGCCGTCAAAGCCGTAATCGGCGTAGTGCGCCATGATCGGATCGTTCGAATAGCCGCTCGAAACGATCACCCGGGCTGCGGGATCGAGTTCCCGCAGCTGCGCCACCGCCTCCTTCCCCCCCTTCCCCCCCGGGATCGTGAGGTCCATGATGACGGCGTCGAAAGGGGTCCCCTTCGCCATCTCCCCGCGGTAGAGCCGCAACGCCTCCCCCCCTTCGCGGCAGGTGACGACCCGGTAGCCGAGGAGCCTCAGGGCGGCGTCCACCATATCGAGAATGAATTCGTCGTCATCCATGACCAGAATCCGCTCCGAACCGCGGGGACGGCCGGCCGGGGGAGGCTCCTGCGGGGGAAGCGCCGTATCGGCGGCGGGAAGCTCCGCCACGAAGAGGGTCCCCTTCCCCGGCTGCGAGTCGACGCGGATCGTCCCCCCGTGCTTGCGGACGATGGAGTAGACCGTGGCGAGGCCGAGACCGCTCCCCTGCTGCTTGGTGGAAAAGTACGGGTCGAAGATCCGCGACAGGTATTTCCCGGGGATGCCGATCCCCGTATCCTCGAAGGAAATCCGGACCATCCTCCCCTCGCCCGCCCCCTTGTCGACATTCTCCGCCGTGATGGCGACCACGCCGCCATCGGGCATTGCCTGGTCGGCGTTGAGGACCAGGTTGCTGACCACCTGGCTGAACTGGCCGGGGTCGGCCTCCACCGGCCAGAGGTCGTCCGGAATGGCAAACATGCAGCGGACGTTGGATCCCCGGAGCGCAAAGGTGGCCGACTCCGTGATCAGTTGCGCCAGGGAGGTCACCTTCTTCACGGGGGCTCCCCCCCGCGAAAAGGTGAGCAGCTGCTGGGTCAGAGCCCGGGCACGTTCCGAGGCCTTCTGGGCCCGTCCAAGCAGGGGGTGTGCCTCATGGTCCGCCGGGATGATCATCCGGGCCAGGGAGACGTTGCCGAGGATGCCGGTCAGCATGTTGTTGAAATCGTGGGCGATCCCGCCGGCGAGAACCCCCAGGGATTCCAGCTTGTGCGCCCGCAGCAGCTCCTCCCGGGCATCCTTCAGCTCGGTGATATCCGCAATGATGCCGAGAAGCGACTGGAAGCTGCCGTCGGGATTCTCCAGTCTCTTCCCCGAAAGGTACCCCCAGAAGCTGCTTCCGTCGGCCCGCAGGTAATGCCGCTCCGTGGCGACGTGATCGACCTCGCCGCCGATGAGCCGTCTCATCCGGGAGCTGCCCGTCTCCCGCTCGTCGGGATGGATCCGGTCGGGATAACGGCTGCCGATCAGCTCCTCCAGGAGGCAGCCGAACATCTCCGCCATCTGCCGGTTGGCGAACTGGATGGTCCCGTCGGCGGCAACGAGAATGATCCCGGCCTGGGAGGTCTCGAAAATGAGCCTGAGCTGCCTCTCGCTCTCCCGGAGGGCCTCCTCGGCGCGGGTCCGGTCGGTAATGTCGAGCATGACCCCCACGAGCCCCCGCAGCGCCCCCCCCTCCTGCAGGATGGTCGACTTGTAGAAGATAACGTCATGGAGCTGGCCGTCGGCGTAACGCACCTTGGCCTCGTAGACCTGGGTGCCGTGCTCCGCCATCAGCTCCAGATCGGCCCGGTGGTAGACCGCGGCGAGTTCGGCGGGTGCGACATCATAGACCGTCGAACCGATGAGCCGCTCCTTCGGGATCCCCAGGAACTCGCTGAAGGCGCGATTGCAATTCTCGTAGATCCCCCGGGCGTTCTTGAAGAAAATCGGATTCGGAATCGACTCGATGATGGCGTTCAGAAGCTCTCTGCTCTCGTGCAGCTCCCGGTTGGCCACGGCAAGGGCTTCCCGGGCTTCCTCGAGCTCCCGCAGCCGTTTCTGCAGCTCGGGGTAACAATTCGGGCACGAACAGGGATCGCCGGGACCTGTCGGGGGCCTCCCGACCGCATTATCCTTTTCCGAGCATTTCCACATAGTCCTCACACTCGCTTCATCCTGTGACAACACACGACAGGTAGCAACACAATTAGTTAAATCTGGGAACGAATATGATACACTCATCGGAAATCCGAAGAATCTATTGAATTATTTTTTCGATACCGACGATGCTCACAGACGGAAATGACCGGAATGGAGATCACACTGTGGTGAAACAGAGGGTGCTGGTCGTCGACGACGACGACGATGTCCTGTTCCTTGTAGAGTACGCTCTCAAACGCCTCGGCTTCGACGTGACCTGTGCGGCCGACGGCCCGCGGGCGGTGGAACTCTACCGCCGGGGGCTTGCCGAGGGACAACGCTTCGACGCGGTCATCATGGATCTGAACATTCCCGGGAGCTTCGGCGGAAAGGAACTCGTGGCGCGGCTTCTCGAACTTGACCCGCGGGTACGGGCCTTCATATCGAGCGGCTACCCCGACGACCCGTGCATGACTGACTTCCGGCGGTTCGGCTTCGCCGGCGCCATCGCGAAGCCGGTCACGTACGATGAACTCCTCGCAGCGTTCGTCCCCGCCATGGGGCAGCGGAACGGGTAGCCCCTTACCCCTCGATCACCGTCCGATAGAGCGCCTCGTACGCCGCCGCCTCCCGGCCCGGGGCGTACCGTTCGCGCACGAGCTCCCTGCCGTTGCCCCCCAGGTGCCGCCGCAGGCTTTCATCCCGCACCAGCATTCGCGCCTTTTCCAGGAACTCGGCCTCCCCGCGGTAGAGAAGCCCCGTCTTCCCCTCCTTGACCACCGAGATGTTGCCGTCGATGAAGGACGCCAGCACCGGCTTGCCGAAGGCCAGCGCCTCCAGCACGCTGTTGGCCATCCCCCCCTCGAACTGCGAGGTATTGAGCACCACATCGGCCCGGCGGTAGAGCGCCCCGATGGCATCGCGGCCGACCTCGCCGAGATAGCGGGCGAAGGGGTTGCGCCCGATCTCCGACAACGCCCGGGTGCTGTAGGCCAGGTCGAGGATCGGTCCCGCGACGAGGAGTCTCACCTGCGGCGCTTCCCGGTGGAGTTCCGCCAGGGGGGCGAGGGGAAACGTCACGTTCTTCACCGGACGGATCCCCGCCGGAAGGAAGAAGACGAACTCACCGCCTTCGAAACGCTCCGCCCCCCACTGGAACTGTTCTCCCGGCAGCTCCACCCCCTGGGGAATGACGACAGTCTTGCCGGCGAGGGACGGATGGTGGTCGGAGAGCCGGCACCTGACGCATTTGTGAAAGGCGACGATGGCGGCGGCGTCGCGCAGCACCTCAAGGGTATCCGCGCGGCGCCCGTCCTCCAGGGCCTCGTAGACATCGGAGCCGGTGAGGGTGACCACGTACGGGACACCCGCTTCCCGCGCGGCCTCCCGGGCAACCCGCCCCCCCAGGTAGGCATGGAAGGCGTGGATGATATCCGGCGGGGAGTGCCGCACCTCCCGCAGGACCTCTTCGGCGAGGGTGGCATCGAGGGCGTGGACCCGCGTCGCGCAGCCGGCAGCGGCGAGGTGCCGTGCGATCCGGTCGACCGTGACCGCATTGCCCCGCACGGGGGGATGGTAAAAGGGGGTGATCAGGGCTGCGTTCATCGGCCGGAAACTCTCCTTTCGCGCCGGCGATACTAACGCGGAGCACCGGCCCGGCGCAAGGACAAAGACCTTGCACGGTCGCTTCCGTCCATGCTATTTTTGCCGATATTTCGAGGGGAACCACCATGAAGATCACCATCCTCGGCAGCGGCACCTCCACCGGCATCCCGATGGTCGGCTGCCACTGCCCCGTCTGCTCGTCCACCGACCCGCACGACAAGCGGACGCGAGCCTCCCTCCTGATCGAGATCGAGGGGAAGTACCTCCTGATCGACACCTCTCCCGACCTGCGCCGCCAGGCGCTTCGCCACCGCATCCCCCATATCGACGCCGTTCTCCTCACCCACCCCCACGCCGACCACATCAACGGCATCGACGACCTGCGGGGGTTCCACTTCATCCACCGCCGGGTCGTCCCGTGCTACGGCAGCAGCGAAACCATGAAGGCGGTGCGGCGCAACTTCTCCTACATCTTCCGGGGGCACGAGGTGCCGGGCTATGCGCCGCTTCTCGAACCCCACGTGATCCATGAGCCGTTTGCGCTCTTCGGCCGCAGGATCATGCCGATCCACCTCTACCACGGGACGATGTCGGCCACGGGATACCGGATCGGCGCGGCCGCCTACCTCACCGACTGCAGCCGCATTCCCGAATCGTCCTTCGCGCTGCTGGAGGGGCTCGATCTCCTCATCATCGACGGGCTTCGCTACACCCCCCACGAGAACCACTTCAACATCGAGGGGGCCCTCGGCGTGGTGAAGCGCCTGCAGCCCCGGCGCGCCGTGCTCACCCACCTCACCCACGAGGTCTCCCATGCCGACGGGGACCGGCTTCCGGCCGGAGTGGAGCTCGCGTACGACGGAATGGAACTGCTCGTGTAGCATCCTCTTGAAAAAGCGGCCCGTTGTCGCTATAAGGAACAAAATTTCGTTTTCACCCGGGGCCCCATGCACAAGGACATCCGCCTTCATGGCCAGATCTTCGACCGGTTCGAGTACTACGCCATCGTGGCGGGGGAGGATGCCCACCAGCGCTATTTCTTCAACGCCGCGGAAGGTTCCGGGGCGGAGCTCCGCTTTTTCTCCCCCGGGAACGAATTCGTCATCAGCCCGACGGGAATCCGCCATGCGGGGAACGGCGGCTCCTTCTGCGAATACATGTTCGGCGTCGACCAACCCCTGGCCGATCTCGCCAAGGCCGACGTCATCAACCGCCTGATCGTCTACGGCGCCCACACCGGTGACGAGGGGGCAACCCTCCACTTCAGCGAGCATACCGGGGGAGAGATCGGCTTCGAAAAGATATTTTTCGAGGGGAACGCCGTCGTCAACTATTTCTTCTTCCTCTCCTCCCCCCGCTTCCCCCGCGACCTGCCGGCCCAGCAGGAGGCCCTCATCCGCGCAATCGGCAAGGCGCTCAAGCGCTCGCCGGCCGTGGGAAACCAGGACGAAAACACCCTCATCGGCGAGGTGCTCGGACTACTCGACGATCCGAAGACGCTCTTCTTCCTCTTCAAGCTGATCAACACCCCTCACCGCGAATATTACGAGACCTTCCGCCGGCTCTACTTCAAGAACAAGAAGATTCCCGACGGCGATTTCGCCCTGCTCACCGAGATCGCCGCCCGCCACGGCATCGACCGTTACCAGCAGGAGCGGATCCGCATCGACGTCATGTACAAGCACCCGGCGAACCGCCGGATCGTCGACGAGTACCGCAACATCCTGATCGACTGCCAGCGCCGGGGGGAAATCTCCAGCCTGGAAAACGCCCGGCTCACGAGGCTCAAGACCCTCTCGGTCCGCAACAAGATCCCCGGCGCCCTCTTCTACGCCCTCGACGAAGCGCTCAAGGAAGAGAAGAAGCTCGTGGGGCCGGAGGAGCGCGACTACATCGCCGAAACCCGCCAGGTGCTAGCGGGGCTTTTCCTGGGAGAACGGGAGATCGAGAGCGTCATCGACCGGGAGGATGCCGTGAAGCTCCTCTTCGCCAAGAAACGGGCCGCCGAGGACCGTGACCACACCTTCGAGGAGATCCTCCTCGACGCCAGCAAGGCGTGCGACGAGAAGATCCGCGACGGCGCCGACATCTCGCTGCTGGAGGGGTTTTCCCAGATCATCACCTACTTCGACCGTTACGATGCCACCTCCCAGGCAATCAACCAGCTTGCCTTCATGGAAACCGTGCGGGTCACCGAAGAGATGGTGCGCAGCCTCATCGGCAACCGTGCCGCCTTCGAAAGTCTGCGGCCGGGGCTCTTCGGGGAACTCTTCTTCGCGGGGCTTCTGGAAAACAAGTACCTGGGGAAATACGGTCGGCAGAAGGTAACAACCCTCATGAACGGACTGCGGCTCATCGAGGAGAACCGGCTCACCGTCGCGGACCTCCTGGAGCAGCTGCAGGCCATCGACCGGGAAGAGCGCCTCGCCATCACCCTGCTGGCGCAGGTACGGGACCGGATCAGGAACTTCTACTCCAAGTACGCCACCAAGGCCGACCAGGAGGCCCTCAAACGCGAGGTGGGCGACGACCTGCGCCACCGCAAGGTGCTCCGCGGCGATATTCCGGACCGGCTCTTCGCCGAGACGATCCTCACCATCAAGAAAGAGGCGATCTATCTCCACAGCCTCCTCCCCCGCATCATCGCCGACCGCGACACCGCCCTGCGCGAGGACTTCCTGGAAAACTCCGGCCTCGACCGCTTCTACGTGGAGGAGCTGGAGCGCGAGTACTTCGAGCTGAACGAGCTGGAGATGGAGGGGCTCTACCAGATCCGGAAGGGGCTGAGCTGAACGGACGTCACTCCTCCGCGCTTACCTTGTTTCTTCCCTGCTGTTTCGCCTTGTAACCGGCTAAAAAAACAACGCATAGAGAACCAATTGACAAATGAGCAAGAAGAATACCCCGGGAGCTGTTCTGCGGGCCGTGCCTCACATTCACCGCCTGCCCCCACATCGAAGTTCGTGCCCGTCGGCATGCTTCCGGCCATGGTCCGTTTCACACGGTCACACAGCAGCCGGTCGGCATGTAGCCACCTTCCTGAGAAAGATTACGTTCTGCGGCGGCTGATAGCTCATATCGGCAATTTCAGGCAGAACTCGAACGTTGCACCTCCTTCATCCCTCTTTTCCATTAGATTTTCGCCAAGTCGCCTGTTATAGTTTCCCTGTCGAATCATGTGAGCCGGCAGGAGACGCAAATGACACGCCAGGAAATTACACTGCACATAGAAAGCCTTATGCAGCAGCTCGTGGCAAAGTATGCCCCTGAGAAGGTTGTTTTATTCGGATCAGCCGCTCGGGACGATGCCGAGGTGAACGACGTTGACCTGTTCATTGTCAAGGATGACGTCCCCCACCTTGGTGCCGAGCGGATTCGTCAACTCTATAGGCTTATGGATACCGACCTGCCGGTTGATTATATCGTCTACCGTCCAGCGGAAGTTGCCGAGCGACTCTCACTTGGCGATCCATTTGTTGTCAGCGTCTTCAAAGAAGGTAAGCTACTTCATGGCTGACCCCTCAATTGTTAAAGAATGGCTGGACAAGGCAGATGAGGACTTCCGCTTCGCCGAAGCCAATCTTTGGGAAGGAAGCGAATTCTTTTCCCAGATCTGCTTCCATTTCCAGCAGGCGGCTGAGAAGTATCTGAAGGCGTACATCATCGGCAAAGGACTTGCCTTCGACAAGGTTCACGACCTTGTGCGTCTTCTGAAAACCTGTTCCGCCCATGAGTCAGCGTTCGCGGGACTCAAGGAGGATTGCATTCTCCTCAATGCGGCCTACATTGAAACCCGTTACCCCGTCCACTGGCCGACCAGTTACACGAAAGAAACGGCAGAACAGGCCCATGCTGCCGCCTTAAATATCGCCAAGACGGTCCGCGACCACCTCGAAAACTAATTCCCTCTGATCGTGTTGGCCTGGAGGAGACGCAAATGACCGCCCTGACCGGCGGGAGCTCAATGCCATTAAGCCACATTTGTCAGTTATTCCACCGGCTGAAAAGAGGGTGAGAACCGATGGTTCTCACCCTCTTTTCTTAGCTCGAAATTGTCTCCTTTTGATAAGGAGAAAATGTATTGCAACTCTCCTTAAATAAAGTATAAAATTTTGCTATGGACAGATCGTTCCGCTTACTGCTGGCCGAAAAGCTTGCTGACTCGCTTGCCTCGCCTCTCCCTTCGGGTACCCCACGCCATGTCTATGGGCGCGTGAGCCTGCCGGGTAAGGTAACCGCAGTGATCGGGATGCGTCGGGCCGGGAAGACAACCTTTCTCCACCAGTTACGCAGGGAGCGCCTGGCGCAGGGGATCGGCCGCGAGCGTTTGCCTTACCTTAACTTTGAAGACGAGCGGCTGACAGGGCTTTCGGCGGAGCATCTCCTCCTTGTGATCGACGAGTATTACCGCCGGTTCCCGGCGTTACGCGGCTCCGAGACGGTCACCTGGTGCTTCGACGAAATCCAGGTGGTGCCCGGCTGGGAGCGCTTCGTGCGCCGGCTTCTGGACACGGAGAAGGTCGAAGTGTTCGTCGGCGGTTCTTCGGCGGACCTCCTCTCCCGTGAGATTGCCACAGCCCTGCGCGGACGAGAGTGGGAGGTGGTGATTCATCCCTTCAGCTTTCTGGAGTTCCTCCGTCACCACGGCCATGATCTGCCCGCATCACTCGATTTTCTGTCGGCGCCTGACCGCTCCCGGCTAGAGCACGCGCTGCTCGAATATCTCTCCGTTGGCGGTTTTCCCGAGGTTCAGGGGGTGGATGGAGAGACTCGCCTGCGCCTGCTTCGGGATTACGTCGATGTGGCGATATTGCGGGATGTGGTAGAGCGGTATGGGGTGAGCAATATAGCCGGCCTCCGCTGGCTGGTCCGGCACCTGCTCGGCAATCCGGCGTCCCGTTTCAGCGCCGAGAGGTTTTACGCAGCCCTCAAGTCCCAGGGGATAGCCATCGCCAAGGATACGGTCCATCAGCTTCTCGGCTACCTTGAAGATTGCTTTTTGGTGCGCCCGCTCTGGGTGGAGGCGGCTTCCGAGCGCAAACGGATGGCGAACCCCCGTAAGGCCTACCCGGTGGATCCCGGGCTGATCCCCCTGTACGACCGTACGGGCCGGGCGAATCTGGGTCATGCCCTGGAGACGGTGGTGATGCTGGAATTGGAACGTCGCGGCGCCAGGATCACCTATGTCCGAACTGGCGACGACCTGGAAGTGGACTTTCTGGCCCGTTATGGGGACGGACGGGAAGAGCTGATACAAGTCTGCGCCGATCTCGATGATCCGCATACCCGTGATCGAGAGGTACGGGCACTCGTCTCCGCCGCTTCCGCATTTCCAGAGGCACGGCAGATCCTGATTACCCTTGCGCCCCCCGGCAGGCAGGACGTCCCGGCGCCGGTGGCTGTTGTTCCTGCTTTTTCGTGGCTCCTTGGTCGTGCATATGAGACCAGAAGCTGAACCTTTCTTACTTCACCCTCACCACCATCCCCACGCTGAAGTTCGTGCCGGTCGGCTCGGACCCGGTCATGACCCACCGCACGTCCGTCACGCAGTGGTCGTACCCCGCCGGCGCCGAGCAGGCGGCACCTAATTATTCCAGTTTGCATTCAAGATGAGGCTGTAGGGGCACCCCCCAGTGGGTGCCCAAATCCAGGCAGGCACAGGGGCCTGCCCCTACAAGCGACATATAATTAATTTCGCCTTGATTGCTAACTCGAATTAAGCGCCACACGGGGTGTGGCAGCAACTCTTCTTGTTTTTGCTTCCTTGACGTTTAAGATCGATGGATATATCGTTGGACAAAGCGCTATCGATAGGGAGGATGTGATGGAAGCGGTAAAAATTTCACCTAAATTTCAAGTGGTCATTCCCCGCGATGTGCGGGAAAAGCTCCACCTCGTTGCCGGGCAGAAGATGCAGGTTATAGCCTACGGCAATCGAATAGAACTCATTCCGGAGAGAGAGATCGCCGAGATGCGCGGATTCCTGAGGGGAATTGACACCACTGTCGAGCGGGAGAATGATCGGGTATGAATGTCGTCGATTCCTCTGGCTGGCTCGGATTTTTTGCGGACGGACCCAATGCCAACGAGTTTGCCGCTCCTCTCAAAGACAGGGCGGCCCTTGTCGTCCCCTCCATCACCATCTACGAGGTTTTCAAGGTGGTCTGCCGTCAGCGCGGAGAGGATGCCGCGTTGCAGGCAACTGCTCTGATGCAGCAGGGTCTGGTCATCGAACTTTCGTCGTCACTGGCCATGATTGCGGCAAAAACGAGCCTTGAACTGGCACTCCCCATGGCGGACAGCATCATCTTGGCGACGGCACGGCTCCACAATGCGACCCTGTGGACCCAGGATGAGCATTTCAGCGGTTTTCCCGGTGTGCGATATTTCCCGAAACGCCAGCTTTCCCCCGCAGGGGAGAGCGTTGACTCACCATAAGCCCCCCTCCTTTCCACTAGCAAAGAGCAAGCTCAAGGGTGCTTGACTTTACCCTTCCCTTCATTTCACCAGCACCACCAAACCCACGCTGAAGTTGGTGTTGGTCGGGTTAACCGGCTTCTTCGAGGCATCAAAACAGGTGCATAGCCATGGAAGTCAAGGCGGCCGCACACTGGGAAAAGGACGACCTGGCGGGACTGAAATCATTTATTGCCGCAATGCCTCATTGTATGGCCGGAATGCTGGCATACAACGGCACCACGCCCGTCAACCTGGGGGAAAAACTGTGGGCAATCCCCCTCTCATTGCTTCTGTCATAGTCAGCGTTCACCCCCCTTGACTTCCCCTTCCCCAATCTTCTACACTGCTTCAGAGTACATTTTTTACACTCCGAGGTCCCAATGGAAACCCCGCAAACCCAGCTTGCCGCCTGCACCGAGAGAATCGCCGGATACGGCAAGGAAAACCTGGAAGAGATGCTCCATGCGCTGGCGGAGGGGGTCCGTCTCGTCACCGGACAGGACCGGATCAGGATCTACCTGGAAGACCTGACCCGAGGGGTGCTCGCCTGCGTCTACGCCTCGGGTCCTCTGGCCGAGGAGATCCGCGAGGTGAGCTTTCCGATCATCTCCCGCGACGCGACGGTCTCCAGTGTCTTCGTCGCCCAGTACGCCACCGACCTGCGCCACGACCCGACCCGGGGAAACACCTTCGACCGGGGGTTCGCCGAGCGGTTCGCCATCGGCACCTCCTACCTCCTCCCCATTGTCAGCCAGGGGAAATCGATCGGCGTGGTCTGCATCGACCGGTTCCAGGCCGGTGAGCTGCTCACGGGAAAGGAGAAGGCTCTTCTCGGCGAGTTCGTCACCTCCGTGGCCGACCGGCTCGATTTCGCCCGCATCTACCATCAGCAGCTCCTCCTGGCCCGCCGGGTCGAGGAGTACAAGAAGCGCGAGGCCGCCTCCTTCATGGTCCAGTCGGCGGTGCGGCTCATCGACAAGCTGGTGCTCGCGTCGGTGCTGGTGCCGCAGACCTCCGCCGACGGGACCGCCCGCCTCATCGTCCTGGCGAGCCACTCGGAAGACCCCCAGATCGGAGCGCGCTACGAAGAGGGGGGAGAGATCGCCCTCCAGCCCGGTAAATCCCTCGTCTCCCGCTATCTCGATGACAGGGCGGTCATAACCGACGAGCGGTTCCTGCGCCCCCTCTTCATCCCGGACCTGACCGAGCAGTCGCTCCAGAAGCGTGCCATCATCGAGGAGATGGCGCTTCGCTCCCTTTACATGGTCCCCCGGTACGACCCGTCGAGCCGCAGGCTGATCTGCCTGGTCAACTACTTCACCCGCGAGCTTTACCGCTTCTCCGACTTCGAGATGGGGCTTTTGCAGACCCACGCCGAGATGGTCGAGCGGGTGATGAATGAGATCGGCGGAGAGCACCTGGAGATCCGGGTCCTGGCCGAGATTACCGAACTGCTGCAGGAACGCAACGAAGAGCTTTCCCCCTTCCTCACCAAGGTCCTGTCCAAGGCGACCGAGCTGATCGGCGCCGATACGGGGAGCATCGCCATCGTCCAGGAACGGGACGGGGAGAAGTGGCTCGTGGTGGAGGACGAAAACGGCACCATCGTCGGGGCCAAGAACAAGGCGTGGCTCAAGAAGTACATCCCCCCCTTCCGGATCGGCGGCCCCGAACTCCCCCCCGAGGAGCGGAGCCTCACCGGCTACGTCGCCTGGTCGAAACAGCCGCGAAGCATTGCCCGCGTTGAGGAGGAGCAGCAGAGCGGCGGGTTCCACCGTTCGATGCACGAGCTGATCAGGAGCGAGATCGCCGTGCCGATCGTCTGCGACGACGAGGTGATCGCCGTGATCTGCCTCAACTCCCTCAAACCCGCCTACTTCACCGACGAGCACACCCGGATCCTGCAGATCATCGACCGGCTCACCTCTCGCCACATCTCCGACCTCCAGCGGATCGAACGGCTCCAGAGCGAGGTGACGCGGCTGAAAAGCGACGTCGCCTACAAGGACCCGCAGATCTCCTCCTACCGGCTCGGCAACATCATCGGCAACAGCCGCAAGGCCCAGGAGATCGTCGACTTCATCGAAACCGTTTCCGGTCCGATCTTCAACCGGATCACCCTCTGGTCCAAGAACGTCCTGCAGGAAGCGACCATCGGCCTCCCCTCCATCCTGGTTCTCGGCCAGACCGGCGCCGGCAAGGAATTCTTCTTCAACAACCTCTACAACAAGCTGAACGAGATGTATCGGGAGAAGATCAACCCCAGCGGCCAGCTTCCGGTGAAAAAGACCAACATCGCCGCCTACAGCGGAGAGCTGACCTATTCCGAGCTCTTCGGCCACAAGAAGGGGGCCTTCACCGGCGCCTACAACGACCGGAAGGGGATCCTCGAAGAGGCGGCGGGGGGGATCGTCTTCCTGGACGAGATCGGCGACGCCGACCCCAAGACCCAGGTGCAGCTGCTGCGCTTTCTCGACAACGGCGGCTTCGTGCGCCTGGGTGACAACCAGGAGCGCTACAGCCGGGTCCTCCTGGTGGCGGCCACCAACCGTGACCTGATGGAGGAGATCCGCAAGGGGAATTTCCGGGAAGACCTCTACCACCGCCTCTCGGAACTCTCGGTGCGGGTCCCGTCGCTCAACGAGCGGCGCGAGGACATCCCGGACCTCGCCACCCACTTCCTCGGCAAGCTCTACCGCACCTACCGGGGGGACGAGCCGAAGGAGGACGCCCCGATCCTCGCCGGCGACGCGAAACGGCTCCTGATGAACCACCACTACGAGGGGAACATCCGGGAGCTCCGGAGCATCCTGCTGCGGGCGCTTTTTTTCCGCACCGGAAAGGTGCTGACCGCCGACGACATCCGCCGGGCCCTGGCCGCCGGCATGCGGGAGGCGCCGGCACCCAACGCAGCCGAAGAGCTGAACGAGCGCCTTGCCGCGGAAATCATCCGGAGGATCGAGGCGGGTGAAACCTTCTGGGAAGCGGTCTACGAGCCCTACTCCCGCAGCGCCATCCCGCGGGACGCGGTACGGCTTGTCATCGAGCGGAGCAAGGCGGCGGCTGGGGGGAGCATGCCCCAGGTGGCCCGGCACCTCAAGGCGGTGAGCGGAGATATGGAAGGAAACGATGAGGAGCGGAAACGGTTCTTCCGGTTCAAGAATTTTCTTTACAAGACGGTGAAGATTTGAGACTCATCCCCGTCGCCGCAGGTACGCCACAAACTCGTCCCGCGAGATCTCCTTTTTCCGTACCAGGTGTTCCACCTGACGGCTCAGGGCAATCCGCTCGCCATCCTTCATGTTATCCTTGACCAGGACGAAGAAGGGGACGTTTCGCACCTGGGGAAAGAGCCGGAACCGCTCCATCAGCTCGAAGACCGACATATCCGGAAGCATCACGGAGCAGAAAACCAGATACGGGCGGCCCGTGGTGGCAAGGGCCACCGCCTCCTTGCCGGTGTACGCGTTCACCACCTCGAAGCCAAGCGCCGTGATCGCCTTGGCCACGTGTTCCTCCCCCCGCTTGGAAACCACCATGACCTGGAGGTCCCAGGTTTCGACATCATCGGTGAGCCCCAGGACCGTCAGCTTCTTCATCAGGTAGTCGGGGTCGATGGGGAGGGTGAAAAAGCCGGCGACCGGAAAGATCCCCCCCACCTTCCCTTCCTGGCTGAGAAAGACCGGCAGCACCGGAACGTCGCGGGTTGAGGGGTTCCCCTTGAGGTCGAGAAGGATCCCCCACCCGTCATTGGCGAAGGGGGAAACGTCCAGGACCACGCCGATCGGTTTCGCCTCGCCGAACTCGTCAACACTCCGGCAGGCGACGCTGTACCCTGCATGGGTCAGATACTCCCTCACCGTTGCCGAACGGTCTTCCTCACACCCCAGCCCCATCAGCCAGATTTCAGGTTGCCGCTGCGTATCACCCATGGCATCTCCCGCAAACGCATCAATCAATGAATTTGAGTGCCGACTCTTAATGAATAAAGTAGCAAATTTTGTTCCCTCCGCAAGGGGGAAAGAGCCGGAACGTTGAAAATATGCATTTCTTGTGCTAGCGTCTCCCGAACGGGACAACAAACATTCACGGGAGGAAACCATCATGCCGAGCACCGTCTACTTCGCCGACATGCGGGCGGGCCACAGGGAAAACCTCTTCGCCAAGATTTCGAAACTCATGGTTCTTGCGGGGGTAAAGGAGCGAATCGCGGCAGGGGACCTCGTGGCGGTAAAGGTGCATTTCGGCGAACGGGGAAACCACACCTTCATCCGCCCCATCTTCGTCCGCCGGGTGGTGGAGGAGATCAAGGGGTGCGGCGGCAGGCCGTTTCTCACCGACTCCTCCACCCTCTACCCCGGCGAGCGGAAGGAGGCGGTCTCGGCCCTCTCCTGCGCCGTCGAGAACGGCTTCGCCTACGCCGTCGTCGGCGCCCCCCTCGTCATGTGCGACGGGTTGCGGGGGAACACGGCGACCATGGTCGAGGTGAACGGCGAGCTCCTGAAGAGGGTCCCGATCGGAAGCGGGATCGTGGAGGCCGACGCCCTGGTGGCGGTCTCCCACTTCAAGTGCCACGAGCTGACCGGCTTCGGCGGGGCGCTCAAGAACCTCGGCATGGGGTGCTCCAGCCGCGAGGGGAAGATGACCCAGCACTCCACCGTGGCACCGGAAATCGCCGAAAAGTTCTGCACCGGCTGCGCCCTCTGCCTGAAGGCGTGCGCCCACGACGCCATCACCATCATCGAGGGGAAGGCGAAGCTCGATCCCGCCCTCTGCGCCGGCTGCAGCCGCTGCATCACCGTCTGTCCCACCAAGGCGGTCCAGATCCAGTGGAACGAAGCGGCCGACCTCGTCATGAAGAAGATGGCCGAATTCGCCAGGGGGGCCGTCGTCGGAAAAGAAGAGAAGACCCTCTTCCTCAACTTCATCACCCAGGTCTCCCCCGCCTGCGACTGCTACGGCCACGCCGACGCCCCCATCGTGAACGACATCGGCATCTGCGCCTCCACCGACCCGGTGGCCCTGGACCAGGCCTGCGCGGATTTGGTCAACAACGCGACGGGGAACCGGAACACCGCCCTTGCCACCGGCCACGAACCGGGAGGTGACAAGTTCCGCGGGGTTCACCCCGATATCGACTGGGAGGTGCAGCTTGAGCATGCCGAGAAGATCGGCATGGGGACGCGGGAGTACGAGTTGGTGAGGGTGTAGAGCCTTTTGCGCAGGAACGCTCCAATCCGGATTCTTATCTTTTATTGCCCTTAGCAGCCTTGACCCATCCAACTACATGGGCTACTATTTAACCACCATGATAACTATCAATGTTCACGAAGCAAAAACGCACCTGTCCCACTACCTGGATGAAGTGGAAAAAGGGGAGCGCATCGTAGTTTGCAAGAGGAACCGTCCCGTTGCGGAAATCCGCCCCATCCCCTCCAGAGCGGCCGAAAAGCGCCCCATCGGGCTTGCCAAGGAGACATTCACGGTACCCGACTCGTTTTTCGATGAGCTGCCGGACGAGACGATTGCCCTGTTTTCCGGCGAGACCCCATGAACATCCTGCTGGACACCTGTACCTTCCTCTGGCTGGTGTCCGATGGCCCGGAGCTGTCGGACACCGCCCGCCGCCTATTTGCCGATCCCGACAATGACGTCTACCTCAGCGTGGCTTCGGCATGGGAAATCATCGTAAAGCATAATCTGGGCAAGTTGCCGCTTCCCGAGCCACCTCACGACTTCATCAAAAACAACCGCATCCGCCACCGGATCGAGACGTTGCCCCTGGACGAAGCAGCCGTTCTGCAGCTCTCCCGCCTACCGGAATACCACAAGGACCCGTTCGACCGTATCATCATCTGTCAGGCCATTGCCGGAAGCCTGACCATACTCACACCAGACACCCATATCACAAGGTATCCGGTACGGACAGAGTGGTAGGTTAGGTCTCATCTCTAGGGATTTTGCATATGCCTAGCACAAGCAACAAACTTGACCTTACCCTGCTTTCACCAGCTTCACGTCGGTCGTTACGGGACTTTTACCAGTTTCTGTCACTGCGTGACCAGACGGTGGAACCCACGACTGAGCAGGTGACTAACCGGTTCACGGACTTCTGTGGCAGGTTGTCCTGGCAAGGGAACGCAGTATCAATGCAGAGAAACCTTCGCCAAGAATGGGAAATCCGCTGACATCATGAAATAGACGCAGCACAAAGTCGCAGTTCCCGCTACATTACCTTCCGCAGCATCTTACCCACATACGTGTCCTTGTCGTCCTGCTGGAAAAATACGTTGTGGGCTTCAAAGTCCTCCTTTTTCCAGGTACCGTCCCACCAACCTCCATCCTTGTAGGGTGTGGTCGAGACAATGAACGAGTTCAGCACCATCTGCCGGTCCCCCAGACGCTCCTCGATCCCCTTGATGGCTTTGCAGAATTGGATTTTCTGGTCATGCAACCCGTTCAAATTGCGAATACCTTTCGGGTCCACAAAACTTACATACTGGATGTCGCCCATCACCAGCCACAGGATGAAGTCGGGATAGAAGGACGAGCCTTCGGCATAAAGTCCCAGCCCTTTCCCTTTGCTCTGGTTGCGAAGCAGATAGAGTTCTCTGCCTTCAAAGAACGCAGGATTGACAATGTAGAACGCCTTTAGGTCCTGCACGAAATCCCGCTCCCCATCGTTCAGATGCACTGGAGCGACCTGAATGCCGGCGGTACCGGAGATGTGAATGAGGGGACCATAGAGGTGACGGTTGAAATTGAATGAAGTCAGCACCCCTTGCTTGGCCTCAAAGTCTTTCAACTTGCCGGCCTTAACGGCTTCCTTCAGCTGTTTCAGCTTCTCCAGCACGTCAAGATGTTCGTTTTTGTCGATGGTGATGCGATAGCCGGGCGTACCGTCAGTATCGGATGAAAGCCCCAGTTCATCTTCCCGCAGTTCCACGTATTCCGAATGAGTGCTCTCCCACTTGGCCTGCTGGTCGGCGAAAAAGGTCTCGCAGTATTTTTTCAGCAGGCTGGAGGCAATTTCCTGCCAGCCGCGGATACGCCTGAAGTCGCCGCTTCCAGTGAACTGCAGTTCCTCTTCTGGGATGAACAGCTTGTACCAGCGATCATCCGCCAACAGTGCGGGTATGGCATCCATCTTCAGGGTCAGGTTGTACCACGACCGCTCGTTCTTGAACTTCTGCAGCTCGAACCAGAGCGCGTCCATATCCATGAAGGCGACATGTGCCGCCGTGAGGGGATGATGGTTCTTCGCCAGCACGCTCAGGGGCGCTTTCCTGTCGCTGCTTTTCATGGCCTGGATTTTGGGATACCAGTCGAGCATGACCCGGCATCCCTTGGCGGGAGTTGCGCCAAGCAGCGGCCGGGGCGCCTGCTTCTTGAAGCTCATCCCTTTCTTCAACCGGATGGTTTTCAATGGCCTCCCGCTGATGTTCCGGTACACCGGCAGGAAGAATTCCTCCATATCATCTGTGCCGGTGGGCAACCCCGCATCTTCCAGATACTGCCTGAAAATCTGCATGTAGTTGGCGCGGACTCCGAAGATGTTCAGGGTTTCCATCACCCGGATATATTGGGGGGCATGCTGTTCGGAATCGGCGCGGCTGCTACGCTTCAGTGAGAAATTCTTCCCCTTCAGGCGAACGCCTCTGCCGAAGAGCTGGATTATTTCCGATCCCTCGCTCCGACCGACGTTCATCAGTCCCATGGTGCTGACCCGCCAGCAGCTCCACCCCTCCATGAACTTCTTCGAGCCGATGAGAATGTTCACGGTGGAGTTTTTCGCATTCAGCTGGTGGAAAAGCGATGTTGCGAAATCCCGCTGGGTGACCGTGAAGCCGTGCTCCTCGCACAGCTTCAATAGGGCGCTGTCATCGCCTACGTTGATGACGCCGAAGAAGTCGTTGTCTCCCATCTTCAGGCCGATCTCACCGCCGACACCTTTCAGGTTTTCCAGATGCAGTTCCGCCCCGTCCACCGGGCAGTTGAACAGGGTGCCGAGTATGGCGCCATAAAGCTGTTCCGGCGTTGCGCCGGTGGTATGGAGGTAGTCGAATGCCTTGCGGAAAATGCCCTGCCCCTTGTCGTCCAGCAGCCCGGCACTGCCGTCCATGAGCCGTTTCAGGTCAGCGACGCTTGCTGCCCGGTCCTTCACGAACCCCTTGAGAAACAGCAGAATGTCCACCACGTCGGACACTTTCCGTTTGTTCTCCGTCCGCACCGAATTAACGCTGCCGCCGACAAAGACCCAGAGTGGCTTTTCCAGCAGATACGAGGCAAACTCCTGCTCCTTGTCGGCGAAGAGACGCTGCTGCTGGTAGAACGCCAGCAGACAGGCCGTCAGGTAGCGCCAGCGGATGGTTTCCTCATGGTCGTCGGCCAGGTTGAGAATCGAGTAGTGCTTGCCGTAGTCGTCACCATGGAAATACTTGTAGGAGTAATCGAAGATAATGCATCGCGCGTACTCTTGTGTCAGCGTGGCATTTCCGGCAACCGCCTGCCCGAAGGTGGCGGAATACTCGAAGGAAAAGCCGTTCTCGCACAGGCGGTTCCGCTTATCCATCCACTCTTTGCCGCTGGCGCCGCGATGTCCCTCGTCCACCAGTACCAGGTTGTTCCCCTCGAAGGCATCGATGGCGACTGTCTTCTCACCCATCTCGTCTTTGAGTTTGTGGATATCGATGATCTCGATGTGCTTGCCCGAGAAGAGCGAGGCTCCGTCCTTGTTGAACAGTTCCGCCTTCATCCCCGATTGGGCGAACTCCGCCAGATGTTGCACCGAAAGTCCTTCGTTGGGAGTGAGGAGGAGGATGCGGTTCAGCTCCCGCTCCCGACCGTGCTTTTCTAGGTAGTGGCGGTACTGAAGGATGTTGACGTGCATCAGCAGGGTCTTGCCCGAGCCGGTGGCGTTCCAGAAGGCCAGTTTTTTCAGATCGGCCGGAGAGAACGGCTGCACCTGGTCCCGCGCCGGCTTGTCGTTATTGAATCCCGTAACATGCCGGTTCAAAGCCTCCAGCAGGGCAGCCGGATCGGAAAAGTAGCGGTCGAGGTAGATTTCCGTCAGGAGCAGCGCCAGATACTGGAAGTACTTCCACGACACCGCCGGTTCGCGCTTCCCGGCCATGGACTGGGTGTGGCGGTAGATGTTTTGATCGTAGGAGAGCAGCAGATCGTTGGACAGCTCCGGAAGCTCGAACAACCGCTCGGTAATGCAGTGATAAAAACGGGAGACGTTGTTCTCGTCCCACCCCTCGGTGGCATCCCGCATGATGCCGTAGAATTCGTCGATGCTGCTTACCTCGAAGAGGGACAGGAGCCACTGGTTCAGGACCAGCCGCTTGTCGAACTTGAGGGGAGGTGCCGCTGTCCGTGGTTGTCTTCCGCGTGGCGGCATCTATACTCCCTCCACGTCGAACATCAGCCTTTTGAACTCTTCTTCGATGAGCGCCACCTTCCACCGCTCTTCGCCGATCTTCAAGTTCTCCAGATTATTGTCGCCGTTCACGTAGATGCGGCTGAACTCGAAGTCGAGGATGCTGTAGTTGCGCTTGCTGAACCATGCATCCAGCATCACGTTGTCCTGCTCCGGGTTGTCGGTCAGGGTGCGCCAGATGACGAGCACCTTGTCGCCGCCGAGGGTCTCCCCTTCCACCTCCTGAAACGTCCATCCCTCACCGGCGGCGCAGGTACGCGGACGCCCCTTCACCTCCAGTCGCCCTTCGGCATCGGTTGCGAAGTCGGCGGTGCGGTGCTCCTTCCGGCTGATGCGGAGCACCTTGATTCCCAGCAGCCAGTTGAAGGTCTCCGCAAGGTCGACCACCGTCTCCCTGGTCTCGTTGCCCCGGGCGATGCTCATGCGGTAATTAAACGGGTCGGCAAAGGCGGAGATGTTCAGGAGCGACGCGCTGCCGGCGCTTTCCACGTCGAGCATGTAGGAGAGTATGTACTGCTCCCGCAGCCGGTCGTGCTGTTCCAGCAGGCTTCCCTGTTCCGGCGTCCGTTTCAGACGCAGGTTATTGAGAGCGTCTTCGTAGCTTTCCAGGCGAATGTATTTGAACAGATGGCTGGAGCCTTCGCGGGAGAGCGGTTTGCCGTTGTTCCAGTCTTTGGAGTAGATGACTTTCTGGATGCGTGGTTTGAGGACGGTGTCGAAGTACTCTCCCATCTCTATGAGAATGTATTTTCGTTTACCTTCATCTTGCCGATTAAGTTCAATTGTGGCGTGAGCAGTAGTTCCTGAACCTGCAAAGAAGTCGAGAACCGTACCGTTTCCAAAAAAATTTGCGGCTCTAAGGCAGTCAATTACGGCGAACAAGCTTTTAGGGTAAGAAAAATCACCAGACATCCCGAATAATTTTTGCAGAATTTTTGTGCCGCTTTCACTTGCTGAATACAGCGAGTTATCCCACCATGTTCCCGGCAAAGCACCTTCCTGGTTCGGACGATACTTACGATATACTTGCCATCTTCCCCCGACTTCGCGTGCTAACAGTTCAGAAGTTTCTCGCTGTGCCCTTTCCCATCCGAGGGTCCAGACTCTTTCTGTGTCATCGTCATCAATTGGGAAAACAGTATGTTCATCTGATGATGGCAGTGCAGAAGGGTGCCAAACTTGTCCAACTTCATTCCACCTCATATCAACAATACGAATTACACCATTTGCCGATACATAAATTGGATAATACAATTTCAGACGATTTTCTCTGAATGAATTTGCACCTGTACCTCTAAAATTTGCCCACGTATAAATTCCTTGTTCATCTCGTTCTCTGTATCTGGCAGATCTTTCTTCATCACGAGGTATTCGCCCCACTACAGCACTAGGCGTTTTAGAGTAAAAGAGTCCATATTCATGATTTGGAGAAAAGCCAACTGCTGTAGCTCGCCCTTGTGGCTTGCTACGAATAACAGCTGTTGCCTGATGGTTTTCCTCTGTGAATATTTCCGTAAGAAGCATATTTAGGTATTGCATTTCGAAGTCGTCTATTGTGATGCAACATATTGACTTGTCTATCATAAATTTTTTTGCGAGATGCAACCTGTCACTAATAAGGCTTAGCCAAGAAGAGTGTTTGTATGAATTTTTGTATATAATTTCTGATGCGCTTGTATTGTATGGTGGATCTGCGTATATCGCATTAATTTTGTTATAGTAATTACTTGAGATGAAATTCAAAGCTTGGAAATTTTCGCTGTGCATCAGCAATCCGTCCGTCGTCTCATCCAGATTCACTACTGTCCGGTAAAGTACGAATGTACTTCTGCAAACCATTGATTTTTATAGTTCTTTGACACAATTGTTCTTTTTTCGATTTGAATTCGTTTCGGATGTTACCTTCCTGACTTCACAGGAGG
>JAJZUC010000092.1 GCA_021847245.1 Deltaproteobacteria bacterium | reverse complement strand
GCTGGCCCTCCCCGGCCTGGCTGCGGCAGCCAACGTGAAAATCGGCGTCATCAACTCGATGACCGGTCCCGAGGCCCCCATCGGCGAGAACCTCACCAACGGGATCAAGCTCGCCCAGGAGGACCTGAAAAAGAAAGGGATCAACGTCGATCTCGTCTGGGAGGACGATACCGGCAAGCCCCAGATCGCCATGAGCGCCTTTGAGAAGCTCGCCACCCGGGACAGCGTCGCCGGCGTGGTCGGTCCCTACACCTCCGCATGTTCGAACGCCGTCGCCAAGCTCTCCGAGAAGTACAAGGTGCCGCTCCTCATCCCGGCCGCCGCCAAGGAGGAGATCACCCGGCAGGGCTTCAAGTGGGTCTTCCGTCTGAACGCCCCTGCCGACCAGTATGCCAGGGTCCTCATCGACGCCGCCACTGAACTCGGCAAGCCGAAAACCATCGCCTTCATTTACGAAAATACCGACTTCGGCACCTCCACCGCCAAGACCGCCAAGGAGTACGTGGCGAAACGGGGGCTGCGGGTCGTGGCCGACGAACCCTACTCCAAAGGTTCTCCCGACTACCGTTCGACCCTGAGCAAGATCAAGGCGCAGAAGCCCGACCTCGTCTTCATGGTCTCCTACGTGGCCGACGCCATCCTCCTCATGCGCCAGGCCCGCGAGATCGGCCTCCAGCCCCAGGCCTTCCTCGGCGGCGGCGCCGGCTTCACCACCGTCCAGTTCGCCAAGGAGCGGGAGATCTCCAACTACGTCCTCTCGTGCACCCAGTGGACCGACGACGTCGACTGGCCGGGGGCCCGCGATTTCGGGAAGCGCTACAAGGCCAAGTTCGGCAAGGAGCCGACCTACCACGCCGCCTGCGCCTATGAGGCGATGATGATCATGGCCGAGACCGCCGCCAGAGCCGGCGGCAACCGCGACAAGACCCGCGCCGGCCTCGAATCCGGCAAGTGGAACGGGATCATGGGTGAGGTGAAGTTCACGCGCTACGAGGGCTTCACCAACCAGAACCGGCACCAGATGCTCGTCCAGCAGATCCAGAACGGCCGGTACGAGACAATATTCCCGAAGAAGTTCGCGACGAAGAAGGCGGTCTACCCCTTCCCGCGCTGGAAGTAACCTGACTCAAGGGGGCAAGCGGAAACAGTTCGCGGCCGAATCCTCGCCCGCCGGACCGGCTCCCTTGCCCCCAATCTTTGTCCGGAGTTAGATACAATGGCCATTTTCCTGCAGTCCCTCATCAGCGGTGTCCTGATCGGCGGGGTCTATGCCCTGATCGGCATCGGCCTGACCATCATCTTCGGCGTCATGCGGGTCATCAACTTTGCCCACGGCGACCTGATGATGATCGGCATGTACCTCACCTGGAACCTCTTCCAGTACTTCCACATGGACCCGTTCATGTCGATCGTCGTCGGCATCCCGGCGATGTTCCTCTTCGGCGGACTGCTCCAGAAGGTCTTCATCAACCGGGTGCTGGGAGCGCTCCCCCAGAACCAGATCCTGCTCACCATCGGGCTCGGCCTGATCATGAGCAACGCCGTCATGCTCGTCTACACCTCGGACTACAAGATCCTCACCACCAGGTATTCGTCCGACAGCTTCAAGGTCCTGCAGTCCGTGGTGAACCCCGACAAGTACGAGCGACTCTATGACAAGGGGAATGCCCTGGTCGCCGAGGCCCTCGCGGGCAAGGGAGGAAACGCGGCCGAACTGCTGGCGAAGGCGGATAAAAAGTACGAGGAGGCCCTCAAGGTGAAGCCCGGGCAGTTCCGTGCCCTCGCCAACTGGGGCGCATCGCTCGCCAGCCTCGCCCGCCTCAGGCAGGGAGAGGAGGCGGCCGCCCTCTACGCCCGGGCCGATGAAAAGTTCGCCGCAGCCGCAGCCATCGAGCCGGGCGACATCGACATCCTCTGCAACTGGGCGATCGCGTACGCCTCCCGGGCCGCCACCGCCGGCCCCGGTGCCGACTCCCTCTACGAGAAGGCCTACGAGAAGTTCAAGGAGGGCGAGGAGGCCCGTCCCGACAGCTACGATCTCTTCAATGCCTGGGGTGCGACCCTCTACCGGCAGGCGCTGATCAAGCAGGGGGCCGAGGCCGACCGGCTCCTGGCCGCCGCCTGGGAGAAGTACCGGGTCGCCCTGGACGCCAAACCGGTGGAGGAGGGGGCCGAGCCCGTGGACACGGAGGCGCTGGCGAACAAGCCCCCGGCCGAGATCAGGGCAGCCCTCGACCAGGTGTACGGAAAGTTCCCGTTTGCACCGAGGCTCAAGCCCGACAAGCGCGATGCCGGGATCTCGGTCTCGACCCCGCTCGCCATCTCGTTCGTCATCACGGTCGCCATCACGCTGCTCCTCTACTGGTTCCTGATGAAGACCGACACCGGCCAGGCGATCCGCGCCACGGCCCAGGACCGGGAGGCGGCCCAGCTGATGGGGATCAACGTCAAGCGGATGTCGATCCTCGCCTTCGGTATGGGGGCATCCCTCGCCGGCACGGCCGGAGCGCTCGTCTCCCCCACCTATTACATCTTCCCCCAGATCGGCGGCACGTTCACCCTCAAGGCCTTCGTCATCACCGTCCTCGGGGGGATGGGGAGCATCCTGGGGGCCACGGTCGGCGGGATCATCATCGGCGTCGCGGAATCCCTCGGGGCGGTGTACATCTCCGCCGGCTGGAAGGATGTGGTCGTCTACGTCCTCTTCCTCCTGGTCCTGCTGTTCAAGCCGTCCGGCCTCTTCGGCAAATCTCGCGTGTAGCGGAGTCGACATACATGAAAACGATACTGAACAAACTGGGCAACAACCGGGGCTTCTCTCCCGTGGCGATCTCCCTCTGGATCGCGGCGCTGGCGGGACTCGCCCTCTTTCCGCAGTTCGTGGACAATCCCTATGCCCTGCACGTCATGATCCTCTTTTTCCTCAGCACCATCATGGGAGAGAGCTGGAACATCCTCGGCGGCTACACCGGCCAGTACTCGGTGGGTCATGCCGCCTATTTCGGCGTCGGCGCCTACACCACCATGATGCTCATGCAGTACCGGCAGATTCCCCCCTGGCTCGGAATGTGGGCGGGGGTCGCGGTGGTCATGGTAGTGGCGCTCGTCATCGGTTCCATCTGCTTCCGGCTGCGGGGGCCCTACTTCGTCCTTGCCTCCATCGCCGTGGCAGAGATCATGCGCCTCTGTGCCGTGAACCTGAAGGATCTCACCAACGGCGCCGAGGGGATCCTCGCCACCGAAATCCCTCCCTTCAAAATCGGAGCGACCGTGGTGACCGACTTCCTCTCCAAGGTTCCCTTCTATTACATCGGCCTCTCCTTCGCGGTGCTGACCATCGTCGCCACGATGCTGGTCCAGCACTCGAAGCTCGGCTACTACTTCCAGGCGATCCGCGAGGACCAGGACGCGGCCCACGCCCTCGGGATCAGCCTCTCGTTCCACAAGAACGTGGCGCTCCTCCTCTCGGCGGGGTTCACCTCCCTTGCCGGAAGTTTCTACGCCATCTACGTCGGCTTCATCGACCCGCCGACGGTGCTCGCCCTCGACATCTCGGTGCAGATCGTACTGATCTGCATCATCGGCGGCATCGGCACCATCTACGGCCCGGTGGTCGGCTCCCTCGTGCTCGTCCCCCTCTCGGAGGCGCTCCGGAGCAACCTCATCGCCCAGGGGATCTTCAAACTGGGGCTCGCCAGCGAGGAGTCCGGCGTCGGCGTCTTCCTCAAGGAAAACCTGGCCCACGCCCACGCCCTCATCTACGGGATCCTCGTCGTGGTCGTCATCCTCTTCATGCCCGACGGGGTTCTCGGCTTCGCCAGGAAACTCTTTACCGCGCGCAACAGGGGGAACGCCTGATGGGAGCCATACTCGAGATCAAGCACGTGAGCAAGTTCTTCGGCGGCCTCGCCGCCAACTCCGACGTCTCGTTCGAGCTGGCCGAGGGGATGATCATGGGGCTCATCGGCCCCAACGGCGCCGGCAAGACCACGCTATTCAACTGCATCACCGGCTACTACCCGCCGTCGCGCGGCGAGGTGATCTTCAAGGGGAGGAAGATGAACGGGCTGGAGCCGAACAAGGTCTGCAAGCTCGGCATGGCGCGCACCTGGCAGAAGGTGCGCCCCCTGGCCAAGATGTCTGTCCTCGACAACGTCATGGTCGGGGCGCTCTGCCGGACCAACTCCCTGAAGGTGGCCCGCGACATCGCCCTGGAACAGCTGAAGGTGGTGCGGTTGGACCGCAAGGCGGACTTTCTCGCCGGCGGCCTCCCGATCGGGGAGCGGAAGAAGCTGGAGGTGGCCCGGGTTCTAGCCACCCGGCCGCAACTCCTCCTGCTCGACGAAGTCATGGGGGGGCTCAACCCCGCCGAGAGCGAGGAGATCATCCAGCTCATCCTCGATATCAAAAAGCACGGCATCACCCAGATGGTGATCGAGCACGACATGAAGGCGATCATGCGGATTTCCGACCGGATCGTGGTCCTGAACTCCGGCGAGAAGCTCGCCGAGGGCTCGCCGGAGGAGATCGTCGCCAACCAGGCAGTGGTAGAGGCCTACCTGGGAAGTGAACACTAACTAAAGCCCCTGCGGGACGCAAGAGGAGACTATGCTCAAGATAGAGAAACTCAACTTCAGCTACGGCGATCTCAAGGTCCTCTGGGACATCGACCTGGAGGTAAAGCAGGGGGAGATCGTCACCGTCGTCGGCTCCAACGGCGCGGGGAAATCGACGACGCTGAAAAACATCTCCCGCCTCGTGAAACCGTCATCGGGGGCCCTGACCTTCAACGGCACGGACCTCTCGAAACTCGAACCGCACCAGGTGGTGGAACTGGGAATCGTCCAGGTCCCCGAAGGGCGGAAGATCTTTCCCGAAATGACGGTACTGGAAAACCTCCGGATGGGCTCCTACATCAAGAGTTCCCGGGGCGACCGCAGTGCCAACATCGACCGGGCCTTTACCCTCTTCCCCCGGCTCAAGGAGCGGGCCAATCAGCTCGGCGGCACCATGAGCGGCGGCGAGCAGCAGATGCTCGCCATCGCCCGCGGGATGATGGCCAACCCGAAGCTGCTCCTCCTCGACGAGCCGTCACTGGGGCTGGCGCCGCTCTTCGTCAGGTTCATCTTCGACATCATCACCGAGATCAACAAACAGGGGGTGACGATTCTCCTCGTGGAGCAGAACGTCTTCCAGTCGCTCAGGATATCCCACCGCGCTTATGTACTGGAGACCGGACGGGTAGTACTCTCCGGCACCGGCGAGGCACTGCTGAACGATGAGCATGTGAAAAAGGCCTTTCTCGGCATGTAACCGAAAGGAGTGAAGAAATGACCAAAGTGGGACGATGGATGACGCGAAACCCCATTACGATCGAAAAGGACGCCACGGTCATCGAGGCGGTTCACCTCATGAAAGAGAAGAACGTCCGGCGGCTGCCGGTCATGGACAAGGGAAGGATCGCCGGCATCCTGACCGAAAAGATGGTGGCGGATTTCAAGCCGAGCAAAGCGACCTCCCTCGACACCTGGGAGATCCATTACATCCTCTCCAAGACCCCGGTCACCGAGGCGATGAACCCCACCCCTTACAAGGTGAAGCCCGACACCGACCTGACCGAGGCGGCCAAGCTTCTCCACGACCGCAAGCTCAACGGCGTACTCGTGGTCGACGACAGCGACAATCTCGTGGGCATTCTCACCATCACCAACGCCCTTGAGGCGCTCATCGAAATCTGCAAGAACCCCCAGGTCTGCCAGCAGTAACCGAACAGAGGGGCCTCGCGCTCCTCCCGATTCATGTGCCACAAACAAAAGAAAGGGGGCCTCGGCGAAAGCCCCCTTTCCTTTATTCGAGTCAGCTCAAGTTCAGCGGTTCAGGAACTCCCGTCCGAACGGGGACATCTCGCGCAGGCGCTGGATGATCGGCGGCAACTCCCGAATGACCGCATCCACATCCTGATCGGTATTGAAGCGGGAAAGCGAAAAGCGGATGGAACCGTGGGCGCAGGTGAAAGGGACTCCCATGGCCCGCAGAACGTGGGACGGTTCCAGCGAACCCGACGTACAGGCGCTTCCCGATGATGCGCAAATCCCTTTCTCGGAAAGAAGCATCAGGATCGCCTCTCCCTCGACGTACTCGAAGGCTATCGAGAGGGTGTTCGGGAGTCGCTCGGCCGCACCGCCGTTGATCCGGGCGTGGGGAATGCGGGCGAGGAGTTCCTGCTGGAGCCGGTCCCGCATCGCCTTTACCCGCGTGTTCTCGTCTTCCATGTGCCGGGCGGCCAGCTCGCACGCCTTGCCGAGGGCGATGATGCCGACGGTGTTCTCGGTCCCCGCCCGCCGGTTTTTCTCCTGGTGCCCGCCGACAAGGAACGGCCTGAACGGTACCCCCTTCCGGAGATAAAGGACACCGATCCCTTTGGGGGCGTGGAGTTTGTGACCCGACAGAGAAAGCATGTCGACGGTGGAAGTCGCCATGTTGAGAGGAATCTTGCCTACGGCCTGGACGGCATCGGTATGGAAGAGCGTCCCCTTCCCCTTTTCCTTGACGATTGCCCCGAGCTCCTCGATGGGGAAGACCACCCCGGTCTCGTTGTTGGCCCACATGGCCGAGACGATCGCGGTATCTTCGTCGACGGCCCGGCGGAGTTCGTCGAGATCAAGCCGCCCCTCGCCGTCCACGTTCAGCTCCGTTACCCGGTATCCCCGCTTGGAGAGATTGCGGCAGAGGGTCAGGACCGCCGGATGCTCCACCCGTGTCGTGATGACGTGGCGACGGTCCGGGAAAATCTCCAGGGCAGAACGGACCGCCGCGTTGTCGCTCTCGGTACCGCAGGCGGTGAAGACGATCTCGTCCGGCGAAGCCCCGAGAAGCGCCGCCACCCGGTTTCTTGCCTCATCGATCTTCTTTTGCACCTGCCCCCCGAAAAAATGCATGGAGCTCGGGTTGCCGTAGAGGCCACAGAAATAGGGGCGCATCTCTTCGAAAACCGCTTCGTCCACCTTTGTGGTGGCGTTGTTATCCATGTAGATCTCGTTCATCCCTCCACCTCCAGGACGACGATGTCATCGGCCACGAGATCGCGCAGCTTCAACTCGACAAACTTGGCCGTGTTTCCCGAAGCGGCACAGCCGGCGCACGCCTTGCGGAATGCAATCTGTACCTCGCTCCCGGCGATATCAACAAGCTCCAGGTCACCCCCATCGGCCCACAGCAGTGGCCGAATCTCCTTCTCGAGCGTCTCCTGAATGAGCTGCATCTTCCTGAGGTTGGTGAGCTTTTCCGGTTTCTTCTGCTCTACCTTGGGCTGGGAACCGAGAACCTCGTCGATAAGCAGCTTGATCTTGGGGATGCAACCGCCGCAGGCGCCACCAGCCTTGGTAAAATGGGTCACCTGCTCGGCAGTGGTCAGCTTGTTGGCGGCGATAACCTTTCTCAGGAACGTGTCGGTGAGCCCGAAACACTTGCAGACGATCTCGCCCTGGTCCTCCGTTTCGTCGTGGGCGTGTCCGTGCCCATGGGCGGGAACCGGTCCTCCCCGGTATTTGGCAATCGCCACTTCGAGAGCCTCCTGCCCCATCACCGAACAGTGCATCTTCTCTTCGGGCAACCCCCCCAGAAAATC
Source organism: Deltaproteobacteria bacterium (assembly GCA_021847245.1). Classification (GTDB taxonomy): domain Bacteria; phylum Desulfobacterota; class Desulfuromonadia; order Geobacterales; family Geobacteraceae; genus Geobacter. The sequence goes on along the minus strand of JAJZUC010000092.1, from coordinate 2,128 downwards.
GGCGATCTCCTGATTGGTCACGGCAAGGGCTTCGTCAAGCGTCCGCCCCTTGATGATCTCGGTAAGCGCCGAGGACGAGGCGATGGCGCTGGCGCAGCCGAACGTCTGAAATTTTGCGTCGACGATCCGCTCCTTCTGGTCGTCGAGCTTGATATAGAGCTTCAAGGCATCGCCGCAGGCAAGGCTGCCGACTTCGCCTACGGCATCGGCATTCTGTATCTCTCCCACGTTTCTCGGGTTCAGGAAATGCTCCCGGACCTTGTCGGTGTAATCCCACATACAGGCTCCTCCTGATATTTCAATTTTCAATACTATAGCGCAATTGTCAGGTATTAAACAATCCCCTTCGTCCTTAATTCATCAAACGTGCGCCAACGCCTGCTCGGCTTCCACGATCACGCGCCAGAGATCCTCGCTCTCTCCCATCCCAACCTTGATCAGGTACGCCGCAATACTCATGTTGGTTCGCGCGCGGAACAATTCCACCTGGCGCAGGAAATCAGGTTCGACATTCCCGGCACCGCGCAGGTAGGAATCGAGGAAAATCTGTTCAGGATATTTTTGCATAATCTCCGGATGAGCGAAAAACTGATTCCGAAACTGGGCAAGAAAGCATCCGACATCAAATGCGCGGGGGAGCACCAGGGAGCTTTCAAAATCGATCGCCGCCACAAAGAGGGTCGAACGATTTTCCTGCGAGTCCTGGCCGACAAAAATATTCTTCGGATGGAAATCACCGTGTCCCTGGACCATGAGGTCTGCGTAAGACCGCACGACCCTGCGCTCCGCTTCGCGCAGTGCGTGTATCAGGTCGCTGACCTTACGCAGATGCCGATGAGAAATCTCCGTGAAACGTTCCAGGTACTTCGCCAGCCTGATTTCTTCCTTTGCAAGGAATTCATCGGGAGCGGTGATCCGCAGGTGACAATTGTGCATTTTGGCGAGCCAGGTAGCAGAGCGTTCAAGATAATCCCGTCCGTCGGCAACATCCGAAGTCAGCAGTTTGTCAAAGAGTGATTTAGCTCGCAACCCCTGTTCGATAAGAGTCATCGTGCCGGTGTCCTCATCGATCGGCCGCGGTACACGATAGGCACCGTCACCAAAACCATGCCGGACAAGAAGCGCCATGATCTGATGTGCCCGTTCCTCTGATCGCCATTTATGTGAGGATGAAATTTCTTTGATGATGAGTCGCTCCCGGACCTCGTCTATTCCTTTGGTTCCAATCGTAACCTCCGTAACCAGGCTGTTTGCACCAGACCTCGGAATCTCCTTGAGGAAAGGACGGCAGCGTCCATGCCGTATTTCAGCGGCCAAATCGAAAATATGCCTGACAGGGTGATCAAAAATCGTGGGATAGAGTCCCGCATAACTGCCGCCATGCGTATCAGTTCCCCCGATAGCAGTGAACCGTTGCTGGTGCCAGTCCCGCAATGCGCGACTGTTCTCAAGCACGGTGTGATTGGAATTAAAGATCTCAATCCCGTCCAGAAGTTGGTTACGAAGTGCCTCGGCCGACGGCCGTCTCCCCTTGCGATAGGGATGAGCCCACACAAGTGCAGCGGCAGGAAACTCCTCCCGAATCTCGACAAGAGACGTGCGTGGCGGGAAAACCCTTGTGGCACCATACACCAGCACATCCCCGCATTCCGCAGAATCGACCTCCTGTCCGGACAAAATAAGAAAATGCTCTGGGACCTCAGCGGCGCGACGAACCTGCCTTAACGCCTCTTCGGACCACAGATAATGATGATCGGTGAACACGATACCTTGAAGACCTTTGGCATACACCCGTCTTACCAGATCGCAGGCCGCTACGGAACTGCAAGCGGAAAACTCCGCAGTGTGGCAGTGCATTTCCAACAGCATTATGTCAGCCCCCTTTTACTGCCGTCGAACAATGGTCAAGAATAGCACTATCTTGCGCAGACACAATGAACAAGAGTCACACGATGCGGGAGTCAGTTTATGAAACGAAGCGGCTTAAATCGAAGCTAACGGCAAACGCAAAGCCCCCCCTGAGAGACAGGGGGGGCTTTGCAAAAAACTCCCGGCGGCGACCTACTCTCCCACACCGCTTCCAGTGCAGTACCATCGGCCCTGAGGGGCTTAACTTCCGTGTTCGGGA
>JAJZUC010000013.1 GCA_021847245.1 Deltaproteobacteria bacterium | reverse complement strand
GGATATCCATGACAAGCGCAACCCCCGGCACCTTCTCCTCGGCCTTGCGCACCAGATCGATAATGGTGGGGAAGAGCTGGACCGGCAGGTTGTCGATGCAGAAAAACCCCTCGTCCTCGAGAACGCGTACCGCCGTCGACTTGCCGGAACCGGAGAGACCACTGATGACGAGAATGCGCATCCCTCACTCCACCTCGTCCCCAAGGGGACGTACCTCCATCCGTGCCATGAGCTTCTCCTGAAGCTCGCGTGCCGAATGATAGCCCATCCCCTTGAGCAGGTGATTGCGCGCCGCCACCTCGATGATGGAGGTGAGGTTGCGTCCCGGGCGTACCGGGATTCTGATATAGGGAATCTCGATATCGAGGATGCGGTAGAACTCGTCGTCGATCCCGAGACGGTCGTACTCGTGATCCGGGTCCCACTCCACCAGCTCGATCACCATGTCGATGATCTTCTTCTCGCGAATGGAGGAAACCCCGAACAGATTCTTGATGTTGATGATGCCGAGACCGCGGATCTCGACATGATACTGGATCGCTTCGGCCGCCTGCCCGACCAGCGCCGCCGGCATCTTCTTCTTGACGTAGACCACATCGTCTGCCACGAGCCGGTGCCCCCGGATGACAAGGTCCAGGGCACACTCGCTCTTTCCTATGCCGCTCTTGCCGAGGAGCAGCACCCCCACGCCGAGCACGTCCACGAGCACCCCGTGAATGTGGGTGGTCGGAAGAAGCCGCTCCTCGAGAAACTTGGTGATCAAGGAGATGAATGTCGACGATTGGTGAGGTGACACGAGGAGGGGAATCCCCGCCTTCTCCGTCTCGTCCCTGAGGATTTCGGGAGGAACGAGCCCCTTGGTGATGATGAAGCACGAGATGGGGAACTGGCAGAGCTTCGCGATGTTCGTTGCGGCCTGCTGCTGCGGTAACTGTCGCAGATAGGAAATTTCCGTGTTGCCCAGCACCTGCACGCGGTCGGGATGAAGATAATCCGTATACCCCGTCAGCGCCAGCCCGGGTTTCTGAATGCGGGAACTGTGCACCCGATGACCCAATCCCCGTTCGCCGGCATGCAGGACAAGGTCCAGCCCGTACTCCGTGTCGTTGAGGAGGTCGGCAATTGAAAGGGTGATGCTGTTCAACGGTGGATATCCTCGATGCGGATTGAGGGGAAACGGATGCCGAACAGGGGCCGCGCCGCCCGAGGCGGCGCGGCGCGCCGCACTACTTGCGAGTCGGTTCGATCAGGCCGTAGTTCCCGTCCTTGCGACGGTAGACTACATTGATCGCCTCGGTGGACGAATCGGTAAACACAAGAAAATCCTTGTGCATGAGGTCCATCTGCATGACCGCCTCCTCGACCGACATCGGCTTTATGGAGATGGTCTTGCTCGGGATAATGACCGGCTGCTTCTGCTGCTCGATGCTCTCAGCGGTCACGATGCTCTTCTGGACTTCGAGGGCGCGGGTTTCGGCCGTCGGCTTGTGCTCCTTGAGCCGCTCCTTGTAACGGCGGAGCTGGCGTTCGATCTTGTCCACCACGGCATCGAGGGCGGCATACATATCGTTGGTTTCCTCGGCGGCCTTGATGATGACCCCCTTGGCGGTCAGGGTAACCTCGGCGGCATGCCGGATCTTCTCCACCGTGAAGAAGACCTGGGCGGTAACCGGCTCGTCGATATATTTCTTCACCCTCTCCAGTTTCTCGGCGGCGTAGCTCTTGAGGGCCTCGCTCTGCTCCATGTGCCTGAACGTCGTTGTGATTTGCATAACTTCCTCCTTGCGGTGAATGCGTTCCGGACCGCGTCCCTTGTATCAAGGTAAACACGAATTTACGATCCTTCAACCCGGAACATCAAAGATCGATGAAATAAACTGCATGACAGGTCAGAAGTGGCGTTTGCGCTCGGATGACGAGCCGATCCGCAGCATCTCCCGGTATTTGGTGACGGTGCGCCGGGCGATGTTTATGTTGTGGGCCGAGAGAAGTTCGGCGATACGTTGGTCGCTGTACGGCTTGCGGGGATCTTCGGCGTCGACGATCTCCTTGATCTTGTTCTTGACGCTTTCCGAAGCGATGAAATCACCCTCGGTGGTCGAGATGCCGCTGTTGAAGAAGTACTTCATCTCGAAGAGCCCCTGGGGGGTCTGCATGTACTTGTTGGTGGTCACGCGACTGATGGTCGATTCGTGCATGCCGATATCTTCAGCGACGTCGCGGAGAACCAGGGGGCGCAAGTACTCGATCCCCCGGTCCAGGAAATCGCGCTGGAAGCGGGCGATGCTCTTCGCCACCTTGTAGATGGTGCGCTGCCGCTGGTGGATGCTCTTGATGAGCCACGTCGCCGAGCGCACCTTGTCGTTGATGTACTCCTCCGCCTTGGCATCGACCTGGGGGTTCGTCTTCACGTCCCCCGCGTAGAAGGGATTGACCCGCAGGTTGGGAAGTCCCTCGTCGTTCAGGACTATCACGTAATCGTCGGCGATCTTGTACACGAACACGTCGGGGGAGATGTAATGGACGTCCTCGGAACCATAGATACGACCGGGTTTGGGATCCAGACTCGCGATAATACGGGCGGCGGTCAGGATATCGTTCACTTCGACCCCTAGAGCCTTGGCGATTTGCTTGTATTTTCTGGTTTCAAGATCGTGCAGGTGGTCCCGGAGGATCCCCTCCTCCACGCTCCCACCCATCCCGAGCTGTTCCACCTGGATGAGGAGGCACTCGCGCAGATCTCGGGCACCGACCCCCATCGGGTCAAATTCCTGGATCTTTTTCAGGGTCGACTCGACGAGCTCAGGTTCAGCCGCACAGGCGACCGCGATCTCGTCGACGGTGGCCCGGAGATAGCCATCTTCATCGATGTTGCCGATGATCTCGGCCCCCGACCGGTATTCGAGGTCAGTGAGGTTCGTAAGATTCAACTGCCACATGAGATGGTCGACGAGGGTCCCCTTGCGGGTAAGAATATTCTCGTACGAAGGGCGGTCCTCATCGTCATAGTACTGCTCGCCAGAACTGTAGTTGTATCCTTCGAGGTAGCTGTCCCAATCGGTGTCGCGCAGGGTTTCCGTACCTGCCTGAACTTCGTGAAATTCCTTTTCTTCACCGGACGGCTGCTCCTCCTTCTCGGCGAACTCCAGTTGATCCTGCTCTTTGACCTCTTCGGCTTCCAGCGTCTCCTCCAGGACCGGATTTTCTTCCATCTCCTGGCGTACGAGATCCTGGAGCTCAAGCCGGGACAACTGCAGGAGCTTTATTGCCTGCTGCAACTGGGGAGTCATCACCAGCTGCTGGGTCAGTTTCATCTGTTGGCGCATCTCGATGGCCATAGCAGGGTACCTTTACCGAGTTTCTCTTCCGAACGTGCAGGCGACAGCGGCGTATCGCTCGCTCGTCAATAAGCATTACAGCCTGAATTTGTCTCCCAGATAGATCTCCCGGGCCTTCTTGCTCTCGGCAATCCGTACGGGATCGCCGTATTCTATCACCTCACCGGAACTCATGATATAGGCGCTGTCACAAACTCCGAGGGTCTCCCTGACGTTGTGGTCCGATATCAGGATGCCGATACCGCGCTGTTTCAGATCGGTGATGATCCCCTGGATATCGATCACCGCGATCGGGTCAATTCCCGCAAACGGCTCATCCAGGAGGATGTATGACGGGTTAGTGGCGAGGGCACGGGCGATCTCAACCCTTCGGCGCTCGCCGCCGGATAGGGCATATCCCTTGCTCCGGGCGATATGGCCGATCTTGAACTCGGCCAGAAGCTCCTCGACCCGCTCACGTCGCTCGACAACCGAGAAGTCCATTGTTTCCAACACCGCCAGGATGTTCTCCTCGACGGTCAGCTTGCGAAAAACCGAAGGTTCCTGGGGAAGATAGCTGATCCCGCGCTGCGCCCGCTGATACATCGGCAGTGACGTGATCTCCTCGTCCCCCAGAAAGACTTCGCCTCCGTCGGGACGGGTCAAACCGACAACCATGTAAAAGGTGGTCGTCTTCCCGGCGCCGTTGGGACCCAGCAGCCCCACCACCTCGCCCGGAGAGACCTGCAAGTCGACGCCGTTTACCACGATGCGCCGCCCGAACCCCTTGCGGAGCCCCCGGGCACGAAGTGCCGTCTCAACGTTTCGAGGCACCATCACCACCCTTGTTCTTCGGATGAATCACGGCCTCCACACGACCGTCCGGTCCGCCGGTCACCACACTTTTCTCTTCATTGACAAAATAGGTGATGACCTTGCCGGAGACCGTGTTCTCTCCCTGAAAGACCTTGGGATCTCCGGAGAGAACGATCTTCTGGTCGGCGCTGAGGTAGACGCCTTCACGGGCGGTGGCGAGACGGTCTCCCTGGACAATCCGGACATTGCCGATTGCCTCCACCCGCTCCAAGTCTCCCCCGTCCTGTTTGTAATGGACGACGACCCGGTCGGCGTAGATCGTCAAATCACCCTGGCGGGCCGTAACCTTTCCGGTAAAGGTGGCTGTCCGGTTCTTGCTGTCGGTCGAAAGCTCATTCGACTTGATGGTAATCGGCTCTTTCCCCCGTTCACCGACCGGAGGGGCAGCGTATCCGGCTCCGGCCACGGCGAACAGCAGAAAGAAGGCAAACAAAAGACGCTTCATCTCATCCCTTTGCAGCGGGCCGGACAACAGCCCGAACATCTTTCAGGATCCGCAGCTCACGAGATTTGACCGACAACTCCATGCCGACCCCTTCGACATCGAACCTGCCATCGGAATAACGGACCCGATCATCGGTGGTAATCAACGAACGTGCGGCCAGATACGAAACATGGCCCGTGCTGAACCGCATGCCGGAAACGCTTGTCGCAACCACATTGCCGGCCAGGGCGACATCTTTGGAGGCATTGAGATAATCTGCCTGGTCGGCCCGCAACGTTATGTCTCCGCTTCGGGCATCACCGGGAAGAATAAACCGTACCCCCCTCAGCCGGGTCACATCCCGCCCCTTATCGTACTCTCCCTGCTCAGCAAAAAGATCCCACTTTTTAACGCCGTCCTTCGTTTCGGTGTAATGAATATTCTTGAGGGAGAGTTCGATATTGCGGGGAAGGGCCGGCAACACCTTGTCTCCCTTGCGGCCGGTCCCCACATTAAGGGCGAGAGAAACCACCAGATACAAAGCAACCAAAACAATGACTACAGCAAGTACATGCCTGATTTTATTTACCTTTATCATAAACGCAGGGGCAGTATACCATCTCCCCCCCCCACTGTAAAGGAGATAATCGGGAGAGTGGATTGAATTGGCATGGAGATTGTAGAGTGACTTCGGTCAGGCCGAAAAAAGGTTTTAATTAAATGCGGCAAAAGCTGGCAGAACGAGCCCCAGACGGGACGGAAAACGGGAGTATGAGGGTCAGCGAAAGTAGCGGGCTGTCACTTCATCCCACTTGCCCTGTCCCCTGAGAAGCAGGTCGCATATCTCGCGAACGGCTCCCCAGCCGCCACGGTTTCGGGTAGTGAAGTGAACATGGGGAAAAACATCGGCAACGGCATCGGCAGGCGCAGCGGCAAAGCCGACCCGGCGCAGGACGGGGATATCGATGACATCGTCACCCACAAAGGCAACCTGAACGTCATCGAGTCCGGTTTTGTCAAGGATGTCGAGGTAGGGGGAAAGTTTATCGAGTGCCCTCTGGTAGACGAGGGAGATCCCGAGCTCGGCAGCCCGGTTCGTCACCACCAGCGACTCCCGGCCGGAGATGATCCCGACCTGGATCCCCGCTCGCTGGATCATCTTGATGCCATGGCCGTCCTTCACGTTGAAGAACTTGCTCTCCACGCCGTTGGAATCGAAAATAATGCGGCCGTCGGTCAGCACGCCGTCCACATCGAGAAGGAGGAGCCTGATTTTCGCGAGCCGCTCTTCCATCAGGCGATCCCCACCTTCAGCAAATCGTGCAGATGAACGACGCCGACCGGACGATCGTCACCCTCGTCGTTGAACACGAAGAGAGAGGTGATGGCATGCTGTTCCATCCGCTGCAGTGCCTTGGCGGCCAACTCGCCCCGGCCGATCCGTTTCGGATTGCGGGTCATGAGCTCCCGGGCCGGCAGGTGCAGGATATCCACCCCCCGCCCCAGCGCCCGTCGAAGATCGCCATCGGTGATAACCCCGAGGAGCGCGCCTGCGGCGTCGGTAACCCCCACCACCCCGAGCCCCTTCGACGTCATCACGAAAAGGGCATCGTGCATCGCAGCGTCTTCAGCCACCACCGGAACGGCATCACCGGCGTGCATGACATCCTCCACCGTCAGGAGCAGTTTCTTCCCCAGCGAGCCGCCGGGATGGAACAGGGCGAAGTCTTCGGGACTGAACCCCCGCTCCAGAAGAAGCGCCACCGCCAGCGCGTCACCCATGGCCAGGGTGGCGGTCGTGGAAGCGGTGGGGGCGAGCCCCAGCGGACAGGCCTCTTCCTTGACCGAGATGTCGAGGAAGATGTCCCCAGCCTTGGCAAGGGTGGAGTTCGGGTTTCCCGACATGGCGACGAGTGAGGCGCCGAGACGCTTGATCACCGGCAGGATCCGGCAGACCTCGTCGGTTTCGCCACTGTTGGAGATGGCAATCACCACGTCCCCCTTCATGATCATGCCGAGATCACCGTGGATCCCTTCGGCCGGGTGAAGGAAAAAGGCGGGGGTTCCGGTCGACGCCATGGTGGAGGCGATCTTTTGGCCGATGAGTCCCGATTTCCCCATGCCGGTCACCACTACCCTCCCCCTGGTGGCGAGTATCAGGCGAACGGCCCGCTCGAATTCGCCGTTGATGGAGTCGGCCAGGGCCTGCAGCGCTTCGGCCTCGATGCGGATAACTTTGCGCGCTTCTTCGAGAATCAATGGGAACTCCGTGATCCTGTTTTCATTTCACGATGGCGTCGATTGCCTTAAGCTTCTTGAGCAGCGGCGGCAGCTCGTCGAGCTTCACCGAGTTGGGGCCGTCACAGAGCGCCTTGTCCGGCTCCTCGTGGACCTCCATGAAGATCCCGTCGATGCCGGTGGCCACGGCGGCCCGGGAGAGATACTCGACGAACTGGCGCTGCCCCCCCGACGAGCCCCCCTGCCCGCCGGGGAGCTGGACGCTGTGGGTGGCGTCGAAAACCACGGGAAAGCCGAAGCCGCGCATGATCGGCAGGCTCCGCATGTCCGAGACGAGGTTGTTGTAGCCGAACGACGCCCCGCGCTCCGTGAGGATGATCTTCTCGGAGCCGCTGGCGACGAGCTTCCCGACCACGTTCTCCATGTCCCACGGGGCCAGGAACTGCCCCTTCTTGACGTTCACCACGCAGCCGCTGCGGGCCGCCTCCACCAGCAGGTCGGTCTGCCGGCAGAGGAAGGCGGGAATCTGCATGACATCCAGGACCTCGGCCGCCGGCTGCACCTGTTCGATGGAGTGAATGTCCGACAGCACCGGAATCCCGAGGGACTCCTTTACCTTCTTCAGGATGCGAAGCCCTTCCTTGACGCCGGGACCGCGAAAGGATGTGACGGAGGTGCGATTCGCCTTGTCATAGGACGCCTTGAAGATGAGCGGAATGGCGACGCCGTTCACGAGGGTCATGAGCCGTTCGGCACAGCGCAGCGTCGCGGCTTCGTTCTCGATGACGCAGGGGCCGGCGATCAGCACTAGCGGCCGGTTGCCGCCGATCTTGACGTTTCCGATTGCAATTTCTCTTACCACGGTGGCTCCATCGTGGGGGGGGCAGCTTACCCCCTCACCTTCCTGTGCTCAAGCGCGGCGGCGACGAACGCCCGGAAGAGCGGGTGCGGGTTGAGCGGCTTCGACTTGAATTCGGGATGGAACTGGCAGCCGAGGAACCAGGGATGATCGGCCACCTCGACGATTTCGACCAGATCGCCTTCCTTGTAAACCCCGGAAATCACGAGCCCCTTTGCGACAAGAATGTCCCGGAAGGCGTTATTGAACTCGTAGCGGTGGCGGTGGCGCTCTGAAATCTCCAGGGAGCCGTAGGCCTTCTGGGCAAAAGAGCCCTTGGCCAGCGTGCACGGGTAGGCCCCGAGCCTCATGGTCCCTCCCTTGCGGTCGACCCCCTTCTGCTCCGCCATCAGATCGATGATGGGATTGGCGCAGTCGGGACGGAACTCGCTGGAGTAGGCATTTTCAAGCCCGCAGACATTGCGGGCGTATTCCACCGCAGCCATCTGCATCCCGAGGCAGATACCGAAAAAGGGAATCTTCCGCGTCCGGGCGAACTCTATCGCCTTGATCTTCCCCTCGGTCCCCCGCTCGCCGAACCCGCCGGGGACGAGGACCGCGTCGACATCGTCCAGCAGGGTCCCCAGCCCCTCGTGCTCGATCTTCTCCGAATCGAGATACTTCAGGAAGACCCGGCAGTCATTGGCGATGCCGCCGTGGGTCAGGGCCTCGGCCAGTGACTTGTAAGACTCGGTGAGGTTGACGTACTTGCCGACGATGGCGATGTGGACCTCTCCCTTGAGAGGGTTGCGGAGCTTTTCCACCACGCTCTCCCACGGGGCGAGATCGGGGGCCTTGGTCCAAATGTTGAGCTTTTCCACTACCTGCTCGTCGAGCCCCTGTTTGTGGAGCGCCAGGGGAACCGCATAGATATGCTCGGCGTCGGCGGAGGTGATGACCGCCTTTTCCTCCACGTTGCAGAAGAGGGCGATCTTCGCCTTCATGTCGTGGGGAAGGTCCTTCTCGCAGCGGCAGAGGAGGATGTCGGGCTGGATCCCGATCTCCCGCAACTCTTTGACTGAGTGCTGCGTCGGCTTGGTCTTGAGCTCGCCGGCGGTCTTGATGTAGGGAACGAGGGTCACGTGAAGATAGAGGACATTGGATGCCCCCCGGTCGGCCTTGAACTGGCGGATCGCCTCCAGGAACGGCAGGGACTCGATGTCGCCGACGGTGCCGCCCACCTCGACGATGGCCACGTCCGCACCCTTGGCGTTCTCCATGATCTTGTGCTTGATCTCGTCGGTGATGTGGGGAATGACCTGGACGGTGCCGCCGAGATAATCGCCGCGACGCTCCTTCTCGATGACCGAGAAATAGACCTGGCCGGTGGTGAAGTTGCTCCGCTTCGAGAGCCGGGCCGACGTGTACCGCTCGTAATGCCCCAGGTCCAGGTCGGTCTCGGCGCCGTCATCGGTGACGAAAACCTCGCCGTGCTGGAAGGGGGACATGGTTCCCGGGTCGACGTTGATGTACGGGTCGAGCTTCTGCATGGTGACCCGCAGCCCCCGGGCCTCGAGAAGCGCTCCGAGTGAGGCCGACGCGAGCCCCTTGCCGATGGAGGAGACCACGCCCCCGGTCACAAAGATGAATTTGGTTTTCATGTTGTTACACCTTTTTCAGTTTTTCGATGACTTTTTCCAGGTCTGCCGGCGTATCGACACCGATCGACTCGTGCCCGGTCTCCACTACCCGGATCCGGTAGCCGTTCTCCAGGGCGCGAAGCTGCTCGAGCTTTTCCGCCTGCTCCAGCGGCGTGGGAGCCATCCGCGCGAACTCCAGGAGGAAATCGCGGCGGTAGACATAGAGCCCCACATGCTTGTGACAGAGCAGCCGCCCCGCGACGAACGCCTCGTCTTTAAGATCGTTCCATTTGTCACGGAAATTGGGGAGGGGCGAACGCGAAAAATAAAGGGCGAACCCCTGGGTATCGGTAACCACCTTGACTACGTTGGGGCTCAGAAAATCGTGGAGCGTCCTGATCCGGCTCTTCAGGGTCCCCATCCTGATGGCACCGTCAGCGGCGAGCGGGGCGATTGCCTCGTCGATCATCGCCGGTTCGATGAGCGGTTCGTCCCCCTGCACGTTGACGACAAGGTCTGCATCAATGCGGTCCGCCACCTCGGCCAGCCGATCGGTACCGGTTTCGTGATCGCTGGAGGTCATTTCTACCCGCCCGCCGAAAGCGCGCACCGCATCGGCCACCCGCTCGTCATCGGTGGCGACGATTACCTCCGACACGAGGCCGGCACGGGAGGTCCGCTCGTACACCTGCTGCACCATCGGCTTCCCCATGATATCGGCAAGGGCCTTGCCGGGGAAACGGGTCGAAGCGAAGCGGGCGGGAATGATGGCTGTTATCTTCATAAATGGTTCCCGAAGCCGGCACACAACGCAACGACGGCATACGGAAGCGACGCGCATCGGCTGATGCAACTCCCGTGATTACTCCAACTTACTGATACCGTCGTGATTGTCCGAATGAAGGCAAGAGATTTGTTGCTGGATAGCGTGTCCCTTTGGCAGGCGGGACGTTCTACGCTACCGCAAAGGCCGTGACGTGTCAAGGAGTGAAATGCGTTGCCCCGCGGCGCCCCCCTCTGATAGAGTCTCGGAAGCATACGGAGAAGGAGAGGAACATGTCGTCGAAAACCATTGGGCTCATTGCGGCGATGCCCAACGAAGTCCGCCCCCTGCTGCGGCGGATCGGACCGGCCGAAAGGTGCCGGGAACGGGGTTTCATCAGGTACCGTTTTGCCATCGATGGCGTCGGGATAACCCTCGTCGAATCGGGGATGGGACCCGACCGCGCCGCCCGGGCTGCCGAGGCGCTCGCCGCCACCTCACCGGCGGCCATCGTCTCCTTCGGGTTCGGTGGCGCGGTCCTTCCGGGGTTCGAAGTCGGCGACCTGGTGGTCGGCGTCGGATGCTGGCTTGCCTCCGACGGTCATCTCCTGCCGCGAGGCGTCATTGACCGCGACCTGGCAGACGATATCCTCGACGGCCTCGGCGGAGCCCGCCGCCGGGTGGCGTTCGGTCAGATCATCACCTCACGGAAAATCCTGGTAAAGAATGCGCTTGCGCTGCGTCTGCCCCGGGAGCTGGATGCGCCGGTCCTCGACATGGAAACGGCGGCGGTAGCCGAGATAGCGGGGCGTTACACAATACCGCTCGTGGCGCTTCGCGCCGTAAGCGACGACGCCCGGGAAGAGCTCTCCTTCACCCTTGACGAGTTTACCGACCACGACCTGAACATCCGGGTGACGAAGGTTCTCGCAACCATCCTCCGGAAGCCGTGGATCGTCCACCAGCTCATCCGCCTGGCCCGGAACACGAGCACCGCCGGAGCCACCCTGGCCGATGCCGTTATTGCGGCGTCAGCCCTCCTGGCAAGACGTCCCGGCTAACGGCTTCTCTCCACCGTTCCAGTCGTGGCGGCCGACCACGGGAAATCCCGCAGATGGTCGGCAAGCTCCTCCTTGCGATAGCGGTTGGTTCTCCGGATGATGGTCACGGCGGCAATGGCCAGAGGAAGCACGAAGATGAAGAACCCCGTGAGGGCCATGAGGCGCTCGCCGATCCAGACGGTCACCCCGAGATTAAAGGCAATGACCGACAGGTACAGTACCGGTCCGTAGAGGGGACGAAACGGGAGATCGGAGACCCCGACCGGCTTCTCCCTCTCCGCGCCCACCCTCCGGTCTATCACCTGGAGGACGAAGATCATGACGAAGCTCACGAGCCACCACCCCAGGTAATTCGAGAGGGGGACGCCGAAGTGGGTCCCGGCTTCGCGATAGCCGTAAATCTGCCCCAGGAACCAGCGCCGCCCCTGGAGCGCCACCGGATCGACAATGATGTCGAGGAAGACCTGGAAGAGGGAGCCGAGGAAAAGGACCGAAAAAGAGCGCCTGATGGTGTGCGTTTCCAGGGTCACCAGGTTCCACCGCCACGCCTTTACCGGCGAAACAATGAGAAGAGCCGTGGCGTAACTGCAGTAGGCGAGAAAGACGTAGGAAAGCGAATCAAAGAACGGCACCCCGGCGATCCAGAGTTCGCGGGCGCTGGTGGTATCGATGTAGTAATACCAGCCGTACGGAATGCCGGTATTGATGGAGCTGAACTCCGAAACGAACGAGATCAGGTACCCCGCCACCGAGAACAGAGCGACTTTTCGCCAACCGAGGTGCGGCACCGCCGCCACCAGATAGGCGGCGAAAAAAGCGAAGACGTAGGGCCGCATCGTGACGGTCCCGATCGCAATCCAAAGCATATCCCCCATGACTCCTCCTGACGCACAAAAGCGCGGAGACCCCATCGCGGCCTCCGCGCCCATTATTCAAACGACGTAAAATTTCGTTGCCTTCGGCCGTTAGAACAGGGTGCCGATCACGCTCCCGAGGACCGAAATCGGCCCGGTGTCGCCGAGGCCGTCGGCCGCCTTTTCCACCTTTTTCATGGCGGCGGTGGTATCGCGATAGAGGGTATCCTCGTTCACGAGCTTGCCGAGGGTCCCCTGCCCCTCGTTGATCTTCTTGGCAACAGCGCCGATGTTCTTCGAGGCGTCCCGCAGCTCGTTGTAGAGCGCCTCGTCGTTCACCAGTTTGCCGACGCTCCCCTCGCCCCGGTTGATCTTCGCCGCGATCTCCTTGATATCCTTGGAGCCGTCGTTCAGGTTCGCCACGGCTCCCTTCGCATCGCGGTACAGGGCATCGTCGTTCACCAGCTTGCCGAGGGTCCCCTCCCCCCGCTCGATCTTGGTGGTCACCGTCTTGAGGCTCACCGCCAGCTCGTTCGTGTTGCGGTAGAGGGCCTTGTCGTTCAGGAGCATGGCAAGCGATCCCTCACCCCGGTCCATCTTGGCGGTAATGCTGTTCAGGTTTGAGACCGCCCCGCGCAGATTCGCGCGGTTCTCGTCCAGCATGGCGGAGATCTTGGTGAGCACTTCCCGCTGGTTGGCGTTGAGATCGTTGATGAAGCTCTTGGCGTCCTTGGTCAGATCGCTCACGTTGTCCACGATCACATCGATGTTGGCTATATCGCGGCTCTTCACCTCGCTACCCGGCGGGAGAACCGGCGCCGTCGGAGAGCCGAACGACAGCCCCAGGAACTGACCACCGAGAAGGTTCGTGAGCCGGATGGTGGCGACCGAGTCGGTTTTGATGGTGGTCCCCGGTTTCACCTCGAAATCTACCCGGACACGGCTGTCGCTGATGGCAATCTTCGTAATCTTGCCGACCTCGACTCCCGCAAGCCGGACCGGGTCTCCGATCTTGAGGCCGGTCGTACTCGAAAGATAGGTCTTGTAGTGGAGGTTCCTCTCGAAAGGATTCCACCGCTCGCCAAGCTCCAGCATCACCGCCAGGAGCGCAAGTCCCGCCATGAAGAAAATTCCGACCTTTTTTTCAGTTGTAAGCGCCATGGCTCACTGCCTCCCGTCAATACAACACGCGGCCGCGGAACAACCACGACCGCCGTCCGTCACATGAGCAATCTGGTGAGAAAGTAGTCGGCAACCAGGATCAGCATAAACGACATGACCACGGCCCGCGTCGTGGCCTGGGCGATCCCCCGGGCGCCGCCGCTGGTCTTGAAACCGGTGTAGCAGGCGACGAGGGCGATAATCCCCCCGAAGGTCGTCGCCTTGATCAGCCCGGCACCCACTTCCTTGAACTTGAGGGCTGTCTTGAGGCTGTCGTAGTACGTAGAGTAGGAGATGAAAATCTTCGGATGGAGATGGCTCATGAACGCACCGCCAAGCACCCCGACGAAGTTCGCATAGATGACGAGCGCCGGCACGCAGATCAGGCAGGCGATGAGCCGGGGCATGGCTAGATAGCGAACCGGGTTGATGTCGAGGGTCTTCAGGGCGTCGATCTCCTCGTACACCTTCATAACCCCGATCTCCGCCGCCATGGCGGAACCGGCGCGCCCCGCCACGAGAAAACTGGTCATGACCGGCCCGAGCTCCCGCACCATAGACAGGCCGACGATCCCGCCGATGATGTTCTGGGTTCCGTACTTCTGGAGTTCGACCCCCGTCTGGAGGGCAAGGACCATTCCGACGAAAAACGCCATTACCGAAGCGATCGGCAACGTCTCGTACCCGATGATCGCCATCTGGGTAAAGATGCTCTGGAGGTTGCGCGGGGCCTCCCGAAAGAACCAGACCGTCTGGCCGAGAAGCATCAGCATCTCCCCGACGATCTCGTTGAATGCGAGAACCCTTTTCCCGACCCGCTCCAAGGCGCCCATTAAGGTTCCAACCTCGCTTTGTTCATGTTAAGGCCGCCATCGTTCTCTCCCACCGGCTTCGCCTTCTCCCCCTCCCCCCAGCTGATCCCGAAGGGAAGCCATAAAAAACTGAGTTTCCTGACTCCGTGGCGCTCCTCGAAACGGATCAGCCCCTTCAGAAAGGCAAGATCGGTTACGGCCTTTTCGGAGCGGTACGAGACGAGCGGAAAGAATTCACAGGCGAAATCCTCCCCCCGGCGCTCATGCCAGTAGAGATTCCAGAGAAAAGAAGCCGCCGAATCGCCGGAGTCGTTCCATTTCTGGACGTAGATCCTCCAGAGGGGCGCCCAGCTTTGCTCAAACCCCTCCCGGTCCAGGATCGGTTCGAGGGGCGCCGGCAACGAGAAGCTCTTTACCCCCCGCACGTCGCGGTTGTAGACAAACAGCGGCCAGAGGGCTGTCCGCCGGCGCTCGGCGCCGTCCACCGGCCACCACTCCCGGCTATCCGAAAAGAGGAAGTAGAGCACCCGGTCCCGCTCCTGTCCAAAGGTGGCGCCCGCTATTTCGTCGTGGCGAAAGAGGGGCCAGAGGTACCAGCGCTTGAGCGTCTCCTTCCCCCGCTCCTCGTCATAAAACGGGAGATAGCGGTCCACCGTACGCCCCTCCCCCCGGGCGGTCATCACGAAGGGCCAGAGGTAATAGGTCTCGGAAACCTTCCGCTCGCGGTCGTCCACCCAGCCGAAAAACGGCCACAGGTAATGTCGGCTCGACCGTTTGGGCGAATCGGTCGCCACGTACAGGGGAAGAATCTGGAACCGGCGGGTGGGGTTATCCGTATCGAGCCCCGTCTCCGCCTCGTCATAGATCGGCCACAACGCAAACCGCTTCCGGTACACCCCTTCCTTGGCCGACTGCCCGTAGAGCGGCCAGGCCGCAAACCCGCTCTCACCCTTTCCCTCCACGGTGGAAAAGACCGGATAGAGGTAGTTACGCGTCGTTGTCCCCCCCTTGACCGTCCGACCGTAGAGGGGAAAGAGGACGTAGTGGTATTCGTCCCGCCAGAACCGCTCGTAGATATCGCCGTAGAAGGGGAACACCGACGTGTACGGCCCGTACTTCTTCGACTCCCCGGTGATATAGAAGGGAAAGAGCATGGTCCCCTTCTCGGCCTGCTCCGGCTCGGTACGGCGGAAGACGTTCTTCTGGTAAAGCTTCAGCACCTGGAAGGTCGAGACGTCTGGCCCACTTTCGGAGGACGCGAGGGGGTAGAGATAGTCGGTCGTCACGCTCTCGGGCTTCTCATGGGCATCACGATAGAACAGGGGACGCACCGCCGTTACCGTCTCATTCCCCCGCTCCTGCACCTTGATCAGGGGACCGAGGAGCGAAAGGTTGCTGAACCCCTCCCGGGGGCTCTCGCGGTAATCAACGAAGGGCCAGAAGGTAAATATCGTCCCCCGCGCTTCGCTCTCCCCCTTGTCGGCTCCTCCCGCCGGGGTCACTGCAAGAGCCAGTACGAGCATGATAAGGGCGGTGCGAAGGCGCATGGGAAACGGTCCGAATTCAATTCCTGTGAGATTCTGAATTAATAATCACAGGAGCCAGGGAGAGTCAACCAAAAACGCGGCCTGCTCACCTGCTAAAGACGAAAGGCCTGCTTGGAAGGCAGGCCTTTTGCGGATCATGATCGGCGGGGCGTGCCGCCAGAGAACTCAGTACTTCTGATCGGCGTAGTCGACCCATCCTCCAGCAAGAACCAGCGCCTTGTCAAAGGGAGAGATGTCAAAGGAAAAGGTCTCCTCCTTCCCCGCGCCGCGCACGGACAGGGTCTGCGTTGCCACGTCGAGAGAGATCGTGGTGTCAGGCGCACCGGCATAGGCAAACAGCGCATCGATCTTCTCCTTCGGCAGTTCGATGGCCGCCATGCCGCAGTTGAACATGTTCTGCCGGAATATCCGGGCGAAGGACTCGGCAATGACGGCGGTAATGCCGTTCACTTCGAAAACCCACGGCGCATGTTCCCGGGAGGACCCGCAACCAAAGTTTGCGCGGGATACTATCACCCGGGCAGATTTCGTCTTCTCGCCCTTGGGGTCAAAGCCGGGGAGCTTGAGGTCTTCGAGAATGTACGGTTTGAGATCTTCCTTGGTAATCTCGGTAAGATACTTGGCCGGGATGATCTCGTCGGTATTGATATCGGAGCGGTCGAGAAAGAGGACGGGTCCGCCGAATGCTTTCATTAGTCAACTCCTTGATAAGATGGTGTAGTGCTAACCCGACTGACGGGAGTTCAGAGGTATTTCCGGGGGTCGGCGATCTTCCCCTCGATGGCGGTCGCCGCGCTGGTGGCAGGAGACATGAGGTGAACCATCCCCCCCTTGCCCATCCGCCCCATGAAGTTGCGGTTGGTGGTCGACGCGCAGACTTCCCCCTCCGCCAGTACGCCGTTGCTCATGCCGAGACAGGCGCCGCAGGTGGGATTCGTTACACAGAAACCGGACTCCATGAAGATATCGATGATCCCTTCGGCCATGGCATCCTTGTAGATCTTCGGCGTGGCCGGTGAAAGGATGCCGCGAACCGTCGGCGCGATCTTTTTCCCTTTGAGGATCTGCGCGGCAATCCGCAGATCCTCCAGCCGCCCGTTGGTGCAGGAACCGAGATATACCTGGTCGACCGGCGTTCCGGCGATCTCCGCCACCGGCTTCACCTGGTCCGGCTTGTAACCGAACGTGACGATCGGCTCAAGATTCGACAGGTCGAAATCGAGCAACCGCTCGTACTGCGCATCATCATCGGAGCGCCACTGACTGAACACGGCAAGGGCGGCCTCCCTGGACGGATATTCGTTCTGAATGAACGGCCAGAGATATTCGACGGTCACCATGTCAGGCATGCAGATGCCGGAGGTCCCTCCCGCCTCGATCGCCATGTTGCTGAGGGTCATTCGCGACTCCATGGTCATGGCATCGACCACCGGCCCACGGAACTCCAGTACCCGGTCGGTGGCGCCGTTGACCCCGATCTGGCCGATCACGTAGAGGATTGCATCCTTAGCGTAAACACCCTTGGGAAGCGTTCCGTTCAGGTTGACCCGGATCGTCTTCGGCTCGCGGAAGGCGCACACCCCCTTGAGAATTCCCACCTCGAGATCGGTGGTCCCGACCCCGGCGGCAAAAGCGCCAAAAGCGCCGTGCGTACAGGTGTGGGAATCACCCATGATCACCGTATAACCGGGCCGGATGAAACCTTTCTCCGGGAACAGGGCATGACAGACGCCGTTTGCACCCACATCGAAGAAATCCTTGATACCGTGGCGACGGGCCCAATCCCGAAGCATCTTCGCCTGGGTGGCCGTTTTCGAGTCCTTGCTCGGAGTAACGTGATCGATCACCGCCTTGATCTTAGTGGCATCGAATACCCGGTCTTTCCCCCGCGCCATGAGATCGGCAATGGCGATGGGAGTGGTGATCTCGTGGCACATGACCACGTCAAGCCGCAGAACCTTCGTTCCCGCAAACGGCTCGTCGACCAGATGGTTCGAAAAAATCTTTTCCGCTGTGGTCTTCCCCATGAAGCGTATACCTCTCAAGTAAATGATGAAATATTACGTTACTGTAGACAAAGAGACACGACAAATCAATGTAATATTTGTTCGATCGGGTTTAACATTTGCTTCGCGTTAACGGCGAGTGCTATAATGCGCAAATTTTTCAGAGGGAGGGCAACCGCGCCCATGGAACTGAGCTTTTCTCGAACCAACGGAATCATCGATACCCTTATCGACAATCTCCTGGCCGAAGTTGGCACCATTCACCACCCCGAGCTCATTCGCGAGATGATCATTTCTGCCCTAAAGTCGGGGATCGAGTGTTACTATCTCGCCGATCTAAAGCTCCTCAACAACACCATGAAGGAGATGCGTTACACCACGAACATATTCGCACCGTATCGACAGAAAAAGAAGGTCACGATCTTCGGCTCCGCCCGTACCGAGCCCCACGAACAGATCTACCAGACCTGTGTCGCGTTCAGCCGCAAGCTGGCAGAAAAGGGATTCATGATCATCACCGGCGGCGGCCCGGGAATCATGCAGGCCGGCAACGAAGGGGCAGGAAGCGAAAACTCCTTTGCCGTCAACATCCGCCTCCCCTTCGAACAGCAGCCGAATCCGGTCATGCTGCAGAATCCCCGCCTCATCAACTACAAATACTTCTTCAATCGAAAGGTTGCGTTTGTGAAGGAGTCGAGCGCACTGGCCGTCTTCCCCGGGGGGTTCGGCACCCTCGACGAAGCGATGGAGGTGTTCACCCTTATTCAAACCGGCAAGACCTCGCCGAAACCGCTCGTCCTGATTGACGACAATGACGGCTACTGGGACCGCTGGTTCGAATTCGTCAAGACCTGCATTCTGGGCAAGGGATTCATTTCTGCGGAAGACTTCTCCATATTCACCATCACGCGTGATGTGGACGAAGCCATACAGATCATCGAGCAATTTTACCGCACCTATCACTCGCTCCGCTTCTTCGAAGGGCGTCTCATCATCCGACTCAACAAGGAACTTACCCAGGCCCAGCTCGAGGAGCTTGAAAATGAATTTCCGGAACTTCGCCATCCAGACACCCGGATCACCCGCAGCGCCCCTCTCCCCGAAGAAGCGGACGAACCCGACCTGCTCAAACTTCCCCGTATATCGCTGCAGTTCAATCATCAACACTATGGCCTGCTCATGGCATTCATCGGCCGGCTGAACACTTTTTAATCCCGCTTTTCCCCCCGTCGGTTCAATTATTGCTTGACACGCGTAATTACACGATGTTAATTTATCATGAGCAGCAAGTTTCGGAAGCTTTACGCAGCACTTGAAAACTGAACAAAGATCACCTGACTTTGTCGTTTTCCTGCCCCAAGACTCCGGAAACTTAAGCAGCATTCCACGAAGTCCGGAACTAATCCGGCGGCACCAAAGGAGGTAGGAAAATGGCACAAGGCAAGGTTAAGTGGTTCAATGACGCCAAAGGGTTCGGGTTCATCGAGCAGGAAAACGGGGAAGACGTGTTCGTGCACTTCTCCGCAATCCAGTCCGAAGGATTTAAGACCCTGGCTGAAGGCGAAGCGGTGACGTTCGACGTGGTGTCCGGCCCCAAGGGACTCCAGGCCGCCAACGTCCGCAAGATCTAACCCTGAGCCACGCACGGTCACAGAGAAGGCCCGCCGGGAAAATTCCGGCGGGCCTTCTCTGTTTGCAGCCCGGAAGCATGCCCGGAGGAAAAGTCCTCCGGGCATGCTTGTTACAGGCACTCGTGAATGCGCTCCTTCTTGAAGTGGAGACGATTGAGCGCGTCGATATAGGCCTTGGCCGAAGCCTCGATGATATCGGTCGACGAACCGCGACCGACCACCGTTTCGTCTCCCTCGCTGACACGAACTGTGACCTCCCCCTGCGCATCGGTTCCACCGGTAATTGACCCGACATTGTACTGTTGAAGTTTGGCTTTGGATTTTGTCAGCTTTTTGATCGCTTTCAGCGTAGCATCAACCGGGCCGTCGCCAAGTTCCGCAGTCCTTACCGGTTCGCAGTCAATCTCCAATTGGACGGTCGAGGTTGCGACGGCAAAGGAGCCGCAAGTCACCGTGATGTGAGACAGACGGTACTTCTCCGCCGGACGCATCACCTCGTCTGCAACTATTGCATCGAGATCCTCGTCATAGACTTCCTTTTTCATGTCCGCCAGGGCCTTGAACCGGCTGAAAGCGCGATTCAGATCGTCTTCCGAAAGCTCATAGCCAAGCTCAGTCAATCGCTTCTTGAACGCATGGCGACCGGAGTGCTTGCCAAGAACGAGCACGTTTGTCTTGAGCCCGACTGATTCAGGGGTCATGATCTCGTAGGTCGACTTCTCCATCAGTACCCCATGCTGATGTATGCCCGATTCGTGAGCGAATGCATTGGCCCCGACGATGGCCTTGTTGGGCTGCACATTGATCCCGGTGATAGTCGAGAGGAGGCGGCTCGACGGAACGATCTGCTCTGTCGCCACGTTCGTCCTGAACGGGAGGATGTCGTGGCGGGTCCGTACCGCCATGACGAATTCCTCGATCGAGCAGTTACCGGCGCGTTCGCCAATCCCGTTAATGGTGCACTCCACCTGTCCCGCTCCCGCCTGCACCGCGGCAATCGAGTTGGCCACCGCAAGGCCGAGGTCATTGTGGCAGTGGACCGAGATCACCGCCTGCTCAATATTGGAAACTTTCTCTTTCAGGTGCCTGATGATATTGAAATACTCAAACGGAATCGTATACCCGACGGTATCGGGAATATTGACCGTCGTCGCACCGGCATCGATCACCGCCGATACAATCTCCGCAAGAAACTTCAGATCTGTCCGGACTGCATCCTCACAGGAAAACTCCACGTTCGGCGTGTAAGCCTTTGCCCGCTTCACCGCCTTTACGGCAGCTTCGAGAACCTTCGATGGTTCCATCTTGAGCTTGTACTTCATGTGGATGTCGGAAGTGGCGATGAAGGTATGGATGCGCCCCTTTTCCCCTGCATATTTCAAGGCTTCCCACGCCCGATCGATATCCTTGTCATTGGCACGGCACAGGCCGGCTATTTCCGGTCCCTTTATGGACTGGGCAACCCGTTTCACCGCCTCGAAATCCCCTTCGGATGCAATCGGAAATCCTGCCTCTATGACATCGACATTAAGCTTCTGGAGTTGCTTGGCCACCCGCAATTTTTCGTCGATGTTCATGCTGTTTCCAGGGGACTGCTCACCGTCCCGCAGGGTCGTATCGAAAATTTTGATCGTCTTCAGTTCTGCCATTTCTGCCTCCTTGTTAGTGGTAGTACTCCATCAGGAGAATTTTCCGCTCGACGAGATAAACGAGATACAAAAAAAGCCTTCGCCCCGACAAGGGGCGAAGGCTTGAGCTCCGCGGTACCACCCTTTTTCGTCCACCCGCAGGCAGACCTCTTTATCCCTTTACGCGGGCAACGTCAACGACTAGCGAAACAGAAGTCTGTTCCGTTCACCGAAGCGGCTCCGAGGCGAGTTCGTCCATCCTTATACCGGTTCGCACCAACCACCGGCTCTCTGACCCTCCCACTGACGGAGAGGATATATAAGGGGCAGGATTACTACTCCTCTTCCTTGCCTTTTTTAATTTGTTTCATACTAGAAAACGGCGGGGCCTTCTGTCAAGAAAAAAACTCTTTCATTTCGAGATATTCCCCCCTCAATGGACAGAGTTTCATCTTGCTAAACAACGTCACCGGAATTCACCGTCTTACTTTTCATCCTTCGCGTGTTTGTTGTGAATGGCCTTTTCCAGCCGCCGTCTGCGCGGCCAGGTCATGAGAAAACCGACAATGCCCGAGAACGTGTAGCAGATGAAGATCACAAAAAGCATGATGAGCGGTTCGGCGGCAATAACGATGAAAAGCAGCACCGCCAGAACAAGGAACGCAAACGGCTGCCGCTTGATCAACTCGGGGTCCTTGAAGGAATAATAGCGAAAACTGGAAACCATCAGGAACGCGAGCAGGTAGATGAGTACAAGTATCGCCACCTTCTTGTAGGAACTGGGCCAGCCGAAATGATAAAACAGCAGGACGGTAGCCGACACCATGCTCGCAGCGGCGGGAATCGGGAGTCCGACGAACCGCTTGTTCTCGACGGTATTCACCTGGACGTTGAACCTGGCCAGTCGCAGGGCACCGCAGACCACAAAGAGAAACGCAGCAAGCCACCCCAGCCTTCCAAAGGGCTGAAGGGCCCACTTGTACATGAGGAGTCCCGGCGCAACGCCGAATGAGACCAGATCGGCCAGAGAATCGTACTCGACGCCAAATTTGCTCGACGTCCCGGTAAGGCGCGCCACCTTCCCATCCAGCCCATCGAAAATAGAAGAGACGAGAATCCAGAGGGCAGCACTCTTGAAATCGCCGTTCATGGTGGCGACCATGCCGTAGAAGCCAGCAAAAAGGCTCCCGGTCGTAAAGAGATTCGGAAGGATATAGATCCCCTTCCGCATGCTCTCGGACATGTCGATTTTTTCACCATTCATTGAAGCATCCCCAGGATGGTTTCACCGGCGACCATCTTGTCCCCGAGCTTGACCTTGATGTAGGTGCCCTTGGGAAGGTATACGTCGAGACGGGAGCCGAACCGGATCAACCCGTAGCGCTTTCCCCGTTCAAGCAGATCGCCCTTGTTGGCGTAGCAGGCGATCCGCCGGGCGATGAGTCCCGCCACCTGCACGACGGCCAGCCTGGCCCCTGAAGCGCTCTCCAGGATAAGTCCAGCCTGTTCGTTCTCGAAGCTTGCACGCTCGTCCCTCACATCGAGAAACTTGCCTTTCGTATAAAACGTATCGACTACCCGCGCAGTCAGCGGCACCCGATTGATATGCACGTTGAAGACCGACATGAAGATGCTGACTTTGGTCATCTCCATACCCAGGTGTTCTTCGCGCGACGGACCTAGATAGATGACAACCCCGTCTGCCGGTGCCACCACGGCATTTTCAATAGCGGGGGTAAATCTCCGGGGATTGCGAAAAAAGAAGGCGATGAACAGGGTCACCGCGAGGGCAAGCAGTGCCGCCGGAAGGATGACAACAACCTTGGCGGAGAGCAGCCCCAGAATGATGGTTACGGCTCCTGCCATCGCAACGAACGGGTATCCTTCCGTGGCGATGGGAGTATGAGTATTGCGCATTAATCGTACCTCAACGATAGAGCGGAATTATACACGGACGGGGAAATAATTACACCGATTTCCGCCGCCAACCGAAAAGAGGCCGGGTGTCGACGAAGCAAACAGCCTGCTCGTCAATCCCGGCCTCCATGTTCGGGCTTGTCTTTGCCTAATTCTTGGACTTGTCAACGATCTTGGAGGCGCCGATCCACGACATCATGGAGCGGAGGCGCGCACCGACCTCCTCGATCTGGTGCTCGGCCCCCTTGCGGCGCAGGGCACTGAAGACCGGTTTGTTGGCCCTGTTCTCCAGCATCCACTCCTTGGCAAACTCGCCGTCCCGGATCTCACCGAGGATCTTTTTCATCTCCTTCTTGGTCTCCGCAGTAATGACGCGGGGGCCACGGGTGAGGTCGCCATACTCGGCGGTGTTGGAGATGGAGTAGCGCATATTGGCGATGCCACCTTCATAGATCAGGTCGACGATAAGCTTTGTCTCGTGGAGACATTCGAAGTAGGCCATCTCAGGCGCGTAGCCAGCTTCCACGAGGGTCTCGAATCCGGCCTGGATGAGCGCCGAAATGCCGCCGCACAGAACGGCCTGCTCGCCGAAGAGATCGGTTTCGGTCTCTTCCTTGAAAGAGGTCTCGATGATGCCGGCCCGGCCGCCGCCGTTTGCCGAGGCATAGGCAAGGGCCACGTCGCGGGAGTTCCCGGAGGGGTCGTGATGGATGGCGATGAGGCTCGGCACGCCCCCTCCCCGGGTGTATTCGTGGCGCACGAGGTGTCCCGGCCCCTTGGGAGCCACCATGATGACGTTGATATCGGGGCGCGGCACGATCTGGCCGAAGTGGATATTGAAGCCGTGACCGAACGCAAGGTAAGCTCCCTGCTTTATGAAAGGAGCAATCTCCTCACGGTAGACATCCCCTTGGGTTTCGTCGGGAAGCAGGATCATGATCACGTCGGCGATCTTTACCGCCTCGGAGGTGGAGAGCACCGTCAGTCCCGCGTCAGTCGCTTTCTTGACCGAGGTTGAATCGGCGCGAAGACCGACGACCACATCAATTCCCGAATCCTTCAGGTTATTGGCATGGGCATGGCCCTGGGAACCGTAGCCTATGATAGCCACCTTTTTCCCTTTGAGCACTCCCAGGTTACAATCCTTGTCGTAGTAAATCTTCATTTCTTCCTCCTATCGTTCGTTGGTGCATGCATAAGGCCTGTCGGCAGAGCCGCTCGGGCCCGCTAAATATTCTATCCCTTCCACCCCTTGGCGCCGCGGCCTATGGCCACCGGTCCTGTACGAACCAGTTCCTTGAGTCCCAAGGGACGAAGCAACTCAAGGATCGCTTCGATCTTGGCAGGGGCTCCGGTCACTTCAATGGTATACGACTTAGGGGTCACGTCGATAATCTTCCCCCGGAAGATATCGGCAATGCGCAGCACCTCCGCGCGGCTGACATCCTCCGCCGTCACCTTGATAAGCGCCATTTCCCGCTCGATCGCCTCCCCACCGGTAAAGTCGATGACCTTGATGACATCGATCAGCTTGTTGAGCTGCTTGGATATCTGCTCCAGGATCTGTTCGTCGCCCCGCGTAACGATGGTCATGCGCGAGATGCTTTCGTCGTTGGTTGGGGCCACCGACAGGGAGTCAATGTTGAAGCCTCGACCGGAGAACAGCCCGGCAACGCGGGAAAGCACGCCGAATTCGTTCTCCACCAGCACGGTAATCGTATGTCTCATGCAGGAAACCTCCTGATATCACGCCAAATCTGGCAATTAGGCATTGAGTACCATTTCATTGAGCGATGCCCCGGCAGGGACCATGGGGAGGACCTTCTCCTCCCGGGCAATTTTAAACTCCATGATAACCGGCCCCGGGGTATCGAACGCCTTTTTGATGGTCTCCTCGACTTCGTCAGGCTTGGTCGCCTGAAACCCTTTGGCGCCGAAGGCCTCAGCCAGCTTGATGAAATCGATGGGAAGCTCCAGGCAGGTCTGTGAGTAACGCTTGTCGAAGAAGAGTTCCTGCCACTGCCGAACCATGCCGAGGAAGTTGTTGTTCAGGATGCAGATCTTTACCGGCAAGCGGTTCTGCACGAGCGTCGCCAGCTCCTGCATGTTCATCTGAAAGCCGCCGTCACCGCAGATGGCGATCACCTGCCGGCCGGGAAACGCCGCCTGGGCTCCCATGGCCGCGGGGAGCCCAAATCCCATGGTTCCGAGACCTCCGGACGAGAGGAGAGTCCGGGGTTTCGTAAAGGTGAAGAACTGGGCGGTCCACATCTGGTGCTGTCCGACATCGGTGGCGACGATGGCGTCGGGGTCCGAGAGTTCCCGCAGCTTCTGGATGACGAACTGCGGCTTGATGGTAGCCGACGTCTGCTTGTAGGTAATCGGATGCTTTTCCTTCCACCCGGCGATCTCGGCAAGCCACGGCTCGACACCCTTCCTGAACTCGTCGGCCCTGTCACCTTGCTCCTCGGTGGCCTTGAGCATCTTTGACAGGACATCCTTCACCTCGCCGACGATCGGGAGGTCGACACGAACGTTCTTGCGAATGGAGGTCGGATCGACGTCGACATGGATGATCTTCGCATGGGGGGCAAAGGTGGCTATCTTGCCGGTGACCCGGTCATCGAAGCGGGCGCCGACCGCCACGAGAAGATCGCAGTTGGTGACGGCCATGTTCGCGTAATACGTGCCGTGCATTCCGAGCAGCCCGAGAGAAAGGGGGTCATCTTCGGGGAACGAGCCCAGGCCCATAAGCGTGGTGGTCACCGGAATATTGAGCTTTGCCGCCAGAGCGCGCAACTCTCCGGCGGCATCGCCGGAGATTACACCTCCCCCAACATAAATCACCGGTTTTTTTGCCGTAAGAAGGAGCGACACGGCTTTCTCCACCTGTTTCGGATGCCCCTCGACAGTGGGCTTGTAGCTACGGAGTTCAATGGTCTCGGGATAGTGGAATTCAGTCGTTGCGATCTGCACATCCTTCGGAAGATCTACGAGCACCGGCCCCGGACGTCCCGTCCGGGCGATGTAGAACGCCTTCTTGATGATCGTGGCTATCTCCCGGACATCTTTGATGAGAAAGTTGTGTTTTGTACACGGCCGGGTTATGCCGACGATGTCGACTTCCTGGAACGCGTCGTTGCCGATGAGCGCCGTCGGCACCTGGCCGGTGATCACGACCAGCGGGATGGAGTCCATGTAGGCGGTGGCGATGCCCGTGACGGTATTGGTGGCCCCGGGGCCCGAAGTAGCGATGGCGACCCCGACTCTTCCCGTGGCGCGGGCATAGCCGTCAGCCGCGTGGACCCCCGCCTGCTCGTGTCGGGGAAGGATGTGATGAATCTCCTTGAAGCTGAAGAGTTCGTCGTAAATGTTGATTACCGTCCCGCCGGGATAACCGAAAACCGTATCAACTCCTTCCAGCTTGAGACATTCAAGGAGTATCCGCGCACCCGTCATTTTCATTAGAAACCTCCCGCAAGGGAAATGGGATAAGAAGCAAGCTAGTCGGCGCTCGTCACCGCGCCGGTGTAGGCCGAAGTAACCACCTTGGCGTAGCGGGCAAGCCAGCCGCTCTTGATCTTGGGCTCCGGCGCAACCCACCGGCTGCGCCGCTGGGCAAGAACCGCTTCATCGACCAGCAGTTCGAGCCTGCGGTTCGGAATATCGAGAAGTATCCGATCTCCCTCTTCGACAAGAGCGATGGGGCCCCCTTCGGCGGCCTCGGGCGAAATGTGGCCGATGCAGGGGCCGCGGGTCCCGCCGGAAAAGCGACCATCGGTGATAAGTGCCACCGAATCGCCCAACCCCAGTCCCATGAGGGTCGCCGTGGGCGCAAGCATCTCCCGCATCCCCGGCCCTCCCTTCGGTCCTTCGTAGCGGATGACCACCACGTCGCCCGAGGCAATCTTTCCCCCCATGAGGGCTGCCATGGCCGCCTCCTCGGAATCGAAACAGCGGGCCGTCCCTTCGAAATGCATCATGGCCGCGGAAACGCCGGACTGCTTGACTACGGCCCCTTTCGGCGCGAGATTGCCGAAAAGCACGGCAATTCCGCCCTCGGGCTTGACCGGGTCGGTTTGCGGACGGATGACCCGTTCGTCAACGGCCTCGACAGTGGAAACAAGTTCGAGAGTAGAGAGCCCCATGACTGTCGGATTGTCCTTGATTTTGGTCCCTAGCTGCTTCAGGACCCCCAGCACACCGCCGGCGGCATCCAGGTCTTCCATGAAGTACTCTCCTGCCGGGTTCATGGACGAGAGCTGGGGAGTCTCCTTGGCGAGAACATCGAACGTCTCCAGCGGAAGCTCGACACCCGCCTCCCGGGCAATGGCAAGGAGGTGCAGCACCGTGTTGGAAGAGCCCCCCAGGGCGAGATCGACACGGATGGCATTTTCGAAGGCTGCCTTTGTGAGGATCTGCCGCGGGGTGACGCCGGAACGGACGAGTTCCACGATTTTC
Organism: Deltaproteobacteria bacterium; assembly: GCA_021847245.1. Lineage (GTDB taxonomy): Bacteria > Desulfobacterota > Desulfuromonadia > Geobacterales > Geobacteraceae > Geobacter. The sequence continues at coordinate 22,032 of JAJZUC010000013.1, read as the reverse complement.
TCACCGGAGGCAAACGCGATCCGCCGCTTGAGGGCCGAGACTGCCAGCGCCGTACCGCAGCGGGGGAGACTCATGCCGAGGGTCTCGGTCAGGATAGCCATCGTATTGGCGGTAAAAAGCCCCTGACACGACCCCATGCCGGGACAGGCGTTGTCCTCGCAGATCTGCAGCTCCTTGTCATCGATGACGCCGGCCTTGTAACGCGCCATCGCCTCGAAGGTGTCCGTGACAAAAGAGAAGCGGCGCCCCTCCGCGCCCCGTCCGGCCATCATGGGGCCGGCGGTCACCACGATGGCGGGAATGTCGAGACGGGCCGCGGCCATGAGCATGCCGGGAGTAATTTTGTCGCAGTTGGTCAGAAGAACGAGCCCGTCAAGCCGATGGGCCTCGGCCACCGACTCCACCATGTCGGCGATAAGCTCGCGGGTCGGCAGCGAGTAATGCATCCCCTTGTGCCCCATGGCGATGCCGTCGCAGACCCCGGGAACGCCGAAGAAAAAGGCGTAGCCCCCCCCCGAATGGATTCCTTTCTCGATGAAACGTTCCAGGTCCCGCATCCCCACGTGACCGGGAATAAGATCGGTGAAGCTGGTGGCGACGCCGATGAATGGCTTGTCCATCGCACTTTGGGGAACGCCGGTCCCCTTGATGAGAGCCCTGTGGGGGGTCCGCTCAAGCCCCTTCTTGATAGTGTCGCTACGCATAATCTGAACCTCGTATCAAAATGAAACGATCGAATTCCGCACGGCCGGCATGGCAGATGCTCGTTCAACCGCGATTTCCCGAAATTTGACGGCACCAAACGAGCCGCCGTCGCAAGAGTAAAGTGTGAAAATAATACATTAGCAGGGTACTGTCAACTGCTATAGAATAGCGTTATGGCATTTCGCGCCGGATCTTTGCCAATTCTGCTTCTGAAGGACGGAGATAGGCGGGGTTGAGCAGCGGCAGAGGAGTACCCTCCCCCGACCGCAGAAGTTCTAGTGCCAGGAGAGCGCCTGCCCCTGCTCGGGGGAGATGGCAATAGGACGGAGCGAATATCGCCCCCTCGTGGAGATTCGTTTCGATCAGGTCGCGGTAGCGGAGCGCGCCGTCGCCGACAAAGATAGTCGGTCCCGTTATTTCCTCAAGAAGTTGCACGGGAGAAAGAACGCGGTCTGGCACCAGAGGCTCCGGGATGGCACCGTCGCAACGATAGAGACCGGCGTACACCTCATTCTTGCGCGCATCGAAAAGCGGGCAGACCGGTAAGGGACTAAACGGAAGATTCATGGCAAGCATGGCGAGCGACGAGAATCCCGCAACCGGCTTTCCGGTCGCAATCGCAAGCCCTTTTACCGTCGCGACCCCGATTCTGACCCCGGTGAACGCCCCCGGACCAAGGGCTACCCCGAAGCCGTCAAGCTCCGCCAACTCCAGGGCTCCGGCCGCGAGTACCGTTTCGATGGCCGCAAGCAGCCGCTCCGTAAGGGTCCGGCCGCTGTCGACCAGGTACTCTGCCGCAAGCCTGCCGTCACGGGTCAGCGCGACGCTGCAGGTGGACGTCGACGTATCGACAGTCAGCAGCCTCACGCTATCCCTGCCCCACCACGTAACGGGCAATATCGTTATAGAAGGCAAGCACCATAAGCCCGATCAGCAGGGCGAGGCCGATCTGCTGGGCGATCTCCCGGGCCCGCGGGCTGACCGGGCGACGAAAGACCAGCTCCCAGAGATAGAAGACCAGATGCCCCCCGTCAAGAATCGGGATTGGCAGAAGATTCAGCACGCCGAGATTCACGGACAGAAGGGCCATGAAGGCGAGAAAGCTCACCCCCCCCGCTTCGGCCTGCTGACCCGCCATCTTGGCGATCATGATCGGACCACCGATGGTGTCGAGGGGTACGGCGCGCTCGATAATCTTGACCAGCGAGATCGCCGTAAGCTCGACGACATTCCAGGCCTGCACACTCCCCTTGACGAACGCCTCGCCGGGACCAAACCGGTCGATGACCGTCTCGGGAGAGGCCACGACGCCGATGACCGGCGAGGTCACCGACTCGCCGAAGAGATTCTTGGCGGTCCGCGTTTCGGGCACCAGACGGAAAGTCCTCACCGTATCGCCGCGCTTGACCTCAATGACGATCGAAGCCCCTTTCGACGCGGCAATCTGGGCGGCCATCTCATCCCACCTCGTGACGCGCTTGCCATTGACCGACGTTATCACATCGCCGGCAACAATCCCCGCGCGCGCCGCCGGTTTATCCTTGACGACCCCGCCGATCCTGGAAGTGGCTGATGGGACGCCGACCATGAACACGACGATAAAGACCAGCCAGGCAAAGATCAGATTGAACGAAGGGCCGGCAGCCACAATGGCAATCCGCTGAAGGGGGTGCTTGCCGGCAAAGGAGCGGGCCTGTTCATCCTCGGAGAGTTCACCCTCCGTCCCCTCCCCCACCATCTTAACGTAGCCCCCCAGAGGGAAGGCGGAAATCAGATATTCCGTCTCGCCAATCTGTTTCCCGACGAGCTTCGGGCCGAACCCGAGGGAAAACTTCTCGACGCCGACACGGAACAGTTTGGCAAAGATGAAGTGACCCAGTTCGTGAACGAAAATCAGGATACCGAGAACGACAATGGCGGAAACGATGCTGAGCATGTGAGTCCTCTCAATACTGACAGGAAGTGAGCCGGCGCGTCCTAATCGAGTCCCAGGAGTTCGCGTGCCTTGTTCCGTGTCCAGAGATCAACGCTGAGAACCTCGTCGAGGGATGAAAGGGTGTGGGGGGTATGACTGTCCATGGTCCGTTCGATGGCTGCCGCTATGTCGGTAAAGCCGAGCCTCCCTTTCAGGAAGGCCTCAACGGCAACTTCGTTGGCTGCATTCATGACTGCCGGCATGCTCTCCCCGTCGGTGAGGGAACGGTAGGCAAGCCCGAGTGCGGGAAAACGGCGGAAATCGGGCCGGAAAAAGCTCAGGCCCGAAAGCTCCGTAAGATCCAGCGGCTTAACCCCGGTCGGAATCCGCTCCGGATAAGTCAGCGCATAGGCAATCGGCGCCTTCATGTCGGGTACGCCGAGCTGGGCCACGACACAGCCGTCCACGTATTCGACCATGGAGTGGATGATGCTTTGCGGATGAATGTTGACGTCGATCTGTTCGGCAGGAGTATCGAAAAGCCACCGGGCTTCTATGACCTCGAGCCCCTTGTTCATCATGGTGGCCGAATCGATGGTTATCTTCTGCCCCATGCTCCAGTTGGGATGGTTCAGGGCATCGCTGATCGAAACCCGGTCGAGTTGATCCAGCGGGAGATTGAGGAACGGCCCCCCCGATGCCGTGAGGATGATCCGCTTCACGTCCTTTCGACTCTGCCCTTCCAGCGACTGAAATACCGCGCTGTGTTCGCTGTCGACGGGATAGAGCTTTACCCGATTCTCCCGAACCAGCTCCATCATGAGACGGCCGGCGCTAACCAGGGTCTCCTTGTTGGCCAGGGCGATATCCTTGCCTGCCTTGATGGCGGCCGCGGTGGGAATGAGGCCGGCGGCCCCGACAATCGCCGCGACCACCATGTCGGCGTCGCCGGCGGTAGCTGCCGCAATGAGCCCGGCAACGCCATGGTGGATCGCCGGCTTGTCGCCGGTCAGCATCGCATCGAGTTCGGCGGCACGTTCGCTGGTAAGGACGCTGACCAGCTTCGGCCGGAAGATTTCTATCTGCCTTTTCAGCAGAGAGAGATTGTTTCCTGCCGTGAGGGCAACCACTTCGAAACGGTCACGATGCGCGGCGACGATATCGAGGGTGCTTACCCCGATTGAACCTGTCGATCCGAGTATTGTCAGCTTTTTCATATTCCCTCTTCGAAACCTTAACGGTTGGCAAAAAACAACGAAGCGTAGTAATAGGCCGCCGGAGCGGCAAAGAGGATGCTGTCGAGACGATCGAGAACCCCGCCGTGCCCCGGGATAATGACCCCTGAATCCTTGACGCCGAAGCTCCGCTTCAGAAGCGATTCGAAGAGATCCCCCAACTGCCCCATAGGCCCCATGAGGAGCGCCGCGGCGAGGCAATCGCCCACCGTGAGCTCCGGAAAAAACGTAGCCTTCGCGATGAAGGCCCCGACGATACTGCCGCAAAGCCCCCCGAGCGCCCCTTCGACACTCTTGTTCGGACTCACCACGGGATACAGCTTGCGCTTGCCGAGGCTGCTGCCGACATAATAGGCAGCCGTATCGCCCGCCATGACGATGACCAGCAGAAGGAAAACCCAGTCGATGCCGTGGGGGAGGCTCCGAAGCCACAGCAGATGAGTGAGGAGCAGCGGTACGTACAGAAACCCCGCTCCGAGAAGAGCGACCTCTCCGGCAGCGTGGCGAATGTCGCGAAAAGAAAAAAGGACCCGGAGGGCACATGCGATGAAGAGCGCCGTCAAGAGGGGTACTGCCAGACCGTGCACGGCAGGCTGCGATATCCCGACAGGATGGAGCGGAAGGAAGAGAAAGAGCGGGATGCTTCCACCGGCCAGGGAAGCGACGATCACGTCGCCCGTTCGCTCAGGGAGGGCCATGCGGTAAAACTCCCAGAGACCGAGCACGGACAAGAGCACGATGAGAGCCGTGAAAAGAAAAATCCCCCCCTTGAGAACGAGGAGAATGAGAAGCGGCAGGACTACGGCCCCGGTGATCACGCGTTTGATGGTCAGCTCCTGTTCTGCAGTTGGGCGCTCGTGCGGCCAAATCGCCGCTCCCTCGACTGGTAGTCGCGCAAGGCCTTGTGAAGTTCGATCCTGGAAAATTCCGGCCAATTGACGTTCGAGAAATAAAGCTCCGTGTACGCCAGCTGCCAGAGCAGGAAATTGCTGATCCGCATCTCGCCGCTCGTTCTGATGAGGAAATCGGGATCGGGAATGGTTGCCGTGAAGAGGTAGGAGGAGAACGATCTCTCGTCGACGGCGCCGGGGTTAACGGTCCCGGCTGAAATGTCGGCCGCCAGCCTGGCCGCCGCCCTGATGATCTCCTGACGGGCGCCATAGGAAAGGGCGAGGGTCAACACCATTCCGGTGTTCCTTTCCGTCCGGTCGATGGCCTCCTGAACGGCATCGTTCACGTCAGGCGGGAGCTCGTCCCGATTACCGATGACGTTGAAGCGGATATTGTTCGCGGTCATCCGGGCGACTTCCGCCTTGATGTATTTCTTGAGGAGAGCCATGAGCGCTTTCACCTCGGTCTTGGGGCGAAGCCAGTTCTCGGCGGAGAATGCAAAAAGCGTGAGATAGCGGATCCCGAGCTTCGAGCATTCCTCAACGATGACGCGAACCGTTTCGACCCCTTTCTGATGGCCGATGATTCGCTTCAGCATGCGTTCCTGCGCCCAGCGACCATTTCCATCCATGATGATCGCGAGATGGCGGGGAAGCTTTTCGGTATCAAGAGCGTGCATAAAGGCCCTTAAAAACAAAAAATCCCCTTTAATTCAGGGGTTAAAGGGGATTAAACCACAAAAGCCTTACAGGCGCAAGCGAAAAAGTCTTCAGAGACCTCATGTCGGCGCCTCGACGCGGCATCAGACCTCCATCACCTCTTTCTCCTTGTGGGCAAGCACTTCGTCAACCTTGGCAACGAACGAATTCGTCACATCCTGGACGTCCTTCTCGGCCCTTTTAAGGTCATCCTCGGAAATCTGCTTGTCCTTTTCCAGCTTTTTGAGACCGTCAATGGAGTCGCGACGGATGTTGCGGATTGCAATCTTGGCCTCCTCCGCCGATTTCTTGAGCATTTTCACAATCTCCTTGCGGCGCTCCTCCGTGAGAGGGGGAAGGGAGATACGGATTACCTTTCCGTCATTGGCAGGGGTGATGCCGAGGTTCGCGTTCATGATCGCCTTCTCGATCACCGGGATCATCTTCGCTTCCCACGGCTGAATGGTGATAGTCCGGGGCTCGGGGACCGACAGCGTTGCCACCTGACTCAGGGGGGAAGGATTGCCGTAGTAATCAACCTTTATCTCGTCGAGAAGACCGGTGCTCGCTCTGCCGGTACGCACCTTCTGGTACTCGCGCCGCAGAGAGTCGACCGATTTTTCCATGTGATTCTTCATATCAGCGATGACATTCTTCGTCATGCTACGCTCCTTTCACAATGGTGCCGATTTCCTCACCGCACACAACTTTTTTGATATTTCCGTAACTGGTAATATCGAACACGATAATCGGGAGGTTGTTGTCCATGCAGAGAGAGGTCGCCGTGGCGTCCATGACCTGAAGCCCCTTCTTGAGAACCTCAAGATAGGTTAGCGTCGGGTACTTGACTGCCGTGGGGTCCTTCTTGGGATCGGCCGAATAGACTCCGTCGACCTTCGTCCCCTTCAGGATAACGTCGGCCCCGATTTCCATGGCCCGCAGGCTGGCTGCCGTGTCGGTCGTGAAATAGGGGTTTCCCGTGCCGGCGCCGAATATGACGATCCGCCCCTTCTCCAGATGACGGATGGCGCGGCGGCGGATGTAGGGCTCCGCAACCTCCTGCATGGCTATGGCAGACTGCACGCGGGTATCGACGCCGATTTTCTCCAGGGCGTCCTGCATCGCAAGGGAGTTGATCATGGTCGCCAGCATCCCCATGTAGTCGGCGCTGGCCCGGTCCATCCCCTTCGACGACGCCGCAAGCCCCCGGAAAATGTTCCCCCCCCCGATAACCAGCGCCAGCTCGGCCCCGGTAGCCACAACCTCCTTGATCTCCGAGGCGATGGCGGTAATGATCGAAGGGTCGATGCCATACCCCTGTTCACCAGCCAGGGCCTCGCCGGAGAGTTTCAGCAGAACTCGTTTATAGTGTGGTTTAGCCATGCTTGTGTCCGCCTCCGTTGCCGGCACACCCGCGCCGGCTTCATGCTGCGCGTACAAAAAAGGCCGGCCATGGAATGACCGGCCCTCGTCGTTCTTACAGCCCTGCTGCGGCAGCAACCTCAGCAGCGAAGTCCGTCTCTTTCTTGGCAAGCCCCTCACCGAGGGCATAACGGGTAAAGCGCCGAACCGAGATATTCTCCCCGATGGCGGCGATGGTCTCGTTCAGAAACTGCTGGACGCTCTTGTCCGAATCCTTTACGTATGGCTGCTCAAGGAGGCAGATGTCGGCATAGAACTTGTTGACCTGACCTTCGATGATCTTTTCGATGATATTTTCCGGCTTCCCGGTTTCACGGGCCTTGGCGCGGTAAATATCCTTCTCGCGCTCCACGACATCGGCCGGGACTTCCTCGCGACGCACGTACTGCGGAGCAGCCGCGGCAATGTGCATGGCGATATCCTTCACAAAGGCCTGGAAGTTCTCGTTGCGGGCAACGAAATCGGTCTCGCAGTTAACCTCGACCAGAACGCCGATCTTGCCGCCGGCATGGATGTAGGAACCGACCAACCCCTCAGTGGCGGCGCGGCCGGCCTTCTTGGAGGCAGCGGCGAGCCCTTTCTTCCTGAGGTAATCGACGGCCTTCTCGTGGTCGCCCCCTGTTTCAGTTAAGGCCTTCTTGCAGTCCATGAGCCCCGCGCCGGTGACCTTACGCAATTCGTTAACCTGTGCTGCTGTAATGCTCACTGTATCCTCCGGATGGGGTTCGACGCCCACGCCGACCCCTTGATGTAGTTGATGGTTGGGGAGCGCCGGGCTATTCGCCCGCCTCTTCCGCCTCAGCGCCGGCAGTCTCACCTGCCTCTTCCCCCTCGGTATCGGCCTGAAGGGCAACCTCGCGGGCCTGGGCCCCTTCAAGGACCGCGTCGGCCATCTTTGCGGAAAGAAGGCGGATCGCGCGGATGGCATCGTCGTTGCCCGGGATCACGTAATCGATCGGATCGGGGTCACAGTTGGTGTCGACGACCGCAACAACGGGAATGCCGAGCTTCTTCGCCTCGCTGACCGCGATGGTCTCGTTCTTCGGATCGATCACGAAAAGGGCGCCGGGGAGTTTCCCCATCCCCTTGATCCCGCCAAGGGTCTTTTCGAGCTTCTGGCGCTCCTTCTCAAGCTGAAGCGCTTCTTTCTTGGTGTACGCCTCGATGGTACCGTCGGCAAACATGGCATCGAGGCGCTTGAGGCGGTCAATGCTCTGCTTCACCGTGGAGAAGTTGGTAAGCATCCCACCGAGCCAGCGCTGATTCACGAAGAACATTCCGCAACGCTGGGCCTCTTCACCGATCGAATCCTGGGCCTGCTTCTTGGTCCCCACGAAGAGGATCGTCTCCCCCGCCTGGGCATTCTCGCGCACGAAGCTGTATGCGTTCTTGAAAAGGCGGACGGTCTTCTGGAGATCGATGATGTAGATCCCGTTCCGCGCCCCGAATATGTACGGCTTCATCTTCGGGTTCCATCTCTTGGTCTGGTGGCCGAAATGAACGCCGGCCTCCAGAAGCTCCTTCATGGTAATGTTCGACATGTGCTCTCTCCTTTTGGTTTGTGCCTCCGCTTCCCCGACAGCCGGAATCCGCGCATCGCGGACACCACCGGCCTGACAGAAAGCGTGCGGAATATAAACAGCGGATTCATATACCACACGGAACCCGACTTGGCAAGAGCAAAGTGGGACCCACGGGGGCTGACGTTATTTACATCGCCCCCCCCTTCGTGTATCATGACCCGTTCATGACCAGAACCCTCTACCGATACATATTCAGGGAAACGGCCGTTCCTTTCGTACTGGGGATGGCCGTCTTCACCTTCGTGCTGCTGATGGGGCGGCTCCTCAAGCTCGCCGAGATGGTCTTTGCCAAGGGGGTGCCGTTTGTCGACGTCTGCAGACTGATCCTCTACATGCTCCCCTCGTTCCTCCTCGTGACGATTCCGATGGCCTTTCTGCTGGCGGTGCTCCTCGCCTTCGGAAGACTCTCCTCGGACAGCGAAATAACCGCCATGAAGGCAAGCGGCGTGGGGGTCGGCTCCCTGCTGCCGCCGGTCCTCGTCTTTGCCGTTCTCACGTACCTCGCGACCACCTTCGTCACCGTGTACGCCCTTCCGTGGGGAAGTTCCTCGTTCAAGCGGTTTCTGTACGAGGTGGTCGAGACGCGGGCCGCAACAAGCATCCGCGAAAAGGTATTCAACGACGACTTTCCCGGCCTCGTCATCTATGTGGACAACTACGACCAGGTGAATCACGACATCTACGGCATCCTGATCCAGGACGAGCGCAACCCCGACGAGCAGGCGACCATTTTCGCCGCGGCGGGGAAAATTGTCGCCAATCCCGAAACGAAGAGCGTCCGGCTTCACCTGGAAGATGGCGGAATTCACCGGCTGGCCGGCAAGGAAGGGTACCGGATCGTCCAGTTCGCAAGCTACGACCTGAACGTCAATCTGCAGCAGCAATCGAAGAAGCACTATCTCGACGAGCAGGACATGACCCTCGGCGAACTGATGACCTACCTTCGGGCGCCGCAGGAAGAAACGAAATTTCTGCGCGATGCGCGGATCGAACTCCAGAAGCGGTTCGCGCTGCCGTTCGCCTGCATCGTTTTCGCCATCATCGGCATCCCCCTCGGCATCCACAACCAGCGCTCCGGACGGGCCGGCGGCTTTTCCTCGGGGATATTTCTCCTGCTGGGGTATTACATCCTCATGTCGGGAGCAAAGGCTGTCTGCGAGAAGGGGATTCTCCCCCCCGTCATCGCCATGTGGATACCGAACATCCTCCTGACCGGCATCGGGATCAATCTGCTCCTGCGAACCGCCAGCGAACGGCCGCTCCCCTTCGCCGGCACCATCAGGGAGCTTTCGCACCGGATCCGGGAGTTTCTCGGAAAGGCTACCAAGGCATCGTGAACATCCTGACCCGTTACATAGCGGCTGCGTATCTGCGGATCTTCGGCCTCTGCCTCGCGGCATTCATTGCGATCTACCTGGTGATCGACTTTCTGGAAAAAATCGGCCGTTTCCTTCGCTTCCAGCCGCTGTGGACAGACATCATCCATTTTTTTCTGCTGAAGATCCCTGAAATATTCACCCAGGTGGTGCCGCTCGCCGTCCTCATGGCAACACTGCTCACCCTCGGGCTCCTCTCGCGCAACAGCGAAATCACCGCCATGCGCGGATGCGGCATAAGCCTGGCGCGGATCAGCGCACCGATTCTCGCCATCGCCTGCGGCGTAAGCTTGCTCACCATCGTCACCAATGAGTTCGTGCTTCCCGAAACCTACCAGAAGATGCGGTACATCGAAGAGGTCCTGATCCGGAAACAGAGCTACAACACCTTCTTTCGCCAGAACAACATCTGGCACAAGGACGGGAACACGATCATGATGGCCCGCCTCTTCGACCCGGCCCGCCAGACCCTGGGAGGAATCACTCTCTGGAACTTTGCCAAGGGGCTTCGACCGATCAAGCGAATCGATGCGGACTCCGCCACCAGGGAGAAACAGCAGTGGGTCCTGCACCGCGTAACGGTGCGAGAGCTGGGAAAGGACGGGATCACCGCCACAACGAAAGCGGCAGACTTCCCGACAGCGCTCAGCCTGACGATCGAGGACCTGAAGGTGGTCGACAAGTACGCCGACAACATGGGGTTTCTCAAGCTGAAGGAATACATACGAAAGCTGCGCCGGGGCGGATACGAAACGACGCGGTACGAGGCGCAGATGCACGCCAAGATCTCGCTCCCCTTCGCCTCGCTGATCATGGCGTTTCTCGGCATTCCCTTCGCCCTGCGGGGCGGGAGGTCGAGTGGCATCGCCGTCGGCATCGGGGCAAGCATCGCCATCGGTTTTGCCTATTTCATCACGAACTCCATCCTCATATCGTTCGGCCAGACCGGGGTTCTTCCCCCCTTTGTCTCCGCCTGGATCGCCAACCTCCTCTTTGCCCTCTCGGGCGTCTGGCTGGCCATGACCGTTACCCGTTGACATCGCAACCGTCGGTGATTTAATTGCCGGGAACGTACGATTCGGCGGAACTGAAAATATTCCGGAGGCCCTATGAGATACCGTCCCCTGGCTCTCGTTCTCCTTGCAACCATCGCCCTGGCTCCGCCGGCATGGTCAGCCCCCAGGAACGGCAAGAAGAAACCGGCAACGAGCACGACTGCCGCCGAAAAGCGAGCCGATTCCGCACCGGCAGTGAACATCCTCAGCATCATCCCGGCCCAGGGCGAACCGAACAGCACCATCACCCTTTCCGGTACAGCCTTCACCGAGAAGACCGTCGCCTATCTCGGCAACACCGAAGTCCCGACAAAGGTCATCTCCCCCCAGACCCTGACCTTCGACATCCCGAAGCTGGCCCCGGGTCTCTACGCCCTCTTTCTCAAGCGGGAGGACGGCACCACCAGCAGAACCTACAACTTCATGATCCTGCCGCCCAAGCCGGTCGTCGACGCCATCTCCCCCGACAGCATCGCCGCATGCTCCAGCGGCGCCGAACGGAGGATCACGATCTCGGGCCGTAACTTCGAGCCGGGGAGCAGGGTCCTGTTTGACGGCTCCATCGTTGCGAGCAGCTACTCCTCGCCGGAGTCGGTCTCGTTCACCGTCCCCGCCGTGCCGGGAGGACTCCACCAGGTGCAGGTGAAAAACCCCGAGGACACCACAACGACTCCCATAACCCTCTCAGTCATCTCGACGCCGGAGATCTTTGGCGTCAGCAGGGGGGAGAGCTTCGTGACCTACTACAAGCTCATTATCGAGGGGAAGAATTTTCAGCCGGGGTCTTCGCTCATGGTGGAGGAGAGAAGCTTTCAGGTGGGATTGAATGCCGGCGTGGGCAAGCGTCTCACCGCCGGGGCAGCCCGCAGCGGCGAGCGGGAATCAGTCATCTTCGTCGACTGTTCCAAGCTTGTCTATCAACGCTACCCGGCAGACCCGACGGACAAGGATCTCCGCATCCAGGTCGTAAATCCGAATGGCGAGGTGAGTTCGGTGGTGCAGGTGACGGCGCCGTAGCGCCCCCCTCCCCTGTCAGCCAGACAACGGTATCCTTTGTTCACCCCTCCGTCGAACGGACCCGATAGGCGATGTCCTGCTTGAGGCAAGGCTCCAGGAAGGCATCGAAGAAGTCGCGATTGCAGTTGAGTGCGTCGATGCGCCCTCCGTCGAGGAAACCGAGATAACGGCACCCCCCGAAGCAGAGGGGGAGGTAGGGACAATCGAGGCATTCATCGTTCTGCCACAATCCCAGGCCGTGGGTCATGCGGCAGTCGCGCATGCCGGTCCCGACATCGCCGGCCTCAGCTCCTTCGATTCCGATGAGGGCCGGACATTTGTAGAAGGTCCCGTCGTAGTTGACGACAAGGTTTTCAGCCGTTTCCACGGCACAGATATGGGGCTCCATCTTTGGTGGATCAAATCCCCGCAGAAGAAGCTCCTCCCTGAGAAAAAGGATCGCTTCGGCAACCCACGGCTCGCTGGCAGAGATGCAGCCGCCGGTAAATTCCGGCAAGGCGCGGCTGGAGGGGGTCGTCACAACGGGACTGAACTGCATCGGACCGAGGCGGTCGGGAGTCACCCCCTCGGCGATGAGGAGGTCGAAGAGGCGGGGGAACTCGCGGTAATTCTCCCGGGTAAAGTTGCCGCCGATCTGGAGCGCGAGCAGCCCTGCAACTTCCCTGACGTTGCGCATGATGACGTCGAAGCTTCCCCGGCCGTCGGTGAACGGGCGGGCGGCATCGTGGGTTTCCCGGGGACCGTCCAGGGTCACCGTGGCCCCCTTCAGGCCGAAAGGAAGCAGTTCTTCCACCCGCTGGCGGGTCAGGAGCGTGCCGTTGCTCATCAGGCTGAAGCCGAAGGAAAATCCGCGTTCCGCCGTCAACGCCCGGACCCTTCCGGCAATCCTCCTGATGAGAGGGACACTGAGGAGCGGTTCGCCGCCGTAAAAATTGAGCGACACCGACTTGCCGCGCGCGATCGGTCCGCTGGCGATTGCCGCCACCAGCCGGTCGGCGGTTTCCTCCGCCATGAAGTGCTTCCCCTTCAGGGTCCCCTCGAAACAGTAGGCGCAGCCGAGGTTACAGTCCAGGTTCAGCACCACCAGGGCCGAGAAGACCTCCTGGCGCAGATTCATCTCTTCGGTCATCCCCAGTATCGCCTGCCGCTCCACCTCGTGGTCGGGGACGAGAAAGCCGAGCCCGGCCAGGGTCTCCTCGTCGGCGGGATCAAGCCCACCCTCCTCGATCTCCTGCAGCAGCGCCGATGGGACGAGCACGCTTGCCCCTGTTCTGGCGGCAAAAAGAATGCAATGGTCCTGTCGATCCGCGCAGGGAAATACTTTCGTATAGCGGGAAAGTTTCAACTTACTCTCCGTATGCCTTTGCGAATGCACTTAGCCGTTAGCGGCAGCGCTGGTCATCGTCCGGGCCGGCCTTAAGGCCGCGTGACAGTGCGTCCAGCTAACGACATAAAAAAAGGGGAGAAGCTCTCCCCTTTTCCACCCGGATGGACTAGTTGGCATAATATCTGAAAAGCGGGACCATGCAAAACTTCGGGTAGGGGGACTTGGCGCATCCTTCGTCAAGGACGAGGATACGGGTTGAGGACTTCGGTGCGGTGACGTGCGCGTTCTTCATGGTGGGCCTCCTGCCGTAGATTTGACCAACAATTGAATGGCCAAAACAGTATTCTATTATTTGCCGAAAGTCAATGAATTAATTGTGTATGTCAGAACCTGAACCGCACCCCCCCTTCAAACCACCGGCGGGGGTTCTTCAGACTATCAATAAGATACTGGGAACCATTGAAGAGGTTGTGGGCAGTAAAGAACACCTCGGCGTCCGTCCCTCCCCCCTTGAAGAGGCGCTTCGCCAGGTTCAGGTCCCAGATGACCGGCGTGAATTTGGCCTGGTTGATGCTTTCAGCGTTCCACCGGATGTAGTGACCGGTCAGGGTCCCCCGGAGCCCGTTCCGGTCGTCGTACTGGAGGGCCAGGTTGAAGGTATGGCGCGCCACGTCGAAGAGTTGTTCGTCGGTGTCGCGGTTACGAGCGTCGACGTAGGCATAGCCGGCCGCGAGGGAGGTATTGTAGAGAGGTATGGTCTTCACCTCCACCTCCACCCCCTGGCGGCGTTGCTTGCTCTGGTTGCTGATCTGGAACTGTCCGTTGGGAAGAAGCGTTGCACGCAAGGCGTCGGAGATGTCGTGCCGGAAGAAGGTCGACTTGAGCCAGAAATATTTGAACAAAGTGGTCTCGAACCCCGCCTGGTAGGCGAGGACCTTCTCCACCTTGAGCCCCGGGCTTGGCGCCGTCGTGAGGCCGTCGCCGGAGGTGAAGAGAAGCGGGGGAATGTTGAACCCCCGGGCCACCGACCCCCGCAGAACGGTATGCTCCCCGAGGGCGTAGGTAACCCCGAGGCTCGGGCTTGCAAAGTCGCCGTTGGTGCTGGTGTGGTCGTAGCGGACGCCGGGAATGACAGTCAGGTTGCCGACGGCGATGGTGTCATTGGCAAAGAGTGCCCACTTGGTGAGGCTGGGGCTCACGACAGCCGCAGGAATTCCAACTACCGACGTCGTTTCTTCGACGTCACCGCGGTCGAAATCGGCGCCGAAGGCGAGATGGTGCGCCTTCTCACGCCACGTAAGTTTGGCGCTCCCGCCGTAGGTCAACTCGTCCACGGAAAGCTGCAGCAACTCGCTCCCTGAACTAATCTGGGAATCGACCCGATCTTGCTGCTTCCACGAGCTGCGCAGCGCAAGGTCGAGATCGATCCGCTCGGTGACCGGATAGGCAAAGGATAAGGTCGAAAAGAGGTTGTCGAACCGGTTTCTGCTCGACAGGTCGGCGCGGAAGTCTTCCTGGTCCCCACGGGAACCGCCGCTGTAGCCGAGGGTCCACTGGAGTGAACCGCCGTCCTGCAGCTCTCTCTGGAATTTACCGTAGGCCCGGTTGCCGTCGAACTGGTTGTTGGGGAGGAGACCGTCCGAATGGAGCTTGCCGGCATGGATGTAGTAGCCGTTTCCCCCCACCGTGCCGGCGAGCTCCACCCGGTGGTCGCCGGTGAAGCGCTCGCCGAAGGAGGTGGAGACGAGACCCGCAGCGGAGCGCTCGTCATTGGGGCTCTTCGTGATGACGTTGATTATGCCGCCGAGGAAGGAGCCCCACGACGATGACGCGGGCCCTTTGATGATCTCGATCCGCTCGATCTGCTGGACCGGGATGGCGCCGACGTCGGCCGAGTTGTTGACGAGGAAGTTCTGGGCCACCCCGTCGATCATGACGAGCACGTGAAAAGGGTTCGACCCCTGAATGGCGGGAGTCGACTGGGTGCCGGGGCCGCCCCGCAGGTCGATCTGGACACCGGTGATCGTATTGAGGACATCCGCCAGGGTATGGGCGTTGATCGCCTCGATCTCCCTGGCAGTGACAACGGTGATGTTCTCCGCCACCTCGGAGATCGGCTTCGGGTCGCGGGATGGCGTCACCACCAGATCCTTGTCCTCGTAAAACATCTCGAGAACCTTCAGGTCCTCTTCCGTCTGGGCATGAGCCGAAGCGGCGCCACCCAGGATGCCGGCGGCAAGCCCCAGGCCGGTCACCACACAGAGGACCAACCGTTTACCCTCTCCCATAATTATTCCCCGGCAATTCGGATCGCCTTTCGCCCCATTACGCTGCACGCATTCCATCCCCTTGGCGGTTCTTAAGGAGTGACGGTAATGCAAAAAAAATTCCTGCCGAAGGCCCGATCGCGAGATTTATCGCTGAACCAATTCGCAGCCACAGCTAACAATCTGATATTACGGTTTTTTGTGGCAGAACGAAGCGGCCCTTCCCCTATCCCTTCCCCGAATATTTCCCGTTTACGAATGGCACCAAAATCGCGATCAAGCATGGTTCATTATGGAAAAGCTCCGACCCACTCAAAATTTTGACATCATTTTTTCATTAATAATCAATAGGTTCCACTCTTGCTGCCACTGAGCACCACAAGTCAATTCAATGACTTACATAACCTTTTTTGGCACTCCATACAAAAAAACGTCACTTGTCATTACAAGCAACGCTCGGTTATCGTAACACCAGAGATACTTCAGACATTTTCACAGGCAATCCGCACGCGGAGAAACTTCGTCATCCCCGAAGCGGAAACCATACGCATCCTATGAAACGCACCCTGTACCTCACAATTTTTGCGCTGTTGTTATTTACCGGAACCGTCAATGCGGCACAGGGTATCCTCGTGCTCGAAAGCATGAGGGTCGCCCCCTATGAGGAAGCGTTGGGGGGTATCAGAAGCGTTGCGGGGGGGCGAATCAACAAAGTGGTTCTCTCCGAGATGGAGGGGGGCGACATAGTCAGGACGGTGCGGGAAGAGCGGCCGGCCGTTATCGTGGCTATAGGGGCGGAGGCCCTGGCAAAGGTAAGAAAGATCAAGGATACACCCATCGTCTACCTGATGGTTCTCGACCCGCAGAATTCACTTACGTCGGGCGAAAATGTCACCGGCGTCAATCTTTCCGTTTCCCCGGAACGACAACTGGCGGCGCTGCAGCGGGTGACCCCCGGCATTAAACGGCTTGGCATCATCTACAATCCGGCACGGACCGGGCCTCTCGTCCGCAGGGCCCAGGCAGCCGCCAAAGGGACGGGGATCGAACTGGTTCTCAGGGAATGCCGAAGCCCCCGGGAGGTTCCACGCCTGTTGGAGGGGATGCGGGGGGAAATCGATTCCTTCTGGATGCTGCCCGATACGTCGGTCGTTACCGACGAAACGGTCGAATTCATGCTCCTTACCTGCCTCAGCCATCGGATTCCAGTTCTGACCTTCTCCGACAAGTATGTTGAAATGGGGGCTCTGATGGCCCTGGCCGTCGACCCCTACGACCTGGGCCGCCAGGCTGGCGAGATGGTCCGCAGGATTCTGGGCGGGGCGTCTGCCGGAAGCATTCCCCATGCTGCTCCACGGAGCACCGTCCTGACGGTAAACAGCAAGATCGCCCGCAAACTCGGGATTCCCCTCAACGAAGAGGCCATGGGCCGGGCCCGGATCATTCGATAGGAAATGGCTATGGCGCTCTTTACAGTATTTCCGACAAGACGTAACAGCTTCGGCCTGAAGTTCTTCGTTCTGTTCGCGGTGTTCATTGCCGGCATCTCGCTTTCGTTCACGCTTCTCTTCTTCCATTATCAGCGGGCGGCGCTTGAGGAGAACATGACCGGCGAGGGGCTGCTGCTGGCGCGGCTGCTGGCTTACAACGTCAGGCTCGGCGTATTCACCGAGAACAGCGAACTTCTCAAGGATCCCATCGAAGGGATTCTCCAGCACGAGGGGGTCCTCTTCGTCTCTGTGGTCTCCGCGGAAGGGACGTTACTCCGGGAGCAGGCCCATCCCTCGGTACTCAGGACCCCCGAGCGCGGCTTTCCCCATTGGAGCACCCGATTCGGGCAGGTCAGAAACGCCTCGACTCCGCAGGTGTTTCAGGGAAGCGACGCCTATGAGTTCTGGGCTCCGGTGGTCTCAACCGCCCAATTCACGTCGACGGAGTCGCTCTACCTCGCCGCCCCTTCCCATGAGACGCCCAGAATAACCGGCTTCGTCCGGATTATCCTCGACAAGGAGCCGTTACGGATAAAACTCAAGGCGCTGCTCATGAAGAGCATCACCCTTGCCTCCGTGTTCCTGGTGCTGGGGACGGTTTTTACTTACGTGATTGTCCGGCGGATCACGCGCCCACTCAACCGGCTCACCGAAGGGCTCAAGAAACTGGAGCGCGGCGAAACGTTCGAGCCGGTGCTGGTGGAGAGCAAGGACGAGATCGGACGGCTTGCCTCGGCGTTCAATCATCTCGTGGAAACGCTCCAGGCCCGCGAAGCGGAAAAGGAATACCTGGCTGAGGAACTTCGCCACGCCCAGAAGATGGAAGCGGTCGGAACCCTTGCCGGCGGGGTCGCCCACGACTTCAACAATATCCTCACCGCGATTGTCGGATTCGGCACTCTGCTGCAACGGAGCCTCAAAAACGACAATCCCTACCGGATCTATGTAGACCAGATCCTGATCGCCTCGGACCGCGCGACGACTCTGGTAAAGCGACTCCTCGCCTTCGGACGGAAGCAGGTCATCAATCCCCGCCCGACCAATCTGAACGATATCATCAAGAGCATCGAAAAACTCCTGGCCCGCCTCATCAGCGAGGATATCGAATTCCGGATATCGCTGGCCGACGAACCACTCATCTGCCAGGTCGACACGGGACAGATCGATCAAATCCTGATCAACCTCGTCACCAATGCCCGCGATGCCATGCCCGGTGGCGGCACTCTCACCATCGCCACGCGCAGCGAGTATCTCGATGAAGATTTCTTCGGCCCCGTCGAGAAAGGAGGGCCGGGGCGCTACGGCATCATCAGCATCGCCGACTCCGGGATAGGGATGGATGAAGAGACCAGAGGGCGGATCTTCGATCCGTTCTTCACCACCAAGGAGGTCGGCAAAGGGACCGGCCTCGGGCTTTCGATGGCATACGGCATCATCAAGCAGCACGAAGGGTTCGTCACCGTCGAGACGTCGCCGGGAGAAGGGACTACGTTCCACGTCTACTTCCCCCTCATTCAGGCGGCTGCAGCTCCGGAGACGGTCGAGTTCGTCCACGTCGGTCGTGGAAACCGGGAAACGATCCTTGTGGCGGAAGACGACAAGGCGGTCCGCAAACTGGCCAAGCATATCCTTGAACGGAGCGGATACGCGGTTATCGAGGCAGTGGACGGAACCGAGGCGGTCAGAAGGTTCCGGGAATATTCGGGCAAGATCGACATGGTGCTCCTTGACGTGGTAATGCCCAAACAGAACGGTCAGGCAGCCTACGAGGAGATGAAGCTGACGAAACCGGACCTGAAAGCGCTTTATATCAGCGGCTACACTCAGGACATCATCAACCGCAAGGGGGTGCTTGAGGAAGGAATCAATTTCATCGCAAAGCCGGTGAAGCCGGACGAGCTGCTTGCGAAGGTCCAGGAAGTGCTGGCGCAGTGAGGAGCATCATAAACTTTGACATGCTGGACGCCCGGGAGTATCATGATTATGAAAGCTCTGTGAAAACTCTGTGCTGCGTGAGACGACGCTGAAGACGCTGTCGAGATTCCATCCGCCAGGAGCGTAACACCCTCCAGAAAAAGGGGTCGGCAAACGGTCTCCGGCCATTGTGGCCCTGCAAGGAGCATGATGGCAAGGCCCGCAAGCCCACCACCGACGGATTGGGATAAAGAGCCTCGACGCAGCACATGAGTTATAAAAAGCCCGGAAAACTTCCGGGCTTTTCCTTTTCTTCCCTTCTTCACGCGCCAACGATCCCTTCGACGTATCTCCTGGCATCCGGAAAGAACTGGAAACAATCCCCCCTCAGTTCCACGTAGTGTAGCGCCAGCTCCACGGCGCCGCCGGCAAGGGGGTTTGGGCGCCCCACGCGCGCTGCCATGCGGCGAAGCACGGCGGCGACGCCATCCACCTGCCGGTACGAAGGAAGCCACTGGGTGAAAATCTCCTCAAGCCTTGCCCGTAGTCGCCCCGGAAGTATTTCGTCATGCGCTCTCATGATTCTCCATGCCTTCGCGACGAACGGCTCGAACGGCTCGTCGGAGAAGCTATCCCACTCCGCGGCGAGAAAATGGTCATAATACAGATCGACGAGAACGCCGCGATAATGGCCGTAATCGCCGGAAATGCGCCTCTTGCTCGCAATGAACGAGGGGTGGCGCCCGGCAAAGGAATCGATCCGGCGATGGAGTTCGAGCCCTTTGGTGATGCGGGGCGGATAGCTGGCGTTGAGCACCCCTTTGACGAAGTCGCCCATCATGTTCCCCACGAGGATTTCAGGGTCGTCGCCGGACAGATACAGATGTGCGAGAAAGTTCACTGTTGCCCCCACGCGCCGGCAGAAAAAAAGGCGACCCGATCGGAGTCGCCTTCTCATCGCAAGCGAAGTAAGGATCAGGCCTGGGACGCCGCAAGGGCCTGATCGAGATCGGCAATGATGTCGTTCACATCCTCTATTCCGATGGAAAGCCGGATGAAATCCGCCGTGACGCCGGTGGAGCGCTGTTCCTCCTCGGAAAGCTGCTGATGGGTGGTCGAAGCGGGGTGGATGACGAGCGACTTGGCATCGCCGATGTTTGCGAGGTGAGAAAGGAGCTTCACGCTATCAATGAAGCGCTTGCCCGCCTCAAGCCCCCCCTTGATGCCGAAGCCGATGATGGCGCCGGCCCCCTTCGGAAGATACTTCCTCGCCCGGCCGTGGTCGGCGTGGCTCGGCAGCCCGGGATAGTTGACCCACGAAACAAGCGGATGCTTCTCGAGCCACTCAGCTATTTTCCGGGCATTCTCAACATGACGGGCCATCCGGACGGGGAGGGTTTCAAGCCCCTGGAGGAAGAGGAAACCGTTGAACGGCGCCAGGCACGCTCCCATATCCCGCAGGAGAGTGACCCTCATCTTAAGGATGTAGGAAAGGTTGCCGAGGGCCTCCCAGAATTTCAGGCCATGGTACGAAGGATCGGGCTCGGTGAGCTCGGGGAATTTCCCGTTGTCCCACGGGAAGGTGCCGCCGTCCACCACCGCCCCGCCGATGCTTGTGCCGTGGCCGCCGATGAACTTGGTGAGGGAGTAGACCACGATGTCGGCCCCGTGCTCCAGCGGCTTGAAGAGGTAGGGGGTCGTCACCGTATTGTCGACGATGAAGGGGATTCCCGCCCCATGGGCTATCGCTGCGATCGCCTCGAAGTCGTCGACGTTGTTCTTGGGGTTCCCGACCGACTCGGAATAGACGAGACGGGTGTTCTCGTCGATGGCGTTACGGACGTTCTCGGGGTCGGAGGTGTCGACGAATTTCACCTCGATGCCGAGCTTCGGAAGCGTGTAGTGAAACAGGTTGTAGGTCCCGCCGTAGAGATAGCTCGTAGAGACGATATTCTGGCCGGCCCGGGTGATGTTGAGCACGGCGTAGGTGATGGCCGCCTGCCCCGAGGCGAGGGCCAGCGCTCCCACCCCGCCGTCGAGTTCGGCGAGCCGTTTTTCCAGCACGTCGCAGGTCGGATTCATGATCCGGGTATAGATGTTTCCGAACTCCTTGAGTCCAAAGAGGTTGGCGGCATGCTCCGAGCTCTTGAAAACGTAGGAGGATGTTTGATAGATGGGAACCGCCCGGGAAAGCGTGGCGGGATCGGGAACCTGTCCCGCGTGAAGGGCCAGGGTGTCGAAATTCTGTTTCGGTTCTGACATGGCTGTCTCCTCTCCTGTGATAGACGGCAATTATTTGCAAAATCCGGCTGAGCTCAGCGTCGGCCGAAGAGCGACGCCAGTTCATGCAGGCGCTCGGCAAGCCGGTCGGTGAGAAGCCCCGGGGTAAACCGCCACGACCAGTTCCCCCGCGGGGTGCCGGGGAGGTTCATCCGGCAGGAACCGTCACAACCGAGAATATCCTGAAGGGGAAAGATGGCCATGGCGGCAACCGACGAAAGGCCGAGCCGGATCAGCTCCCACGCGATATCCCGGCCACTGGTTCCGGTATAATGCAAAACGAGTTCCCGCTGGTGCGGCGAGAGGGAGTGAAACCAGCCGACCGTCGTATCATTGTCGTGGGTGCCGGAATAGACGACGCAATCCGGGGTGTAGTTGTGGGGAAGATAGGGATTGCAGCTCCCCGAATCGAAGGCAAACTGGAGTATCTTCATGCCGGGAAAGCGGTAACGGTCGCGCAGCGCCTCCACTTCCGGGGTGATGACTCCCAGGTCTTCGGCAACAAGCGGAAGCTGCCCGAGGGCACCGAGAACC
The DNA here is from genome assembly GCA_021847245.1 of Deltaproteobacteria bacterium. Classification (GTDB taxonomy): domain Bacteria; phylum Desulfobacterota; class Desulfuromonadia; order Geobacterales; family Geobacteraceae; genus Geobacter. The sequence goes on along the minus strand of JAJZUC010000013.1, from coordinate 323 downwards.
GTGTCGAAAAACGCTACCCCCGGCCCCGGCACCCATCGCCCGTTTACCGCGGTCTTTTCCCTGGCCGGAATTTCCCAGTACGCTTCGAAGCCGCGGAAATGATCGACCCGCACCACATCATGCAGCTCCAGGGACTTGCGGAACCGCTCGATCCACCACCCGTAACCGCGGTCGGCCATGACGTTCCAGTTGTAAAGCGGATTCCCCCATCTCTGGCCGGTCTTGCTGAAATAGTCCGGCGGCACGCCGGCCACGACGGTGGGCTTTTCCTTCTCGTCGAGATGGAAGAGCTCGGGATTGACCCAGACATCGGCAGAATCGAA
>JAJZUC010000091.1 GCA_021847245.1 Deltaproteobacteria bacterium | reverse complement strand
GGATGGCGGCCACGAGGCCGATGGCGGTGGCGATCAGCGCCTCGGCGATGCCGGGGGCGACGACGGCCAGGGACGCGGAGCCGGTCTCGCCGATCCCCTTGAAGGCGGTCATGATCCCCCAGACGGTGCCGAAGAGGCCGATGAAGGGGGCCGTGGAACCGGTGGTGGCGAGGAAGGTGACGTACTTCTCCAGCCGGGTGATCTCCGAGGTGGTGGCGCGGCGCAGTGCCCGCGAGATGTTGTCGATCCCGCCGAGATCGGTGCTGACCACATCGGGCTCTTCCTTCTGGTCACCCTTCTCCACGAGCCGCTTCAGCTCGGCATACCCCTCGCTGAACAGCACCGTAAGGGGAGAATTGGTGAAGCGGTCGAGCTGGGCGTTGATGGCGTCGAAGCGCTTGGCCTTCCAGAAGAACTCCAGGAAGCGCTCCGACTCGCTGTTGGCGCGGTTCACCTGGAGCAGCTTGAAGAAGATGATGGCCCAGGAGACCACCGAGAAGAAGATGAGAACGATCAGCACCAGCTTGACGACGAGGCCGGTTCCGGCGAAAAGAGTCACGACAGATACCTCCAGTGTTTGAATGGTCTATGGGTTGTGGCAATCCGGCCTGCCCGGAGCGCCCCTTCAGTAGTATTCGGGCTTGCGGTCGGCGAAGCAGGGGATCGCCTGACGCCAGTTCACCATCTGTTCGAAGTCGAGGTCGGCGGTGATCTCGCACTGCTCGTATCCCCCCTCGGCGAGGAGCTCCCCCTTGGGGTCGATGATGAGGCTGGAGCCGAAGAAGTCGAGCTTCCCCTGGACGCCGCAGCAGTTGGCCGCCACCACGAAGAGCTGGTTCTCGATGGCCCGGGCCCGCAGCAGCGCCCGCCAGTGCTCCTCCCGGGGCTTGGGCCACTCGGCCGGCACCACCAGGATCTCGGCCCCCTCCAGGGCGAGCCGGCGGGGGAGCTCCGGAAAGCGGAGGTCGTAGCAGATGAAGACCCCGACCCGTCCCACGTGGGTGTCGACCACGAGCCAGTTCTCCCCGCCGTCGAAGGCCCGGTCCTCGCCGAGGAGCGAGAAGAGGTGGATCTTGCGGTAGCTGCCGAGGAGCCTTCCCCGGTCGAGGACGTAGGCGGTGTTGCAGACCCGCTCCCCGTGGGGTTCCGGCAGGCTCCCGACGATCACCATCCCGTACTCTTCCGAGAGCCGCCCCAGCTCGGTCACCACCTCGGGGGTCCGCCCGGCGAGCTCGTTCAGCTCCCGGTAGGCGTAGCCGGTGTCCCACATCTCCGGCAGGACGGCCAGGGAGCACCCCCGGGCGGCGAGCCGCCCGAGCGCCTCGCGAACGTACGCCATGTTGGCATCCACATCCCCGAGCCTCACCGTGAACTGCACGGCACCGGCCTTGACGGTTCGTCTCATCCTCGTCCCTCCCTCCCCGGCGACCGGGCTTGGTCGATAACCCTGCCAGTGTAGCGGTAACCTGCGATCATTTCAATACAAAGATGCTTGGACATCGACGGAAGGGGTGGCGTATCATGGTCCCATGACCGAGCCGGTTTCCATCTACATCCACATCCCGTTCTGCGTGCGCAAGTGCCGCTACTGCTCCTTCGTCTCCGAGGCCGACGCGCCGCTCTCCCCCCGGGAATACACCGACCTTCTGCTGCGGGAGATGGCGCTGCGCGCCGGACGTCAGCAGGTTCCTTCGCGGGCACCGACCCTCTATCTCGGCGGCGGTACCCCGTCGCTCCTTTTCCCCGGAGAGGTCGGACGGATCATCGAAACCGCCGCTCGGCTCTTCGGACTCGAAACCGGCGCCGAGGTGACCCTGGAGGCGAACCCCGGCACTGTCACGCCGGCATCCCTTGCCGGCTACCGGGCGGCCGGGGTGAACCGCCTCTCTCTGGGGGTCCAGTCGTTCGATGACCGGATGCTCGCCGTCCTCGGCCGGCTCCACTCGGCCCGGGAGGCCCGGGAGGCGTTCGCCGCGGCCCGGGGGGCCGGTTTCGACGCTGTCGGCATCGACCTGATCCACTCCCTTCCCGGACAGGATCTCGGCCAGTGGCGGGAGGAGCTCCGCCGTGCCGCCATCCTCTCCCCCGAGCACCTCTCCGCCTACGGGCTCACCGTGGAGGAGGGGACCCCCTTTGCCCGCCTTGAGGCGCAAGGGGCGCTCCTTCTGCCCGGGGAGGAAGAGGCGGCCCGGATGTTCGAGGAGACGGCGGAGATCCTGGCGGCGTTCGGCTACGAGCATTACGAGATCTCCAACTACGCCCGGCCGGGACGCCGCTCACGCCACAACCAGATCTACTGGCGCCGGGAGAGCTATCTCGGGTTCGGGGCCGGGGCCCATTCGTTTCTCCGCTCCCCCCGGCCGGGAATCCGCTGGAAGAACCCGGACGACCTCGCCCGCTATGGTCGGCTCCTTGCCGCCGGGAGCCTTCCCGACGAGGAGGTCGTGCGCCTCTCCGAGCGGGAGGCGATGGGGGAGTGGCTCTTTCTCGGCCTCCGGATGCTCGACGGGGTCGAGAGCGCCCGGTTCCGGGAGGAGTTCGCCGCGGAGCTCGAAGCGGTCTTCGGCGGGGAGGTGGAGAGGCTTCGTGCCGCCGGGCTCCTCGATACCGGAGAAGGGATGCTGCGGCTCACCCGCCGGGGGATTCTCCTCTCGAACCAGGTCTTCGCCCGGTTTCTCTAGCCCCGCCCCGCCGCCGCGAAGCCCCTTTCGCCGCCGTTAAATCCCTTGACAAAGATAGAGGGTGGTTGTTAACTTTATCACGTTAGCACTCACCCTGTCTGAGTGCTAACGTGCGTTATGGGGTACGGTATGCGCGAAGGGCTCTCGGAGCGGAACAAGAAGATCCTTGAGGCGATCATCGAGGACTATATCGTAACGGCCGAACCGGTCGGCAGCCGGGCCGTCACCAGGCGGCACGGCCTGACGCTCTCGCCGGCCACGGTCCGCAACGTCATGGCGGACCTGGAGGAGATGGGGTTCCTCACCTCCCCCCACACCTCGGCCGGCCGCGTCCCCACCGACAAGGCGTACCGTTTCTACGTCGATTCGCTTCTGGCGGTCGGCACCATCGACAAGGGCGAGCGGGAGCGGATCCGCAAGCGCTACAGTCTGGCGGGGCGCGACATCGGCGCCGTCCTGCACGAGACGAGCAAGCTGCTGTCGTCCGTCTCCCACTACATGGGGATCGTGCTCGCCCCCCGCTTCTCGTCGACCATCTTCCGGCACTTCGAGTTCGTGAAGCTGAGCGGCCGGCGCATCCTCGCCATCCTCGTGGCCCGCAACGGCACCGTCCAGAACAAGCTGATCGAGTCGGCGGAGGAGCTTTCGACCGACGATCTCCTCCGGATGTCCAACTATCTGAACGAGCTCCTGGCGGGGCTTCCCGTCTCCGAGGTCCGTGCGAAGATTCTGGCGGAGATGCAGAGCGAGAAGGTCCTCTACGACACCCTCCTCTCCCGGGCGTTGAAGCTCTCGGAGCAGACGATCGAGGATGGCGGCGCCCAGATCTTCATCGAAGGGCAGACCAATATCTTCGAACAGCCCGAGTTCACCGACGTGCGGCGGATGAAGGAGGTGTTCCGGGCCTTCGAGGAGAAGAGCCAGCTCATCCACCTCCTCGACCGCAGCCTCTCCGCCGAGGGGGTTCAGATCTTCATCGGCGCCGAGACCCGGCTGAACCAGATGGAGGGACTCAGCGTCATCACCTCACCCTACCTCTCGGGGAAGAACACCCTCGGGGTCCTGGGGGTCATCGGTCCGACCCGCATGGGTTACGGCAAGGTGATCCCCATCGTCGACTACACGGCGAAGCTCGTCAGCAGGCTCCTCGAGGAAGAATAGAACTGAAACGAAAGGAACAACCGTGGACAAGAAAAAACACGCCTCCCACCCGGAGGCCCCCCATACGGAACCGGCCGCCGCTCCCCGGGCGGAGGCGGCACCGGCGGAAGGGGCCGAGCGGATCAGGGAGCTGGAGGAGCAGCTTGCGGCCAAGGAGGCCGAGGCGGCCGCCAACTGGGACAAGTTCGTCCGCGAGCGGGCCGACCTGGAGAATTACCGGAAGCGGACCCAGAAGGAGAAGGAGGAACTCCTCAGGTACGGCAACGAGAGTCTCGTCACGGAGATCATCCCGATCGTCGACAGCATGGAGCGGGCCCTGGCCCACGCCAACGAGGAGAGCCTGTCGGCGGTGATCGAGGGGGTGAAGATGACCCACGGCATGCTCGTCGCGGCCCTGAAGAAGTTCGGGGTCGCCGCCGTGGAGACCGAAAAGGGGACCCCCTTCGACCCCGCGTTCCACCAGGCGATGTGCCAGGTGGAGGACGACGACCTTCCCCCCAACACCGTGGCCGAGGTCTTCCAGAAGGGGTACCTGCTGAACGAGCGGCTCATCCGCCCCGCCATGGTTTCCGTGACGGCCGCATCCAAGTAAATTTCGAAAAAACGACACGTCCCCCTTGTTTTCCGGCGGGGCGATGACTAGGTTCAGGTTGAGAGACACACCAAAGGAGGATTACGTTCATGAGTAAAGTCATCGGTATCGACCTCGGTACCACCAACTCCTGCGTTGCCATCATGGAGGGGGGGGAGCCGGTTGTCATAGCCAACGCCGAAGGAAGCCGCACCACGCCGTCGATGATCGCCTTCGCCGAGAGTGGCGAGCGCCTCGTGGGGCAGCAGGCCAAGCGCCAGGCGGTCACCAACCCGGAGAATACCCTGTTCGCCATCAAGCGTCTCATCGGCCGCAAGTACAACACCGACGCGGTCCAGAAGGACATCAAGATCTCCCCCTTCAAGATCGTCAAGGCCGACAACGGCGATGCCTGGGTGGAGGTGCGCGGCAAGCAGTACTCTCCCCCCGAGATCTCGGCCATGGTGCTGCAGAAGATGAAGAAGACCGCCGAGGACTACCTGGGGGAGACCGTCACCGATGCCGTCATCACCGTGCCGGCCTACTTCGACGACTCCCAGCGCCAGGCGACCAAGGATGCCGGGAAGATCGCCGGCCTGAACGTCCTGCGGATCATCAACGAGCCGACCGCCGCGGCCCTTGCCTACGGCCTCGACAAGAAGAAGGACGAGAAGATCGCGGTCTTCGATCTCGGCGGTGGTACCTTCGACATCTCGATCCTGGAGCTCGGCGAGGGGGTCTTCGAGGTGAAGTCGACCAACGGCGATACCTTCCTCGGGGGCGAGGACTTCGACCAGAAGGTGATCGACTGGATCGCCGACGAGTTCAAGAAGGAGCAGGGGATCGACCTGCGCGGCGACAAGATGGCGCTCCAGCGCCTCAAGGAGGCGGCCGAGAAGGCCAAGTGCGAGCTCTCCTCCTCCATGGAGACCGACATCAACCTGCCTTTCATCACCGCCGACGCCAGCGGCCCCAAGCACCTGATGCTGAAGCTCTCCCGGGCCAAGCTGGAGGCCCTCTGTGCCGACCTGATCGACAAGCTCGAGGGGCCCTGCCGCACCGCCCTGAAGGATGCGGGGCTTTCCCCCGCCGAGATCGACGAGGTAATCCTCGTCGGCGGCATGACCCGGATGCCGGTGGTCCAGAAGCGGGTCCAGGAGATCTTCGGCAAGACCCCCAATCGGGGAGTGAACCCGGACGAGGTGGTTGCCATCGGCGCCGCCATCCAGGGGGGGGTCCTCAGGGGTGACGTGAAGGATGTGCTCCTGCTGGACGTGACGCCGCTCTCCCTCGGCATCGAGACCCTCGGCGGGGTGATGACGAGGCTCATCGAGAAGAACACCACCATCCCGTGCCGCAAGAGCCAGGTCTTCTCCACCGCCGCCGACAATCAGCCGGCGGTCACCATCCACGTCCTCCAGGGGGAGCGGGAGATGGCCTCCGACAACAAGACCCTGGGGAACTTCGAACTGACCGGCATCCCGGCGGCACCCCGCGGCGTTCCCCAGATCGAGGTCACCTTCGACATCGACGCCAACGGCATCGTCCACGTCTCGGCCAAGGACCTCGGCACCGGGAAGGAGCAGTCGATCCGGATCACCGCCTCCTCCGGTCTCTCCAAGGAGGAGATCGACAAGATGGTGAAGGACGCCGAGTCCCATGCCGCCGAGGACCGGAAGAAGCGCGAGCTGATCGAGGCCCGCAACCAGGCCGACTCCCTCGTCTACTCCACCGAGAAGTCGCTGAAGGAGTACGGCGACAAGATCGACGCCGCCGAGAAGCAGAAGATCGAGGATGCCGTTGCCGCCCTCAAGAAGGTGATGGAAGGCGACGACGCCGAGGCCCTCAAGAAGGCGAGCGACGAGCTGATGCAGGCCTCCCACAAGCTGGCCGAGGCGGTCTACGCCAAGGCCCAGGCCGAAGGGGCGCAGCCGGGCGCGGAAGCGGCCGGCGAGGCGGGTGCCGGCACCAAGGGGGAGAAGGTGGTCGACGCCGACTTCGAAGAGGTCAAGGACGACAAGAAGTAACCATTACCAGGGATGACGGATGAGGCTGAAGGGAGAGGGACGAGGTGAAGCACCCCCTCCCTTCAGCCTTTCGTCGTGAGAAAAGGACCGATCTTGGCAGCAGAAAAACGCGACTACTATGAGATTCTCGGTGTCCACCGCAACGCGTCGGACACCGAGATCAAGAAGGCCTTCCGCAAGCTGGCGATCCAGTTTCACCCCGACAAGAACCCGGGGGACAAGGAAGCGGAGGAGAAGTTCAAGGAGATCACCGAGGCGTACGAGGTCCTCTCCGATTCCCAGAAGCGGGCCCAGTACGACCAGTTCGGCCACGCGGGGGTAGGCGCCGGCGGCTTCTCCTCCGGCGGGTTCGGCTTCGGCGCCGGGACCCCCTTCGGGGACATCTTCGGCGATATCTTCGGGGATATCTTCGGCGGGAGGCAGCGGGGCCGGGGGCGCCGCGGCGACGACCTCCAGTACAACATGGAGCTCGCCTTCGAGGAGGCCGCCTTCGGCGTCGAGAAGGAGATCCAGGTCCCCTACGCCAAGCGCTGCGGCGAGTGCGGCGGAAGCGGCGCCAAGCCGGGGACCGAGCCGAAGGTATGCCCCACCTGCCGGGGCGCCGGACAGGTCCGGTTTCAGCAGGGGTTCTTCAGCGTCAGCAAGACCTGCGGCCATTGCAACGGCGAGGGGCGCGTGGTGGAAAACCCGTGTACGTCATGCCGTGGCTCCGGGATGGTGCGGGACACCAAGACCCTCTCCGTGAAGGTCCCCGCCGGGGTGGAGACCGGCACCCGGCTCAAGCTCTCCGGCGAAGGGGGGCAGGGGATCAAGGGAGGAGGGAACGGCGACCTCTACGTGGCGATTTCGGTCCGTGAGCACCCGATCTTCACCCGCGAAGAGAACGACGTCATCTGCGAGCTCCCCATCAGCTTCGTCCAGGCGGCCCTCGGCTGCGAGGTGGAGGTGCCGACCCTCGACGGAACGGTATCGATGAAGATCCCCGAGGGGACCCAGTCGGGACGGATCTTCCGCCTCCGCGGCAAAGGGGTCCCCCAGCTCCAGGGGTACGGCCGGGGCGACCAGCTGGTGGTCATCCGGGTGGAGACCCCCACCAACCTAAACAAGCGCCAGAAGGAACTCCTTGAGGAGTTTGCCCGCATCAGCGGCGAAGAGGCCCATCCGCTGAAGAAGGGGTTCTTCGACAAGGTGATGGACATCATCAGCTGACCCCTCCCAACGACCGCGGCCGCCATCCCCTCCGGAAGGCGGCCGCGCTTCTATTGTTCTCCAACGACAACCGTCTCCGCCCCTCCCGCAAGGGGATAGCTCGCCTCGCGCCGGTGAATGGCCCCCTTTGGGGTCAGGATGCTTGAATAGAGGTGGAAGGCGTCGACCGGGAACGGTTCGCTGTGAAAGGAGGCGTTTCGCACCAGGAAGGGGGCGATCTCCCCCTCCCGCTGCTCCCTCAGGCGCGCCAGGGTGATGTGGGGGGAGAAGGGGCGCTCTTCCGCCGGGAGCCCCGCCGCAACCACCGTCGCCTCCACCCCCCGGTGGAGCCGTTTGAGGGGCTCGCTCCCGTCGAGTCCCACCCAGAGGACCCGGGGGCGCCGGGGGGAGGGAAAGCAGCCCACCCCCTGGAGGGAGAGGGGGAAGGGGGGGGCTGTGATTGCCGCCAGGCCGCGGCGGATGGCCCCAACGACGGCATCGTCGGCCTCGCCGATGAACCGCAGGGTCAGGTGGAGCTGTTCCGGCGGGAGCCACCGCACCCCGGGAACTCCCCGGCAGAGGGCCGCCACCGACTGTTTGACCTCGTCGGGAAGATCGATTGCCACGAACAGGCGCATGGCACTTCTCCTTTATTGCCCGATCAGCGGGCCGCGAGGCGCTGGTCGGTTCCGGGGGCCCTGGCGGTGAAACGCCCCTCCGAACCGGAGATCACCGTGCCGAAGGGGTGGGACAACCGGTTCAGCCGCGCCATTACCTCCGCCCCCCTGGGCCCCGCAAGGATCTCGGGCCGGTAGCGGGTCTCCCGGTGGAGGACGTTCAGGGGGATCAGCTCCACCGTGCACCCATCATCGGAGAGGGTCAGCCGCGCCATGACGCTGCGGTCGGCGGCGGTGCTCCGGCTGCCGAAGGCGAAGTTGCCGAGGCTGTAGAGGATCGGCTTGCCGCGGTAGAACTCGATTCCCTGCAGCACGTGGGGGTGGTGGCCGATGACGGCGTCGGCGCCGGCGTCGATGGCCAGTCGGGCCGTCTCCGTCTGGTAGCGCTTCGGAAACTCCGCCCGCTCCGCTCCCCAGTGGAACGCCACTACCACGTAATCGGCCTCGGCCTTCACCCGCCCGATATCCTCCCGTACAAGAGAAGCGTAGCCGGGGGCGGTGCCGGCCCGGTCCGCACCGGCGTAGAACTCGGCCGGAAAGGTGAGGGAGTACGCCAGGAAAGCGACCCGCTTCCCCCGCACCTCGACCACCGCTTCCCGGCGGGCCTCCGCCAGCGACCCGCCGGCGCCGGTGTGGGCGATGCCGTGGCGGAAAAGGGTTGCCAGGGTGTCCCGCAGCCCCTCGTCGCCGTAATCCATCATGTGGTTGTTGGCCAGGGTGAGGACCGAGAAGCCGGCCCGCTTCAACGCCGCAGCGGCGGCCGGGCTGGCCCGGAAACGATAGGTCTTGTCCCGGTACTCGCGTCCCCTCAGGGTGAGGGGGGCCTCCAGGTTACCCATGGCGATGTCTCCCCGCCGAAGCTCCCGGGCCGTCTTCGAGAAGGGGTAGTCGTAACCCCTCCGGGCGAGGGTGGTCGTGGCGCTCCCGGCGAGCATGATGTCGCCGACGCAGGTAATGACAATGCCATCGGCGCCAAAGGCGGGGATGGCGAGGAGGGTCGCGATGGCGGCAACCATCAGCCGGGTCAGGCGCATGGGGGCTCCGTGGGGGAAAAACGGTTGACTCTTCGGAGCGCGGATGCTAAGAACTATAGCTTTAATGCCTGAAAAGTAAAGGGACTTTCCATGCTTGACCCCAAACACCTGCGGGAAAATCTCGAGTCCGTCGAAGAGCGTCTCGCCACCCGTGGCGGCACGGTGACCCTTGGCCGGTTCCGGGAGCTGGACTCCCGTCGCCGCGACCTCCTCAGGGAGGCCGAATCTCTCAAGGCGGTGCGCAACGCCGCCTCCGAGGAGATCAGCCGGATCAAGGACAAGAGCCAGGCCCAGCCCCGCATCGCCGAGATGCGCGAAGTCTCCGCCAGGATCAAGGTCCTTGACGAGGAGCTCCGGGGGGTCGACGAAGAACTCCAGGCGGTCCTTCTGACGATCCCCAATATTCCCCACGAGTCGGTCCCCGTCGGCGCCTCCGAGACCGACAACCGGGAGGTGCGGAAGTGGGGAGAGGCTCCCCGTTTCGGGTTCACCCCCAAGCCCCACTGGGAGGTGGGCGAAGCTCTCGGTATCCTCGATTTCGAGCGGGGGGCCAAGCTCACCGGCGCCCGCTTTACCCTTTACCGCGGTGCCGGCGCGCGCCTTGAGCGCGCCCTCATCAACTTCATGCTCGACCTCCACACGGAGCGGCACGGCTACGTGGAGACCCTCCCGCCGTTCATGGTGAACCGCGAGAGCATGACCGGCACCGGCCAGCTCCCCAAGTTCGAGGAAGACC
>JAJZUC010000090.1 GCA_021847245.1 Deltaproteobacteria bacterium | reverse complement strand
CGATGCCGATCCCGTGACCGATGAACGAGACCTGGGCACCCTTGTTCCCCATGAAGCTGTCGGCATAGCCAAGCTCCACGGCAAGTGCGAGGCATTCATCATAAACGGCTCCCCATGGCACTCCCGGCTTGATGAGTTCCATCATCCGCTCCTGGACCCGGAGCATATCGCAGTAGGCCTTTCGCAGAAGGCCGGAGATATCCCCGAGGGAAAAAACCCTCGTCTGGTCGACGAGGTACCCGTCAACACACCCGGCGAAGTCGACAATGATCGGCTCGTTCCGCTCAATCCGCTTGAGGCCGGCCCCCTGTCCGAAGGATGGATTGAGTCCCAGCCCCCCCAGGGGGGTGTCGACATAGGCGGGAACGGCGCTGTCGGCACCGGAAAAGACATGGGCGTAGAACAGCTCGGCATTGAACGCACGCGTCCGCACCAGTCCCTGGTGTCCTTCCTTCCGGGCGGTGAACTCCAGCTCGGCGGCCAGCTCCAGATCCGTCATCCCTTCGCGGATAACCTCGCGGGCCCTGCGGTTGACCTTGTCTATCTGCACGGCGGCGTCCTGAAGGATGTGGATTTCGTACTTGCTCTTGATCATCCGGACCCGCCGGATGAGGGGGGTGGCGTCGCTGACGGCGGATGAGGGAAATACGGCACGATACCGCTCGAAAAGATTGACCGGGATCACGTCGAGCTCCATCCCGATCCTGACGGGAAGCGGATAGCCGTAATCGGCAAGACGGGCGGGAATCTCCCTCATGGAAGAGAACGGCACGATCTCCCGGAGCCCCGACTCCATCCGGGCACGGCTGAATTCCTTGCGCACCAGGTAGACCGGCTCATCCGCCACGGGGACATAGAGACACCCCGACTGAATCGTACCGGTGAAATAGAAAAGGTCTGCGTTCTGGAGAACGAGGACGGCGTCGAGCCCCTCCTTCGCCATCAGCGACTGCAGACGGGAAATGCGGTGTTCGAGCTCTTCTTTCGGTGTGATGCGCACTGACTCCTCCCGGGATTACGGATGTTCTTCGGGCGAGCGGGCCAGCCTCGCCTCTCTTTGCAGCCTGCGGCGGCGACGGCCGCCGAGAAACGCTTCCTCCACGATGATCGCGACAAAACAGACCACGAAGAGACCGAGGAGGATACCGAGTGCCTTCTCTCTCATCGCCGAATCCCCCTTATGCCGTCTCGCCGGCATCTTCGAGCTGCAGCTCGCGGATGGCCATCTCGCGGAGTTTGAATTTCTGGATCTTTCCCGACGCGGTCATCGGATACGCCTCGACGAATTTCACGTAGCGGGGGATCTTGTAGTTGGCGATCCTGCCACGGCAGAACTCCCGGACTTCCTCCTCGGTCATTTCGACCCCCTTCTTGAGGATGATCGCCGCCATGACCTGCTCGCCGTACTTCCGGTCGGGAACGCCGTAAACCTGCACGTCGGAGATCTTCGGATGGGTGTAGAGATACTCCTCGATCTCGCGGGGATAGATATTCTCCCCGCTGCGGATGATCATGTTCTTGATCCGGCCGGTGATCTTGCAGTAGCCGTTCTCGTCCATGACGGCCAGATCGCCCGTATGGAGCCATCCCCCAGGATCGATGGCCTTGGCGGTCTCCTCGGGCATCTTGTAGTACCCCTTCATGACCAGGTATCCCCGGGTGCAGAGTTCCCCCTGCTTGCCCGGCGGAAGGGTGGAACCGGTTTCGATGTCCACGATCTTCACCTCCACGTCGGGGTGGGCGCGGCCGACGGTGGCCACCCGCAGCTCGATCGGATCATCGGTGCGGGTCTGGGTGATGACGGGGGACGACTCGGTCTGTCCATAGGCGATGGTGATCTCGGAAGCGTGCATGTCGCGGATCACCCGCTTCATCACCTCGATGGGGCAGGGGCTACCGGCCATGATCCCGCTCCGCAGGCTCGTGAGGTCGAATTTCGGAAAGTCGGGATGCTCCAGTTCGGCGATGAACATGGTCGGCACCCCGTGAACGGCGGTGCATCGTTCCTTTTCAATGGTGCGAAGGACCGTCAGCGGATCGAAGAGCTCCACCGGCACCATGGCGGCTCCGTGGGTAACGCAGGCCAGGACCCCCAGGACGCAGCCGAAGCAGTGGAAAAAGGGGACGGGGATACAGAGGCGGTCCTTCTCGGTGAACTTCATGCATTCGCCGATCAGGAACCCGTTGTTGACGATGTTGCGGTGGGTGAGCATCACCCCCTTGGGGAAACCGGTGGTCCCTGAGGTGTACTGCATATTGATCACGTCGTTGCGGTCAAGGAAGCGCTCGACAACCGCCAGATCCTCATCGGGGACCCCTTTCCCCAGCTCGACGATGCGGTCGAAATTGATCATCCACTCGGGCGTCTCATCGCCAATGAAGACGACATGCCTTAGATACGGCACCGACGCGCTGGCGATATCGCCGGGGCGGGAACTCGCCAGCTCCGGCACGACCTCGTTCAGCGTCGCGACGTAATCGGTATCCTTGAACGACCTCACCAGGAAGAGGACCCTGGAGTCGGACTGTTTGAGGATATATTCTAGTTCCGCCGACTTGTAGTTGGTGTTGACCGTCACCAGAACCGCGCCGATCTTGGCGGTGGCAAACTGGAGAATGACCCATTCGGGGACATTGTACGCCCAGATGGATACGTGGTCGCCTTTCCGGATCCCGAGAGCCAGGAGCCCCTTGGCCACCTGGCGGCAGATCTCATTGAACTCGCGGTAGCTGTAGCGAATCCCCCGGTCGACATAGACGAGGGCATCGTTGTCCGGATACCGGACCGCCACCGAGTCGAGCAGTCCTCCAACCGTGAATTCAAGTGGTTGCGACATGCACCATCCTCCTGAGTTTCGGGGGTTCAAATTTCATTTCAAGCAAACAACTTATTGATTTTTTGAGGTTTTACGAATTACCATGCCTCTGGTGGCAAGTCAAGTTATTCAAACAGGGTATTATTTTTTTACCGGTTTTACACTTCGTGTTACAGTTGTCACAATAATTCTTGACAAGTCGATACCACTTTCATTTCAACACCTTACGATAAGTATATGTTATAGTTAGGTTTTTAGCCCAAAACGGCTTCCTCGGACCATGCCTAAAATTTGGGCAATTCGCTATTTGCATTTGTTTTATTTCAGCTTTATGACGTACCAACATTTTTATCCACAACTCTATCCACATTTTTTGTGGAAAGCCGCGTAAGTTGCGATTTTACTGCTACTTTACACAACTGTAACACAACTGCAATATCTCTTCGCTACGCTCTGCAGCGAGGAGGACGGAACCCCATGAAGACAATCCTTATCATTGAAGACGAACGAGACCTGGCGGAGCTGGTGGCGTTCAACCTGGAAAAGGAAGGGTACCAGGCCGTCACGGCATTCGACGGCGCCAGCGGCCTGGAAGCGGCGCGAACCCGAAACCCGGACCTGATCATCCTTGACCTGATGCTCCCCGGCGTCATGGGGATCGACGTCTGCAAGATGCTGAAAAAATCCGAAAAGACGGCGACGATTCCGGTCATCATGCTGACGGCGCGGGGGGAAGAGATCGACCGGGTGGTCGGTTTCGAGGTCGGGGCCGACGACTACGTGGTGAAGCCGTTCTCCGCCAGGGAACTGTTGCTCAGGGTAAAGGCGGTTCTCCGCCGCTCCCTTCCCGACCGGCCCGAGGGGAAAATTCTCTCCATCGGGCCGGTGACCATCGATACCGCGCGGCACCAGGTGGTCGTGGCCGGCGAAGAGGTTATTCTCACCACCACCGAGTTCAAGCTTCTCCTGAATCTGGCCGAGCGTCTCGGCCGTGTCCAGAGCCGGGACCTGCTGCTGAAAAACGTCTGGGGCTACAACTACGTCGGTGATACCCGCACGGTCGACACCCACGTCACCCGCCTGCGGACCAAGCTCGGGCCGGCCGGCGACCTGATCCGGACCGTGCGCGGCTTCGGCTACAAGATGGAGGAGCCGTGAGATTCCGGATCCAGTGGAAGCTGATGGCGTCCTACCTCGTCCTCGTCCTGTTCATCGGCGGGGTCTTCTTTGCCTATCTTTCCTACACCCTCGACACCCACCTGGCCGAGGAGATCCGGGAAAACCTCGCCAGCGAGACCCGCCTGGCGCGGCTCATCGCACAGCGCAACATCGGGGACATGCGGCGGGATGCCCCCCGCACCGCATCCACCATCTCGGACGAGATCCGGGCACGGGTGACCATCATCCTAGCCGACGGAGTGGTGGTGGGAGACTCGGAGGTCCCTCCCGACCAGCTCGGGACCCTCGAAAACCACCTTCAGCGCCCCGAGGTGCAGGCGGCCCTCAGAAGCGGCAGCGGCAGTTCGGTGCGGTATTCCGCTACCATCAGGACCCCGATGCTCTACACGGCGGTTCCACTGAAGACCGCTGCCGGCGAAGGCGGGATCCTGCGCCTGGCGCTCCCCCTCACCTCCCTGGAGAAGGCAAAGGCAAGCATCCGGACACTCCTGGCGGCGTCCCTGCTCATCGGGCTCGCCATCGCCCTGGTGCTGAGCTATATCCTCTCCCGCGTCACGTCCCGCTCGCTCCGCACGATGACTACCCTTGCCACCCAGATCGGCTCGGGGGAGTTCACCCGCCGCATCCCGGTGACGACCCGCGATGAGGTTGGCGAGCTGGCCCGGGTCATGAACGAGATGTCGGCCCGGATCGAGCACCACATGGAACAGATCTCGGCGGAGAAGGCCCGGCTCGACACGATCCTTCGCGGGATGGGAGAGGGGCTCATGGTTTCCGACGCCAGGGGGGAGATCACCCTGGTGAACCCCGCTTTCCTCGAACTCTTTGCCCTCTCGGAAAACGTCGAGGGGCGCCACATCATCGAAATCACCCGCCATCCCGCCCTCCACGACGCGTTCAGATCCGTCGTCGCCTCGGGGAGCGAGCGGCTGGAGGAGCTTACCCTCGGCCTCGGAGAGGAGAGGCACGTGCTGACCCACTGGGTCCCTCTCACCGAGGAAGGGAAGCTCCACGGGGTGGTGGCGGTCTTCCACGACATCACCGACATCAAGAAGCTCGAAAAGATCCGCCGCGATTTCGTCGCCAACGTCTCCCACGAGCTGCGGACCCCGGTGACGGTCATCAAGGGGTATGCCGAGGCGCTGATCGGGGGGACGCTGGAGAGCGACCCGGCACGGGCCCGGCGGTTCATCGAGATCATCTACAGCCACTCGGACCGGCTCGCGGCCCTGATCGGCGACCTTCTCACCCTCTCCCGGCTCGAATCCGGCATGCTCCGCCTGGAGCTGACCGGGGTGAACCTGGAGCGGGTCGCCCGGCATGTGGCCGGACTCCTGGAGCAGAAGGCCGCCGTCGAGAAGATCACCATCGACTGTGCCCCCCTTGTGGGGGCCCCGACGGTCCTTGCCGACCCGGGCCGGCTGGAGCAGGTGCTGATCAACCTCCTCGACAACGCCATCAAGTACTCCCCCTCCGGGAGTGCCGTCTCGCTCATGGTTTCCGACGAGGGGGCCATGGTGAAGGTGGGGGTGAAGGACACCGGCATCGGCATCCCGCCGGCAGACCTGGCGCGGATCTTCGAGCGGTTCTACCGCGTCGACGCCGCCCGCAGCCGCGAGGAGGGGGGGACCGGCCTCGGGCTCTCCATCGTCAAGCACATCGTCCAGCTCCACGGCGGCTCCGTGGGGGTCAAAAGCGTGCACGGCAAGGGATCGACCTTCTGGTTCACGCTGAAGAAGGCGTAAGGCGCGCACCGCTTACGGCACCACCACCCCTCCCGACACGACGAACTTGACCGCATCCTCCACCGACATGCCGCTTTCCGTCACCTCCTCTTCCCGGAAAAAGAGAGCAAAGCCAGAGGTGGGATTCGGCATGGTCGGCACGTAGACCACCACGAGCCGCTCCCCGTCCCGCTCCACCTCGGCGGTGACGAACCCCACCGCCCGTACCCCCTTGCGGGGCCACTCCACGAAGACCGCCCGGCGGTACGACGTTTTCCCCTCTTGGAAGACCTGGGTCAGCTGTTTGCTGGAGGTATAGATCGACTTCACCAGGGGGATGCGCGACAGAAGCCCGTCCCACCAGCGGATGAGCCGCGTCCCCATGACGTTGGCGGCGAGAACGCCGGTCAGGTAGATCACCACGGCGCCGGTAATCATCCCGAGCCCCGGGAAGTAGTAGTTGTGGTGCGTAAGGGCGATGAAGAGATCATCGAGGTACGTGCCGAAGATGCCGTCGGCGAAACTGAAGAGAAACTTCAGGATGAAGATGGTGATTCCGAGGGGGATGACGATGAAAAGCCCCGTCACGAACCGTCCCCGCAGATGGGTTATGACCTTGTCCATGGATTGCCTCCCTGCTTTTTCCTTCACCGGCACAATAGCGCGAAAGCTAGCAATGTCAATAGTTTCCCACTCCTCACCCGGGGGACACCCTTCTGTCACAGAGGGCGGTTACCCTGCTGCCTGACACCAAGAGAGAGGAGAACGAGATGTGGAGAGAAGATGTGCTGGACCTGAAGCTCACCAAGTTTTTCGAGATTTCGGCGCGGGCGCTCCTGAGCCTGCTCATCACCGCCATCCTGCTGGCGATCCTGGCCGGCATCGCCTGGACCTTCTACGATATCCGGCTGGTCTTTTCCGCCGATTTCCACGGGGCGTTCAGGACGATCCTCGTGGATGTGCTGACCGTCCTCGCCATCGTGGAAATCCTCCGGACGGCCCTTGCCTACTTCTCTGAGGGGAGGGTGAAGGTAACCTACATCATCGACACGGTCCTCGTCACGGTCCTCACCGAGGTGATGGCGTTCTGGTACCGTGAGATGACCTGGGAAAAGATCGCCATGGTGATCGCCCTGGTCCTCTCCCTGGCCGCGGTGCGGATCATCGCGGTGCGGTACTCGCCCCGGGGCCGGCACGAGGACCTCTGAGGAAATGTTTCACAAGTTCACCCATTCTTTCAATAGCCGTAACCTGTCTGTAACAATTGTCCGGGTATAATCCAGGGCAGATGAACAACAACTCCAAGGAGGCAGCAATGTTCAACGTCGTACGCAAAGCGATCACGCTTCTGGCGCTTCTGGCGACCACCGCGGTGGCGGGTCAGGCAGGGGCCGAGACCCTCATCAACGGCGCCGGGGCCACCTTCCCCTACCCGCTCTACTCCAAGTGGTTCAGCGAGTACGCCAAGATCAACCCGTCGGTGAAATTCAACTACCAGTCCATCGGCAGCGGCGGCGGGATCAAGCAGATCACCGCCCAGACCGTCGATTTCGGCGCCAGCGACAAGCCCCTCTCCGATGCGGAGCTGGCGGCGGCCCCCGGCAAGCTCCTCCATATCCCGACCGTCATGGGCGCCGTCGTCGTCACCTACAACGTCCCCGGCGCACCGAAGGGGCTGAAGCTCAAGGTTGAAGACGTGGCCGACATCTACCTCGGCAAGATCACCAAGTGGAACGACCCGCGCATCGCCGACGACAACCCGGGCGTGCGGCTCCCCAATGCGCCGATCATCGTCGTGCACCGTTCCGACGGAAGCGGCACCACGGCCATCTTCACCGACTTCCTCCGCGGCGTGAGCTCCGAGTGGGCCCACAAGGTCGGCACGGGGACCTCGGTCAGGTGGCCCGTCGGTCTCGGCGGCAAGGGGAACGAAGGGGTGGCCGGCCAGGTTAAGACCACCGCCAACTCCATCGGTTACGTGGAACTGGCCTACGCCTTCGAGAACAAGCTCCCCTGTGCAACCCTGAAGAACAAGAGCGGCTACTGGGTCGAGCCCTCCATCCAGAGCACCAGCGCCGCCGCAGCAGGCGCCGTCAAACATATGCCGGCCGACTACCGCATCTCCCTGGTGAACCAGCCGGGCAAAAACGCCTATCCGATCGCCGGCTTCACCTACCTCCTGATCTATCAGCAGCAGAAGAACCGCGAGACCGGCAGGAGACTGGTGGAGTTCCTGAACTGGGAGCTGGAGAAGGGGCAGAAGATGGCGGCTCCGCTTCTCTATGCGCCGCTTCCCGAAAACGTCAAGAAGATGGTCGGGAAAACCATCAAGACCATCAAGTACTGATGCCGAAGGCCCGGCCGGCCCGCTTACCAGAGCGGCGTCCGTCCGGGCCATTCTTCTGTGCGCGGCATTATTACGATCGTGTTAAGAATACGTAACGAACGCAACAACAGGAAACAACCTGTTCGGATCCGGGAACCCCAATGAACAGCAACCCCGCAGAAGCATCCATCAATCGGGCTTCAGGGAAGAGGGAGGATACGGTGTCAACGGAAGCAGCCTTCCGCAGATTGAAGCCTGAACGGGGAGTGAGCGGCGACTTCATCTTCAAGGGAGTAACCGTCCTCTTCGCTTTCAGCATCCTCGTCATCATCGCGGTCATGGTCGTGGAGATGGTGGACCAGAGCCTTCCCACCATCAGGAAGTTCGGCTGGAGCTTCGTCTCCGGACGGGAGTGGGATCCGGTCCAGGAATCCTTCGGCGCCCTCCCCTACATCTGGGGCTCCGTGGTCTCGTCGATCCTCGCCCTCCTCCTTGCCACGCCGCTCTCCGTCGGGACCGCCATCTTCGTCACGGAGATCGCCCCGAAGAGATTCGGCGCCGTGGTGGCGGCCCTGGTCGAACTGCTGGCATCGGTCCCGAGCGTCATCTACGGCCTCTGGGGGGTGCTGGTGATGGCGCCGTGGCTGCAGCAGACGGTGCAGCCCTACCTTATCGACCATTTCGGCTTTCTCCCCTTTTTCGAGGGGGCACCCTACGGGGTGAGCATGCTCGCCGCCGTCTTCATCCTGATGATCATGGTGGTCCCGATCATCACCTCCATCACCAAGGAGGTGCTTCTGGCCGTTCCCCAGAGCCAGCGCGAGGCGGCCATCGCCCTCGGCGCCACCCGCTGGGAGATGATCCGGATGGCGGTCCTCCCCTACGGCCGCTCCGGCATCCTCGGCGCGGTGATCCTGGGGCTCGGCCGGGCCATCGGCGAGACCATGGCGGTAACCATGGTAATCGGCAACACGCCGCAGATATCCCTGTCGCTCCTCTCCCCCGCCTACACCATGCCGAGCGTCATCGCCAACGAGTTCGCCGAGGCCTCCTCTGCGCTCCACGGCGCCGCCCTCATGGAGATCGGCCTGATCCTCCTGGCGGTCACCCTCGTCATTAACGTCCTGGCCCGGCTTCTCCTCTGGGGGATGACCCGCAGGGGGGCCAGGGGAGGTGCCAAATGAGAATCCCTTCCATCCGCGGGCTCAAGAGCGGGATGATGACCCTTTTCATGGCGTCGGCAACCCTGGCGGTCCTTCTCCCCCTCGTCCTCATCTTCGCCCATATCGTCAAGATGGGGTTCAGCTCCCTCTCTCCCGACTTTTTCATCCATATCCCGAAGCCGACCGGTGAGAGCGGCGGGGGGATGGCCAACGGCATGGCCGGCTCGTGCATCCTGATCGTGCTCGCCTCGGGGCTCGGGATCCCGGTGGGGGTCTTCGGCGCCATGTACCTCGTCGAGTACGGCGGCAGCCGCGTCTCCAACGTCATCCGGTTCGCGGCCGACGTCCTCTCCGGGGTCCCCTCCATCATCACCGGCATGGTCGCCTACACCCTGATGGTGGTGCCGATGAAGAGTTTCTCGGCCCTTGCCGGCGCGGTGGCCCTGGCGCTCATCATGATCCCGATCGTGCTCCGCACCACCGAGGAACAGCTGAAGATGGTCCCCGACACCCTGCGGGAGGCGTCCCTCGCCCTGGGGGTCCCCCTCTGGCGCACGAGCCTGCGGGTTACGCTGCGCAGCGCCATGAAGGGGGTCCTGACCGGGGTCCTCCTGGCAATCGCGCGGATATCCGGCGAGACGGCGCCGCTCCTCTTCACCGCCCTGGGCAACCAGTTCTGGAGCAGGAAGCTGACCGAGCCCATCGCCGCCATGCCGCTGCAGATCTTCAACTTCGCCATCTCCCCCTATGAAGACTGGCACCGGCTCGCCTGGGCGGGGGCACTGGTCCTCGTGACGCTGATGTTCGCCCTGAGCCTCACCGCCCGCTATCTGGGGCGGAACAAATATCAAAGCTGACGCGCGCCCCTTCGCCATCACCACCCGAGGTATTTGAATGAACACCAAGGTAAAAATCGACAATCTCAACGTCCACTTCGGCTCGACCCACGCGGTCAAGGGGGTCAGCATCGACGTCCCGGAGAACACCGTCACCGC
>JAJZUC010000089.1 GCA_021847245.1 Deltaproteobacteria bacterium | reverse complement strand
ACCTGTGTCATCTCGTTTCCTCCTGGTTTCCCAGTGTACGATAGGGGGAAACGAGGAGAATGTCCAGCTTTTTTTGTGGGGCAGGTCGATGGGGTCAAGTAACGTTACAAAAACAGGGAATGCTCCCAGGCAAAGCTTGTAAGAGCTGATGGTTCTCCTAAGCCTAATCATGAACTTGTTATTACGTCGAACCGAGCTACTGATTTTATTAGGTCAGCCGGTAAGACTGATGGAAATGGTGAGGTGTTAATATTATTAGAAACCCGCCAGAGTGGCAGGGTCGAGCTGACAACTACGGCGGCAGACGTCCTTATGCCGGTACTACAGCTTGATCTAGATGCAGCCTGGTATGAATCGACTTTCCTAGTCACTGGATATCACGTTTGCGACGAGGCAGATTTTCGCGGAAAGCTTGTCAATGGTTCTGGGTTAACTGAAAAACACAAAGAAGATTTCCTTTTTGGTGCCACAGGGGTTCCAATGCAAGGAACAGGTAAGGCAACTGATGGCCGATATATACGTTTAGAAAGTATGCCAGGAGGATGGCACTATAATGCTGCAGGAAATCCTGATCGCGTAAATGATCAATCAAATGTCTCCTTCAGTTATCGGAGGCCATTCTTGCCTTCGAGGAAACCTCAAGGCGACTTTACGAGTCGGCAGGTAGCATGACCGTGGAAGAAACCTCAAACGGCCCTCTATTCCAGTTCCCGATGCAGGGTTCCCGCAGCAAAGGTATCAAGAACATGCAGATATTCTGCTTCGACCTGATGCTCATGCGCCTATGCACGAAGCGCGGAATCGGACCGGGTTTTCTGATCCATGACAGCCATCTTTTTGATGGAGTCGATGGCCGCCAAGTCATAAGTGCGTTGAAGGCCGGGGCAGAAACGGCCCATGAACTTGGGTTCCAATACATCGTGACTATGAACGAGGACGATGCCTTCAAGGAGAAGACGGAGGGGTTTGACCTGCGAGAATATGTCTTGCCTATCGTTTTGACCGATGCAAAAGAGGATGGCGGACTCTTCGGATTCCGTTTCTAAAGGACGGCCACGGAAGAAGCTTCTGAACTAGGGGTCGCCTGGAGCTTCGTTACCCCGGCCAGCCGAACCATCCTCAGCAGGGATACATAACAGAAAAGAGCTGGTAGAAACATCGGCGCCCCAGCCTTGACGGCGACTGGGGCGCTGCTGTGGCCAGTAGGCGAAGGGCCTCCACCCGTTCGGTTTGAAAGGGGTAAATCTCTCCCGGGCTTATACCTCTTTGCCGGCTCTCCTCCGGTGCCGCCGTACATACACCGCCACAAGGACCGCGCTGAAGATGACCACCCCGATCACCGCCTGGTGGGAGTAGCGCATGATGAGCGCCTCCTCGCGGCCGATGATGTAGCCGATCCCGGCGAGGATCGTCACCCAGAAGAAGGCGCCGAGGGTGGTGTAGAAGGCGAATTTGCCGTGGTGCATCCCGGCAAGTCCCGCGGGGAGGGAGATCAGGTGCCGCACCACCGGGAGGAGCCGGCCGATGAACGTTGAAATCTCCCCGTGTTTGTGGAAGAATGACTCGACTTTAGCGAACTTCTCCTCCGTAATCCAGACATACTTTCCGTACTTGAGCAGCAGCGGCCGGCCGAGCTTGTGGGCGGCGAAATAGTTCACGTAGGCGCCGACCAGGCTTCCCGCCGTGCCGCAGAGGATCGCCACCCAGATGTTCATCTCCCCCTGGTGGGAGAGGTAGCCGGCGGGGGGCATGACGAGTTCGCTCGGGATCGGGATGACGGAACTCTCCATCCCCATCAGGAGAAAGATGCCCGGGTAGCCCATGGCGCCGATGGTGGCGACGAGCCACTGTATCGCTTCGTGCATGCGGAAAAACTCCTCGCGTCGCGGATGGGAAATACCTCTCTCTCATACCACGGGAGCGCCGCGAAACGCCAGAAAAACCCAACAGGAGCAGTGATGACAAAGCAGGTCTACGTGATCGGGCACCGTAACCCCGACACCGATTCGATAGCGTCGGCCATCGCCTACGCGGAGCTGAAGAGAGCGACCGGCCACCCCCGCGTGGCCGCCGCCATGGCGGGGGAGCCGAACCCCCAGACCCGGTACATCCTCGACCGGCTCGGCATCGAGCCGCCGACCTATCTGGCCGACGTCCATCCCAAGGTGCGCGACATCCTGAAGCGCCAGCCGGTGACCGCCCCGGGGGCGATGCCGCTCAAGGAGGCGCTGGAGCTCTTCCACACGAACACCATCCGGGTCCTTCCCGTGGTGGACGAGGGGGGGGTCCCCCTGGGGCTCGTGTCGCTGCTTCGCCTCTCCGAGAAGTACCTGGTGGCCGGCGGCGACCGCAAGCGCGGGGTCGACGCCTCGCTTCGCTCGCTGGCCGCCTGCCTCGACGGGACCTTCCTCACCGGCGGGCCGGACGACGGGGTGGAGCACCTCCATCTCTTCATCGGCGCCATGCTGGAGGAGTCGTTCTCGGGGCGGATCGACGGGTACGACCCGGCAACCCTTCTCATCATGACCGGCGACCGGCAGAGCATCCACCAGTCGGCCATCGAGCGGGGGGCGCGGCTCCTGGTGGTGACCGGCGGCTTCGGCGTGGCCGACGAGCTCCTCGGCCGGGCAAGTGAGAAGGGGGTGACGGTCCTCTCCACCCCCCACGATACCGCCACCGCCGCCTGGCTGGCCCGCCTTTCGACGCCGCTTTCCCGCTTCGTGGAGTCGAAGTTCGAGAAGATCGGCGTCGCCGAACCCCTGGAGCACCTGCGGCTCAAGCTCCTCCACTCGGGGGAGCCGGCGGTGATCGCGGTGGAGGAGGACGGGACCATCGCCGGGGTCGCCACCAAGTCGTCGCTGCTGGCCCCGCTCCCCTACGCCCTGATCCTCGTCGACCACAACGAGCTCGGCCAGGCGGTCCCCGGCGCCGAGGCGGTGGAGATCCTGGAGGTGATCGACCACCACAAGCTCGGCAACCCCCCGACGAACCAGCCGATCACCTTCATGGCGGCGCCGGTGGGGAGCACCTGTACCGTGGTCGCCTCCCTCTACCGCGAACGGGGAGTGGAGCCGCAGCAGAAGATCGCCGCGCTCCTGCTGGCCGGCATCCTCTCCGACACCGTCATCCTCAAGTCCCCCACCACCACCGGCCGCGACCGGGAGCTGGTGGCCTGGCTCGAGGAGCGCTCGGGGCTCGACCACGTCGTCTTCGGCAAGGAGATCTTCTCCTCCTGCGGCGGATTTTCGGCCCACGGCTCCCCGGAGAAGGCGATCCGCTCCGACTTCAAGCACTTCACCGCCGGCGAGACCCTCTTCGGGGTCGGCCAGGTGGAGGTGGTCGGTTTCGACGAGTTCCACGAGCTGAAGGAGACCCTCCGGGAGGCCCTGAAAGTGGTGAAGGCGGCCGACCGTCTCGATCTGGCCGGCCTCATGGTGACCGACATCTACACCGAGACCACCCTCTTCCTGGCGGAAGGGAAGAACGAGCTCGCCCACCTCATGGGGTATCCCCAGGTGGAGCCTCACCTCTACGAGCTCAAGGGGGTCATGTCGCGCAAGAAGCAGATGGTGCCGCACCTGCTGAAGGTGCTGGGGAAACTCTAAGCCATGAAATTCATCGAACGGCTCAAATCCGAAGTCCTCATCGGCGACGGCGCCATCGGGACCATGCTCTACGCCAAGGGGGTCTCCCTCGACGCCAACGTGGAGCACCTGAACCTGGTCCGCCCCTCCCTGGTCCTGGAACTCCACCGGGAGTACCTGGCCGCCGGGGCCCGGGTGATCGAGACCAACACCTTCGGCGCCAACTGGACCAGGCTGGCGGCCATCGGCCTGGAGAAGCGGGAGCGGGAGATCAATCTCCGGGGGGCCGAGCTGGCCCGGGAGGCGGCCGCCGGGTACGACGCCTTCGTGGCCGGTTCCGTGGGACCCCTGGTCCGGCTGAAGGGGGAAGAGCGGGAGCTCTCCGCCGCGGAGACCACCGAGATCTACCGGCGGCAGGCCGCGGCCCTCGCCGAGGGGGGGGTCGACCTCCTCATCCTGGAGACCTTCACCGACCTCCCCCAGCTCAGGTGCGCCCTGGCGGCGGCCCGGGAGACGGGGCTTCCGGTGGTGGCGAACATGGCGTTTCTGGAGCAGGGGCGGATCGCCGGCGGTCTTGATGTGGAGCGGGTGGCGCTGGAGCTGGCCGCCGGCGGTGCCGACGTCATTGGCGCCAACTGCGGGGCCGGTCCCCTGGAGATCCTCGACACCGTCCGGCGGATGGCGCGGGTGACCGAGCGACCCCTGGCCGCCTATCCCAACAGCGGTTTCCCGGAATACGTGAACGGCCGCCACGTCTACCGGACCACCCCCGACTACTTCGCCGAGCGGGCCGTGGAGATGGTGGAGGCCGGGGCGGCGCTCGTGGGGGGGTGCTGCGGCACCACGCCGGAGCATATCCGGCGTCTCGCGGAGCGGCTCGGCGGGATGCGCCCCGCCGCGCGGCAGGTGGTGGTGCCGGAGCTCCCGGCGGAGGAGCGCCGGGAGACCGCCGCGGCCGCGGAAGGGTTCCTGGCCCGCTGGGGGCAGGAGCCGGTGGTCACGGTGGAGCTCGATCCCCCCAAGGGATTCGACTGCGAGAAGATCATCGCCGGCAGCCGGGCGCTGAAGGCCGCCGGGGCCGACGCCATCAACATCGCCGAGAACCCCCTGGCGCGGATCAGGATGGGGAACATCGCCCTCGGGCATCTGGTCCAGCGGGAGGCGGGGATCGAGGTGATCGTCCACGTCACCTGCCGGGACCGCAACCTCCTCGGCCTCCAGTCCGACCTCATGGGGGCGAGCCTCCTCGGCATCCGCTCCATCCTGGCGGTGACCGGCGACCCGGCCCGGATCGGCGAGCAGGCCGGCGCCACCTCGGTCTACGACCTGAACTCCTTCACCCTGATCAAGCTCCTCGCCGACCTGAACGCCGGGGTGAACGCCCTCGGCAATCCGCTGGGGCGCGGCGCCGGCTTTGCCATTGGCTGCGCCTTCAATCCCAACGGCCAGCGGATGGAGGTGCAGACGGCGCGGCTGGAGAAGAAGGTTGCCAACGGCGCCCGTTTCGTCCAGACCCAGCCGATCTACGACCTGGCGCGCCTCGACGCGATGCTGGAGCAGACCGCCCACCTCGGCGTCCCGATCCTCCCCGGCATCCTGCCGCTGGTGAGCGAGCGCAACTGCGAGTTTCTCCACAACGAGGTGCCGGGGATCGTGATCCCCGACGAAATCCGGCAGCGGATGCGGGGGAAGGAGAAGGACGAAGGGGTGCGGGAGGGGCTCGCCATCGCCAGGGAGTTCATCGACGCCGCCCGCGGCCGGGTCGGCGGCTTCTACCTCGTCCCCCCCTTCGGCCGGTACGAGATCGCCGCGGAGCTCGTGCGCTACATCAAGGAAAAGTGAGGTCCCCCATGCCGATTCGCCGGTTGCTGCTCCTGGTTCTCGTCGCCGTCGCCCTTGCCGGCTGCCGCAACCCCTACCTGATCGCGGAGCGCTTCACGGATAGCTCCCGGGAGTACAACCGGAGCATCCGGTGGCAGGAGGTGGAGCAGGCCTGCCTCACCTTTGCCGACGGGGGGGTGAAGGAGGAGTGCCTTGCCCGGGCGACGGCAGCCAAGGGAGTCTCCGTGGCCGACTACCGGGTGGTGTCGACGGAGTTGGACCCGGAGAAGGGGACGGCGACGGTCCGGATGGAGATCGACTACTACATCCTCCCCTCGACCCGGCTGAAGAGCGTCCAGGACGTGCAGCAGTGGCGCTACGAGGAGAAGGACGGCGACCTCCGCTGGCGGATCGTGACCCCGCCGCCGGAGTTCAGGTGAGGCGGTGAGTCTGTGAGGGGTGAGGCGTAAGGAGTGAGGAGGAGGCAACAAGAGGTTTTCATGGGACCGTTTCTGTGTTAAAAATATCCACGAGCCTCGTTGCGAGGCCTACGACGACCCAAGGAGCGTACCGCATGGCAGACACGAGAAACACCGAAACCGCAGCGATCTTCGCCTTCTTTGCCGGCGCGGCCCTCGCCGCCGGCGCTGCACTCCTGCTCACCCCCAGGACCGGCCGCGAGGTCCGCGAGAAGCTGGGTGACGTGACCGACGAGGCGCTGGAAAAGGTCAGGATGGCGGTCAGGGAGGCAAAGTACAAGGTTTCGCCCAAGACCAGGGAAGAAGGGGAGAAGATCGAGGGGGGCGGCTGCTGGATCTAGCGCCGGGACCCTGGAAATTATCTCCATAGATGCGAAACGCCCCTTGCCAGAGATGGCAGCGGGGCGTTTTCTTTTTGTGCGCCGGCCGGCAGGGTCCTACGAGGCGTAGTCCACCGCCGCGATCGACGAACAGACTGCCTTCATGTGGGGGATGACCTCGCTGGCGTGGTAGGGGTGGACCTGGTAGGCCTGGAGCGCCTCCAGGGAGTCGAACCTGGTCACCAGGGCCAGGTCGTAGGAGCGCTCGGAACGGACGACGTCGACCCCCACCTCCAGGTGCCGCAGTTCCTCGATCTTTCCCCGCATGCTCTCGAGTTTTTCCCGTGTGGTCTGGATGTTGGCGGCCGTGGGGTCGGCCAGCTTGAAGAATACGATGTGCGTGATCATGTCGTTGCCCCCTCCTGTGATGAAATTCTCCGCCGCTTTCCCGGCGGCTCCGGCAGCCTGCGGCAATGGTGTTGCGTCCGGTTTGAACCGGATAACCATACCACAGTCGGGAGGGCAATGCCACCGCTCGGACGGTGATGAGAATAGATTCATCCGTGGTACAATTGGTTGCAGTCCGATTGAAACAGGAGGTGGAGCGATGGTCAAGTTTTACGATCCGAAGGATGCGGCGGACCTGGCGAGAGTGGAGGCGATTCTGCGGACTGCGGGGATCGAGTACTTCCTCGCCCCGGAGGCGGAGGCGGGAATAGGCCCGCGACAGATCAGGGTGGCGGAAGAGGATCTCCCCACCGCCGAGGAGCTTCTGCGGCGCACGGGGTGAGATGGATGGGGCTTGCGGCCGGCCCCCACGGCGCTCAGGGGCCAGCCGGAAGCGGCCGTCAGGCGGAGCTTTCTCCCGGAGCCGGAGAGGCCTCTTTTATCGGCTCCGCTTCCTCCTCCCCGATGATGGCGGCGAAGCGGATCATCCCCGGAATCAGCTTCGCCGCCACGATGAGCGAGGCGAAACCGAGGAAGCTGCCGGCCAGAAGGCCGTAATCGTCGGCAACGGAGATTGCGGTATCCAGCGCGTGGGATGCCACGCTCAGCAGGACGAGGAGGATGAGGAGCATGATGGCGAAAGCGAGACCGAATACTTTCATAACTTCCTCCTTGCGGTGAAATTGAGGGTGCCGGGCGCTCATATCTCCTTCGGGTTGCTGAACTCTCCCCAGTTGAGGTGGAACCTTCATCGCTTTTCCCTCCTTTTGCCTCCGCCGTGAATCAATGAGCCGCAGTTAACTATCCCAATGGTAACACTCTGAATTTTGTATACAATATGTATATTTTTTTTATGCTCCATTTAATTTGTGCCGCTTTTTTGGGCAGATGCGCGAGGCATGAACAGCCCGGAAGCGACCCCATCGGGAGGCGTGTCGGCGAGTTGTGCCGAAAATGTCAACGGTTGCGAGGTGTTGGAAGAAGAGACGCGACGTCGGAACGGAATCTGCTCTGATGAGTCCGAACGGTTGTGCAGGTCACCGGAAAGGATTTTAATCATGGAATCGGCTTTTCTCGACATGACCATCGGCAGGATCGTGGCAGAGCATCCCGCGGCGCTGGCGCTCTTCGAAGCGAACGGCCTCGGGGTTTTCGCCGACCCGGAGGTGCGGGAGTCCTTCGGAACGGTAGTGCGGCTCAGAAGCGTGCTGCGGGAGCGCCGGATCGACCCGCAGGCGTTCTGCCGCAACCTGGCCGAAACCGCCGGAATGGCGGAAGGGGGCGGGGCCCGCGCCGTCGAGGAGACCCTGCCGGGGGCCGGGACGGTGAACCTCTTCGCGCTCCTGCCGTGCCCCCTCAAGGTGCCGGTGGAGGAGGCGTTTCACCGCTTTCTCCGGGGGCGCCCCGCCGATGCCCGCCCCATAACCTTCTGCATCGAGGGAAACGCCAACAACCAGGTGGATTACTACGACTACGTGGCCCATTTCGAGACCATCGGCGAGCTCCCCGACATCATCGTCACCCCCGGTTTCAACGGCTTCTTCCACAGGGGGTTCGTGGAGCGGTTCATCAAGCCGGGGGATTTCGAGGCGGTCATCGACTTCGCCGGCGACCGGCACCTGGCGGCCCTCGGGGTGCTGGACCCGGAGCGCCACTACACAATGCTCTGCATGAATCTGCTGGTGCTGGTGGTGGACAAGGGGCGCCTCGGGGGGCGGCCGGTGCCCCGGCGCTGGCGGGATCTCCTGGCGCCGGAGCTGGAGAAGTCGGTGGCGATCCGGGGGAACCGGGACGGCTCCTTCTGCGAGACGCTCCTCCTGGCGGTCCACAAGGCGTTCGGCATGGAGGGGGTCCGCCAGCTCGGCCGCTCCACGCGTCACGGCTGGCACCCCTCCCAGATGGTCAAGGCGGCCGGCAGCGGTCGCGACGACGCCCCGGCGGTGAGCGTCATGCCGCTCTTCTTCGCCAACGCCATCCGCAACCGCGACGACGTGGAGATCGTCTGGCCCGGCGACGGCGCCCTGGTGAGCCCGGTTACCATGCTGGTGAAACGCGACCGGCGGGAGGAACTTGCCGACGTGGTTCGTTTCCTCACCGGCCCGGAGGTGGCGCGGATCTGTGCCGGCGCCTTCTTCCCGGCGCTCCATCCGGAGGTGGATAACGGGATCCCCGCCGAGGCGACGTTTTTCTGGATCGGCTGGGAGTTCGTGAAGGAGCACGACATCGAGGCGCTCCTGGCGGAGATCGACGCCGAGTTCCGCCGGGCCTTCCGGGGGGAGGGGGCGTGAGGTTCGTTACCGTGGCGGGGCCGCCGTCGGTGGGAAAGACCTCGGTGATCCTGAGGGCCATCGAGGTCCTGGCCGGTACGGGGGTCAAGGTGGGGGTGGTGAAGTTCGACTGCATCTCCACCCGGGACCGCCAGCTCTTCGAGCGGGCCGGGGTGCCGGTGGCGGTGGGGCTCGCCGGCAACCTCTGCCCCGACCATTTCTTCGTGGTGAACGTCCAGGAGAGCCTCGCCTGGGGGAAAAGGGCCGGCCTCGATCTGCTGGTCTGCGAGAGCGCCGGCCTGTGCAACCGCTGCGCCCCCCACATCCGGGACGTCCTGGCGGTCTGCGTGGTGGACCACCTGGCCGGGGTCGAGACGCCGCAAAAGATCGGCCCCATGCTCACCATGGCCGACGTGGTGGTGCTGACCAAGGGGGACATCGTCTCCCAGGCCGAGCGGGAGGTCTTCTCGTTCCGGGTGCGGCAGGCGAATCCCCGGGCCGTGGTCGTGCCGGTGAACGGCCTCACCGGCCAGGGGGGGGACCATCTGGCCAGGCTCTTCCGGGAGGCGGCCGAGGTGCCGACCCTGGAGGGGGCCCAGCTCCGCTTTTCCATGCCGGCGGCGCTCTGCTCCTACTGCCTCGGGCAGCGGCGGGTCGGGGCCGACTTCCAGATGGGGAACGTGCGGAAGATGGAGTTTCCGGCATGAGCGGCCGCGAAGCACTCGACTTTGACGTCGCCTGGTCGCGGCTGACCATGGAGGAGCTCCTGGCCAGGCAGCCGGCGGTCGGCGATTTTCTCGCCTCCCTGGGGGTGGGAGAGGCGCCCCCCTGCGCAACCATGGAGGAACTGGCGGCGGGGCTCGATCCCGAGGCGCTCCGGGACCGGGGGGTGGAGCCGGAGGAGCTTCCCGCCCGTTTCCGGTCGTTTCTCGCCTGGATGGCCCGGCTGGCGACTCCCCCCGCGGCGGCGGTGGAGTCGGTCACCGTCATCGGTGGCCGGGACAAGACGGGGCGGGCCGAGGAGTTCACCCTCACCCTGGTGCCGGGGGAGGTGACCTCCATCGTCGGCCCCACCGGTTCGGGGAAGAGCCGCTTTCTGGCCGACATCGAATGGCTCGCCCAGGGGGACACCCCCACGGGGCGGCGGGTGCTGGTGAACGGCGCCGTCCCCGATCCTGCCCGCCGCTACGCCGTGGAGCAGAAGCTCGTGGCCCAGCTCTCCCAGAACATGAACTTCGTCATGGACCTGCCGGTGCGGGAGTTCGTCCGGATGCACGCCGAAAGCCGCATGGCCGAAGATCCCGCCGGGCTCACCGAGACGGTCGT